>JBKPRL010000062.1:0-5615 GCA_046734535.1 bacterium | reverse complement strand
GGGCACGGTCTCATTCGCAATCGACGGCCGGGCCTATGAGATTGACCTGTCCGAGGACAACGCCGCCCGGCTGCGCGAGTCGCTGGCATCGTTTGTCGCGGCGGCCCGCAAGAGCGGCGGAGCCAGCGCGGCGGCCGGGCGCCGGGCACCGAAGATGACCGCGAGCTCGGGTCGGCGGCCGCAGCCGCTGGACCGGGAGCAGACCGCGGCGATCCGGGCGTGGGCCCGGCAGAACGGCCACCAGGTCTCCGACCGCGGCCGGATCTCGAAGACGGTGGTGGACGCCTTCCAGGCCGCCCACTGACGAATGCGACACGAGGAGGGGCCGGAGCGGAAAGCTCCGGCCCCTCCTGTTGCTATTGAATTGCTGGTTGATACTGGATGCTGGCCGCGTCGAGCAGTACCCGCGTGCGTAGCCGTGATCACGCCGCGGTCTCCCGCGGATCGGTCTTGTGGGGTTCCAGAAGTCGGCCTGAGCCCGTGACCTGCAGCGTTGGCGTTCCCAGCGATCGGCATGATCATGGCTGTGTCGCTACGTCTCGTCTACCTGATCTTCGACCGGCTTCTCGGCTGGCTTTTGCTGCTGGCACGCACCTCGTCGTCCAAGGACATCGAGCTGCTCGTCCTGCGCCACGAGGTCGCCGTACTGCGCAGAACCAACCCGAGGCCGCGACTGGACTGGGCCGACCGAGCCGCGTTCGCCGCGCTGATCCGACGCCTACCCGCCGTGCTGCGCGATCATCGCCTGGTCACCGCGGCCACGGTCCTGCGGTGGCACCGCCGCCTGGTGGCCAAGAAGTGGACCTACCCGAACCGTGGCGGTCGTCCACCCCTCGACGACACGATCGCCGCGCTGATCGAGCGGATGGCCCGCGAGAACCCGACCTGCCGATGGTGTTCGTGCTGGCGCTCGCCGGCGCGATCGCGCGGCAGCGGACCCGAGCCGAGCCGAACGGCGGCACCGTGCAGACCTACACGCCTGCGTTCCTCGGGCTGACAACCGGCGTGGCGATCCTGACCTCGCTGCTGTCGTTCGTCGCCGCACTGGCCCTCGGACCGCTCGCGGACGCGCTGTGATTCGACCCAGGCGCTCGGGCGCGTTGCCCGGCATATCGTCCGTCTCCGGGCCAGTTCCCCGCGGGAACCCGGGGTCCCGGGCATCCCACGGATGCGAACGCGCGCTCGGCGGTGGGACTCTGGAGTCAAACCAGTCGGCCATGAAGGAAGCGGCGCCATGACACTTGTCGAGCCCCGTCTCGCCGTCGTAGG
Source organism: bacterium (assembly GCA_046734535.1). GTDB lineage: Bacteria > Actinomycetota > Acidimicrobiia > Acidimicrobiales > Ilumatobacteraceae > DASTFY01. Next base: position 4,346 of record JBKPRL010000062.1, on the reverse strand, counting down.
CCCAGCGTGCGTCCCGGTGCCGCTCGAGGTCAACGGCCGACAGCACACCGTCGAACTCGAGCCGCGCGTCAGCCTGCTGGACGCGTTGCGCGAACACCTCGATCTCACCGGCAGCAAGAAGGGCTGTGATCAGGGCACGTGCGGGGCCTGCACGGTGTGGGTCGACGGCCGGCGCGTGCTCGCCTGCCTCACGCTGGCGATCGCGGCGTCCGGGCACGAGATCGTGACGATTGAGGGGCTCGCCGACGGCGATGAGTTGCATCCGATGCAGCGGGCGTTCATCCAGCACGATGCATTCCAGTGTGGCTACTGCACTCCGGGGCAGATCATGTCCGCGGTCAAGCTGATCGAGGAGGGCCACGCCGCCACCGAGGCGGACATCCGCGAGTTCATGAGCGGCAACATCTGCCGCTGCGCGGCCTATCCGAACATTCGGGCCGCGATCCGACAGGTCCGCGACGGGGTGGGCGGTGGGGCATGAGACCGCTGACCTACAGTCGGGCGGCCGACACCGACGACGCGCTCGCGCTGGCGGCGGCGCATCCGGCGAGCGCGTTCCTTGCCGGTGGGACCACCGAGGTGGATCTGATCCGCGCCGGCATCTCTCACTCCGACCATCTCGTCGACATCAACGACCTGCCGCTGACCGCTGTGGAGGATCGGGCCGACGGCGGCCTGCACATTGGCGCGCTCGCGCGGATGAGCGACGTGGCCCGTACGCCGAGCGTCGTCCAGCGGTACCCGGCCATCTCCCGGGCGTTGCTGCTGAGCGCATCGGAGCAGCTGCGGAACATGGCCTCGATGGGCGGCAACCTGCGCCAGCGCACCCGCTGCGCGTACCTGCGCGACGGCGTGTCGCCCTGCAACAAGCGCGAACCGGGATCGGGTTGTGCGGCGCTCGAAGGTTTCAACCGAGGTCACGCGATCCTCGGCACGAGCGAGCACTGCATCGCCACGCATCCCTCGGACGTTTCGGTCGTGCTTGTAGCGTTCGACGCCGTCGTCCAGACGGTGGGGCCGGGTGGTGAGCGCTCGCTGCCGATCGACGACTTCTTTCTGCTTCCGGGCGATACGCCCGAGGTGGAGCACCCGATAGTGCCGGGCGAGCTGATCGTCGGCATCGATGTTCCCGGTGTACCGCTCGCCGAACGCTCGATTTACCTCAAGTTCCGCGACCGGCAGTCGTACGAATTCGCGCTCGTGTCCGTCGCGGCGGCAATCGAGGTGGACGACGGCCTGGTGACGGGCGTGCGCCTCGCTCTGGGCGGCGTCGGCACCAAGCCGTGGCGGGCCCGCCGCGCGGAGGCTGCGCTCCTCGGTGGCCCGGCGAATGCTGAGGCGTTCCGGCGCGCGGCCGCCGCTGAACTCGAGGACGCCGACGTGCGCGAGCACAACGCGTTCAAGGTCGAGCTCACGCAGCGGGCCGTCGTACGCGGCCTCACCCACAGCCTGAACGGAGTCCGGCCATGACTGCAGTCGGCACACCCGTCACGCGGGTCGACGGCCCGGCCAAGGTCACCGGTGCCGCCCGCTACTCGGCCGAGATCGCCGTGCCGGGGATGGCGTACCTGGCAATCGTGGGCGCAACGATCGCCAGCGGCCGCGTCGACGCGATCGACGCGGACGCGGCGCGCGCCGGCGAAGGTGTCCTGGCCGTACTCACACATCAGGACCTACCGAAGATCGCCGCAGAGCCTCACCTGCTGCCGTCTCTGGTCGGTTTCGCGGCGCCGGGCGAGAGCTTCTTCCCGGTGCAGGACGACGTGGTCCACTACGCCGGGCAACCCGTGGCCCTCGTCGTCGCGGAGCGGTATGAGCAGGCGCAGTACGCCGCCTCGCTGGTGCGCGTCTCGTACGAGACCACCGCGTCGGTCACGTCGATCGACCAGGGCCGCGGCCTGGCCTACGAGGCGAAACGGCTCCTCGGCGGGCTGATGCCTGCCCGGAACGAGCGCGGGGACGTCGACGCGGGGCTGGCCCAGGCCGACGTGCGGGTCGAGGCCGGCTATCGGATGGCGGCCAACCACCACAACCCGCTCGAGGCCCCGTCGACGGTCGCCGTCTGGGACGGCGGCAACCTCACGCTCTACGAGTCGACGCAGGGCATCCGGGCCACCCAGCAGACGGTGGCCGGGCTGCTGGGTCTGCCGATCGCCCACGTCCGGGTCATCACACGCTTCGTCGGCGGCGGGTTCGGCGCCAAGGCGATGGTCTGGCCCAACGTGACTCTCACCGCGATGGCCGCACGCCACGTCGGCCGGCCCGTCAAGCTCATGCTCACCCGACCGCAGATGTTCACATCCAACGGCCACCGCGAGGAGCAGGAGCAGGCGATCACGCTCGGGGCCACGCGGGCCGGACGGCTGACCGCGATCCGGCACGAGAAGCTCTCGACCACCTCACCGTTCGACGACTGGGCCGAGCCCGCGACCGGCGTCTCCTCGCAGCTCTACTCCTGCGACAACTACCTCGGCGTGCACCGGCTCATCAAGGGCAACACCATGACCCCGACGTTCACCCGCGGCCCGGGCGAGTCGCTCGGTGTCTTCACTCTCGAAACGGCGATGGACGAGCTCGCCTACCTGCTGCAGATCGACCCGGTCGAGCTGCGGCTGCGCAATCACACACCCGTCGACCCATTCGGCCACCCGTGGTCCAGCGACGGGCTGATGGAGTGCCTTCGCCTGGGCGCCGAGCGATTCGGCTGGTCCCAGCGGAACCCTGCGCCGCGCACGACCCGCGACGGCGACTGGCTGATCGGCACCGGGATGGCGGCCGCGGCGTACCCCATCGCGTTCTTCATGCCGCCGCAGCGCGCCCGGGCCCGCATCCTCGCCGACGGCAGTGCAATCGTGCAGACCTCGACGCAGGAGTTCGGCACCGGAGTGCTCACCATGGGCACCCAGGTCGGCGCCGACGCGCTCGGCGTCGCGCTCCGCGACGTGGATTTCCAAGCCGGCGACACCGACCTGCCCAACAGCACGGCGGCGGTGGGTTCAGCCGGCGCCGGCATGGTCAGCTCCGCCGTCCACGCCGCGGGCACCGCGCTGCGCGAGCAGCTCATCGCGCTGGCGGTCAGCGACGAGAAATCGCCGCTGTACGGGGCCAGCCCCACCTCGGTCACGGTCGCGAACGGACGCCTGACCGCGTCCGAGCGACCGGACGAGGGTGACACGTACCGTGGGCTGCTCGCCCGCAATCACATGTCCGACGCCGAGGCGATCGGCACGTGGCGCCCACCGCCGTACGACACGCCGCACGGGCTGCTCACCTTCGGTGCGCAGTTCGCCGAGGTCGCCGTCGACCCAGAACTCGGGCTCGTCCGCGTTCGCCGGCTGGGTGGCGCGTTCGCGCCCGGACGGGTGCTCAACCCGCTGCTGGCCCGCAGCCAGCTGATGGGCGGCATGCTCTGGGGGATGAGCCAGGCCCTCCTGGAGGGCAACCACATGGACTCGCGATCCGGCCGCTGGGCCGCGACGAACCTGGCGGAGTACCTCGTCCCGGTCAATGCCGACGCCCCCGACGTCACCGTCGACTTCGTCGACGTGCACGACGATTTGGTCGGACCGCTCGGCGCCAAAGGTGTGGGGGAGATCGGCCAGGTCGGCGTCGCCGCCGCCATCGCCAACGCTGTCTTCCACGCGACCGACCGCCGGATGCGCACCCTGCCGATGGCGCCGGAGATGGTGATGGATCCAGCCGCCGCCGGGGCATGACGTTCGTCGAGTCGACGGCATCCGACTCGGTGGCGAGAGCTCTCGGCGCGGCCGCCGATCTCGGCGCCGCGGGAGTCGCTGTGGCCCGCCGAGCCGTCGCAGCCGGCGCTCGGCCTGCTCGGGTTGCTGCTCGTTGTACCCATCGCGGTGGCCCTCACCATCAGCATCGGCGGCGACGGGTCGACCCGGGTGATCGGCCCGCTCGTCACCTACTCGCTGCCACTCGTCGCCATGGTGGCGTTCTGGTGGGAGGACTGGCCGGGCACCCGGCTGCGGGTCCAGCTGATCCGGATGGGCCGACACCGCGCTGATCATCGCCGGCGCTGCGGATGGCCCGAGAGAATCCCAGCTGGGGCTACGCGGCGGGAAGCAGCACGTGGGTGCCCGGCAGTTGTGGCAGCGGGCCCGGCGGGGACGCAGGGCCAGCGTGGCGTGGCCATGGTCGCGCACGGTGCGGGTACGGACCTGACCCAAGGGTAGGTCCAGCGGCGGGCACTCAGCTGAGCGTGCCAGCGCAGCAGGGTCCGAGGTGAAACGAGCCTGTGGGTGCCGGCAATCCTGTCACCTCATGCGACGTGCACGTTCTCGTGGATGAGGCCGCCGAGCTGGTCTCCTCGCTGCGGACGGAGG
>JBKPRL010000061.1:0-5598 GCA_046734535.1 bacterium | reverse complement strand
GATCTGGGTCAACCTGGAGGGACCCGAGGCGAAGACGTCGCTGCGCGACTGGATCGGCGGCGACATCATGGACGACCTCGGTCGCTACCGCATGGAGGACATGGTCCTGCTCGAAGTGCTCGAGTGGGACGTGCCGGTGAGCTACAAGGCGAACGTCGACGGCTTCAACGAGATCTACCACACCGCCGAGTTGCACCACGTCGGCGCCGCCTGGACGAAGTCGGCCAAGGACACCACGTTCCACGTGGTCAACGATCACAACTACATGTGCTTCGTTCCCCGCCAGCAGTACCGCGAGGAGCTGGCCGAGACCTGGGACCACCACCGCTACGCCATCTGTCATTACGTCGTGTTCCCCAACACGGTGTTCAACTGCAACCCCGAGCACATCCAGGTCTTCAACCCGATCCCGATCGACGTCGACCGGACCCGCTTCCTGTGCTACGAGCTGGCGTACTCGGGCGACGACGCCGACCCCGAGTACGTCGAGTACCGGGAGCGCATGCTGCGGCACTGGGAGCACTTGAAGGTGGTCGTCGGCGAGGACATCGACATCTACCAGCAGCTCGCCCGGACCAAGCGCTCCAGCGCGTACACGCGGAACATCCTCTCGTCGCGCGAGTTCAAGATCGCGCACTACCACGAGAAGATGGCGGAGATGATCCGCGGCTGAACACGCCTCGGCGATGGGCAGGGGCCACAGGGCCGGCGCCGGCCTCGCCGGCCGATCTGTGCACGAAACGCGTCACAAGTAGCGCGTTTACGTCGCACTTCGGGCGGACCCGGTCAGGTCTTCGGTCAGGTGACCTCGTCGGCGGGCCGGGCACCCTGGCTGACGAGCCAGCCGGCCACGTCCTGCCACGTGGCCACCCCGTCGGATGCGCTGCGGCGCGCCGCATCCAGTGGCGTGAGCCCGTCCCATGGTGCAACCCAGCTGACGTCCGCACCCGCCACGAGCAGGCGTTGCGCGGCGGCGAGCTGCCCCCCGTGGCATGCGCCCCAGAACGCGCCGTTGATGTGCTCGGGCTCGGGCGGGGGGTCGGCGGCCAGCTCAGCCTCGACCCGGTCGAGCAGTCCGAGCGCGGCCGACTCGAACAGGTTGGAGCGGGCGCCGCGCTCGATCAGCCGTCGCGCCGCGTCCCATTGGCCGAACGCCGTCGCGTCGGCGACGGGCGTGCCGCCGGCGATCACGGCCCCCCTCGCCTCGATGTCCGCCCCGGCGTCGAGCAGGACGTCCAAGACCTCGACGTCGTTGCTGCTGGCCGTCCAGTGCAGCGGCGTCTCGGTGTGAGGACCGGTGAACCGGGCGTCGACGTCCGCGCCGGCGTCGAGCAGGACCCGCACGGTGGCCACGTTGTTCGGGTAGTGACCGGGCCAGTCGGTGGCCGCATGGAGCAACGTGCGGGACATGCCCTCGGGGTGGTCGCCGATGAAGGCCGTGGCCAGGCCGGGGTGCTCGGCCAGCAGCCGCCCGAGTGCCTCCAGGTCGCCCGTCTGGACGGCCTCGGTGGCGGCCAGGGCGAGGGGATCGTCCGCCTTCAAGACCATCATGGTGCGCTCCTCCCTCCGCCCCCGAGTGTCGCGCGGTGCGCAGGACGGGGTTCACGCCACGAGGTACAACGGCCGGGTGACCATCGAGCAGGCGGCGTACCAGGTGCGGTTCGACTGGGGCCGGGCCGGCCTCGATGCCATCGGTGCCGATGCGGACGTCGTCGTGTGGGTCGACGCCATACCGCCTCCGCTCGAGCTGCCGCCACCCGAGCTCGCGCCCGGGTCTGCGGGCGCGGTCATCGAGACCGACGTGCGGACATCGGCGGCTGCGGCGCGCTGGCTGCTGGCGCTGCAGGAGCGCCTCGCCCGCCGCATCACGATCGCGGTCGTGGCGGCAGGCGAGCCGCGCCCGGACGGGTCGATCCGGTGGGCCGTCGAGGACCATCTCGCGGCGGGGTCGGTGATCTCGCACCTCGGCGCGGCGGGGATCGACGCCACCTCACCCGAGGCGGCGACGGTCGAGGCCGCGTACCGGCAACTCGAGCGAGCTCTGGGGCACCTCGTCAGCGCCGGGGTCACTGGGCGCGCCGCGGCCGTCCGGCCGGCGTCGTTCCGGGTCGACGAGGAGCTCGGCGCCGCGGCGGTCGTGGTCCGCCGCTCCCATCCGGACGCCGAGCCGCCCGTCGTCAGTCCGGCGTGAAGCGGAGCGCCACCGAGTTCATGCAGTAGCGGTTGCCGGTCGGGGTGCCGAACCCGTCGGGGAAGACGTGGCCGAGGTGGGAGTCGCAGCGGGCGCAGCGCACCTCCGTGCGGTCGTCACCCATGCTGGTGTCACGCCGGAGGCTCACGGCGGACGGCTCGACGCAGTCGTAGAAGCTCGGCCAACCGCAGCCGGAGTCGAACTTCGTGCCGCTCTTGAACAGCTCGGCACCGCAGGCCGCACACCGGTAGAGGCCGTCACGGTCCTCGTCCAACAGCGGGCCGGACCACGGGCGCTCGGTCGCCGCCTCCCTCAGGACGGCGTACTCCTCGGCCGTGAGCCTCGCCCGCCAGTCGTCCTCGGTGCGTGCTTCGGGCTGCTCGACCCGTTGATCCTCGTCGCGACGGTTGCGCTCCATGGGTCAGGAGGAGCGAGGCGTCGGCGCGAGGATCTCGCGCCGGCTGTAGTGGCCGGCGACGTCGAAGTAGCGCTTGGCCCGCAACGCCTCGCGCAGGTCGCAGTCCGCGACGACGATCCCCTCGGCGTCGTACAGCGGGCCGGCGATGAGGTTCCCGTTCGGCGACGCGATGCACGCCCCGCCCCGACCGAACACGCTGACGCCTTCTGGGAGCGGGAGCGGGAAGTCGTCGGGGAAGGCCGCCGCCGGGATGAGCTGGGGGACGCTGACCACGAAGGCCCCGGCCTCGATCGCGATGTGGCGCATGGAGGCGAGCCATCCGTCGCTGTCGTCCGCGGTGGGCGCCAGCCAGATCTGCGGACCGCCCTCGTACACCCGCCAGCGGGCCAGGGGCATGCGGTTCTCCCAGCAGATGAGCCCGCCCACCCGGACCGAGCCGGCCAGCTCGACCACGTCGAGGTCGTCGCCCGCGCCGACCGCGTGGAAGACCCGCTCGTGCATCGTCGGCATGAGCTTGCGGTGGCGATGCAGCACGCCGTCGGGACCGATGACCAGCAGCGTGTTGTACAGCGAGCCGGGCCGCCGGTCCTCGCGCTCGTTGACCCCGATGGCGAGGTGGACGCCGCGGTCGGCGCAGGCCTTGGTCAGGCGGTCGACCAAGGGCCCGTCGACATCGACGCTGGAGGCCCACAGCCGCTCCCACAGCGCACCTGCGGCCGAGGACCACGAGGCCGCCTGCGCCGCCCACGCGCCGCTCGGGTAGAGCGAGACGAAGCACTCGGGGAAGACGACCAGCGTGGCCCCGTCGTCCGCGGCCGCCCCCAACAGGTCGATCGCCTTGTCCACGGTCGCCTCGGCGTCGAGGATCACCGGGGTGGCCTGCACCGCGGCCACCCTCACGGTCTCGAACGTCGCCACGGCCGCAGGTTACGCCGGTCGGGCCGGGCCGCGGGCGGCGAGGAGCTCCAGCGTGCGCTGGTCGGCCCGGCCGGCGAAGCACTGCTCGAGCGCGTCGCGGAAGACCGGCGAGTCGGGGTCGGCCCGCGCGAAGAGGGTCAAGGACGAACGGAGCTTGACCGCGTCGGGACCGAGCACGTCCTCGACCGTCCCCGCCGCGGCGAGCACCGCCTCGACGCACTCCACCAGGCCCGGCCCGAGCAGTGGGAGGGCGCGGTAGGCGACCGCCTCGTCGAGCGAGGAGATGGCGTACTCCTGCGACATGGCGCTCGACCCGAGGCCGGCCAGCTGCGGGAAGACGAACCAGATCCAGTGGGTGCGCTTCCGGCCCGCGTGGAGCTCGCCGAGCGCGCGCTGGTAGACGCCCTCCTGCGCAACGACGAACCGTTGCAGCCGGAACGGATCGGACGATTCGCCTCTGCGCGGCGTTCCGGGTGGCGCGTGGTCTGCGCCCATGATCCGAGCGTACGTCCAAGCGCTGTCCCGGGCGGAAGGGGTGGAGCGCCCACCTACGCTCGGCTCCGATGGAGCTGCGCTACCTCTACGTCGGCTCGTCGGACACCGGCCGGGACGTCGAGTCCTGGTTGCTGGTGCCGGGGGCTCGGCTGCGGTGGCGGTTCCAGCACTTCGGCGCCGACGTCGCCGCCATCGATCTCGGCCCCCGCCCGACGGTGCTGCTGGCCGATCATCGGCCGACGGGCTCGGTGCTGCCCATCTACGCCGTCGACGACCTGGATGGCGTGATCGCGGCGGTGGCCGGACGGGGGTGGACGGTCGAGGCACAAGGGTTCGGCACGCCCGAGGGTCCGGCCGCCGTCCTCCGTGATCCCAGCGGTACCGAGATCGCGTTGCTCCGGGTCGACCGGCCGACGGCGATGGAGGCCGCCTACGCGCACCCCGACAACACCCACGCCGTGCGCTGAGCGCGGCGGCCGCCGACCGTCAGGAGCGAGGCACGGCGAGCGCCCGCGCCTCGGCCGGCGTGCGGGCGCCGACGATGGGATAGGACGTCGCCGCCGCCCATGCCAGCGCGTGGGCCCGCAGGGATCGTCCGGCCGCCGCGGCTTCGGCCCTGACCTCGGCCAGCCGGCGGGCGCCGTCGCCGGTCGCCCACGGCAACCGTCGCCGGAGGTCACCGGCCGCGGTGTCCTCGGGATCGAAGCCGTCGACGAGGAACCCGGAGGCGAGCGGCGACCACGCGAGGAAGCGGGCGTCCCGCCCCTCGCACCACCGCCTGGCGGCGTCGGCCTCCGGCGGGTGGTGGAGGATCGACCACTGGTGCTGGACGGCCGCGATGGGCGCCACGGCCGCGCCCCGCTCCAGCAGGTCGACGCGGTGGTTGGAGAGACCGACGTGGCGCGCCTTGCCTGCGGCCACCAGGCCGGCCATCGCGCCGACCGACACCTCGACCGGGACCTCCGGGTCCGGGTCGTGCAGCTGGAGCACGTCGACCCGGTCCGTGCCGAGGCGGGTCAGGCTGGCCTCGAGGTCCGCCCGGATCGCCTGGGGTGAGCCGTCGTCGCCCCACGAACCGTCGGGACGGCGGACCGTGCCGCACTTGGTCAGGATCATGACCTCGTCGCGACGTCCACGTACGGCCTCGCCGACGATCTCCTCGGCCCGACCCCACCCGTAGAACGGGGCGGTGTCGATCCAGGTGATCCCCGCGTCCAGGGCGGCTCGGACCGTGGCGACCGCGGTCGAGCGATCCTGCGGCCCCCACCACAGCGGCCCGTCCTCCGTCGACCCGAGCGGCGCGGTCCCGAGCCCGATCCTGCTGGCCAGGTCCATGCCGCATTCTGGGTCACCGGCCGGGCCACCGGACGCCTCTCGGTTCACCGGGCTCCCGTCGCTCGAGGCCACTACGGTGCGGGCCATGTCGAGCGCATCCGAGACGGCGAGGGGCACGGCGCCGGTGCCGGTGGTGAGCTACCTGGTGCTGGAGGGAGAGCCCCACCTCGAGGCGCAGGAGTGCACGGCGTGTGGGGCGCGGTTCTTCGATCGCCGCAACGCCTGCGCATCGTGCTCGGGC
>JBKPRL010000060.1:0-9253 GCA_046734535.1 bacterium | reverse complement strand
CCGGGACCACCAGGGTGGGCACGGCGAGGATGGGGGCGGCGACTGACCGCCCGGGTCGCCGCCCCCATCCTGGCTGTGTCAGCTCCCCCAACGGGTCAGAGCCCGCTGAAGGCGTCCTCCATCAGGTCCGCCAGCTCCTGCTCGTGGATCGTCCCCGAGCCGGTGGCCGGGCTGCCGGACTCCACCCGGGTCACATGGCGCAGCTCGTAGCCCTGGTACTTGATCCGGAACATCCGATGCTCGACGTACGCCCAGCCGCCCATGTTCTCGGGCTCCTCTTGCAGCCAGACGACGTCCTTGGTGCCCGAATAGCGGGCGAGGATCTCCAACATCTGCTCCTGCGGGAAGGGGAACAGCTGCTCGACCCGGATGATCGCGACAGGGGCTTGGCGCTTGTCCCGCTCGGCGATGGCGTCGTAGGCCACCTTGCCGGAGCAGAAGACCAGGCGGCGCACCGCGTCTGGATCGGTGACCGCCGGGTCGTCGAGCACCTCCTGGAACGATCCGTGGGTGAGGTCCTCGATCGGCGACCGGGTCTCCTTCATGCGCAGCGGCCGCTTCGGCGTGAACTGGATCAGCGGCTTGCGGACGTCGCGACGGATCTGACGCCGCAACAGGTGGAAGTACTGCGCCGCGGTCGTGGCGTTGCAGACCTGGATGTTGTCCTCGGCGGCAAGGGTGAGGAAGCGCTCGATGCGGGCGCTCGAGTGCTCGGGACCCTGGCCCTCGAAGCCGTGGGGCAGCAGCAGGACGAGGCCTGAGGTCTGGCCCCACTTGTCCTCGGCGGCCACGAGGTACTGGTCGATGACGATCTGGGCGCCGTTGACGAAGTCGCCGAACTGCGCCTCCCAGAGCACGAGCGCGTCCTTGTTGGCGACCGAGTAGCCGTACTCGAAGCCCATCGCGGCGTACTCCGAGAGCAGTGAGTCGTAGACCCGGAACTTGCCCGTGGCGCCGGGCAGGTCGTTGAGCGGCGTCCAGGCCCGCTCGGTCTCGTAGTCGATCAGCGTGGCGTGGCGCTGGCTGAACGTGCCCCGGCGGCTGTCTTCGCCGGCCAGGCGGATGTCCGTGCCCTCGAGGGCCAGCGAGCCGAAGGCCAGCGCCTCCGCGGTCGCCCACTCGACCTCGCCGCCCTCGTGGTACAGCTTGGCCCTCGTCTCGAACTGCTTGACCAGCTTCGGATGGGGGCTGAAGCCAGGCGGGTAAGCCGTGAGGTGGTCGAACACCTCATCCAGCACGGCGCGGTCGACCCCGGTCACGACGTGGGGCAGCACGCCCTGCGGGGCGGGCGGCTTGGCCGCTCGCGTCGGGGCCGGCGCGCTCTGGCGGGTCTCGTCCAGGGCGACCTGCAGGCGGCGGTGGAAGTCGGCCAGCGTCTCCTCGGCCTCGTCGAGCGTCAGCTCGCCCCGCTTGACGAGGGCCTCGACGAACAGCTTGCGCACGCTGCGCCGCTCACCGATGGCCTTGTACATGAGCGGCTGGGTGTAGCTCGGGTCGTCCCCCTCGTTGTGGCCCTGCCGGCGGTAGGAGACCATGTCGATGACGACGTCCTTGTGGAACCGCTGCCGGTACTCGAAGGCGAGAGCGGCGACGCGGACGCAGGCCTCCGGATCGTCGCCGTTGACGTGGAAGATCGGCGACTGGAGCATCTTCGCCATGTCGGTGCAGTAGGGCGAGGAGCGGGCGAACTGGGGCGAGGTGGTGAAACCGATCTGGTTGTTGATGATCAGGTGGATCGTCCCGCCGACCCGGTAGCCGACGATGTCGGACATGGCCAGGCACTCGGCGACGACCCCCTGGCCGGCGAACGCGGCGTCGCCATGGATCAAGATCGACAGCCAGGGGTAGGAGCCGGGCGGATCGATCTGGTCCTGCTTGGCCCGCACCATCCCGAGCACGATCGGATCGACCGCCTCCAGGTGGCTCGGGTTGGCGGCCAGCTCGACCTTGATGTCCGCTCCGGACGGGCTGACGTACTTCCCGACCGCGCCGAGGTGGTACTTCACGTCGCCCGAGCCCTGCACCGAGTTGGGGTCGAGGTAGCCCTCGAACTCCCGGAAGATCTGGTCGTAGCTCTTGCCCACGATGTTGGCCAGCACGTTGAGCCGTCCGCGGTGGGCCATGCCGATCACGGAGCCGTCGAGGCCGCTGTCGGCCGCGTCCGACAGCACCTTGTCGAGGATGGGGATCGCCGACTCCGCCCCCTCGAGCCCGAAGCGCTTGGTGCCGACGTACTTGGTGGCCAGGAACCGCTCCAACGCCTCGGCCGCGTTGAGCCGTTCGAGGAGGTGCCGCAGCTCGTCCGAGCTGAGCTGGACCTTGACCCCCTCGACCTTCGATTGGATCCAGCGCTGCTCGTCCGTGTCCTGGATGTGCATGTACTCGATGCCGATCGAACGGCAGTACGCGTCGCGCAACACGCCGAGCAGATCGCCGAGGTGCATGCAGTCCTTGCCGGCCACGCCCCCGGTCAGGAACTCGCGGTCGAGGTCCCAGATCGTCAGCCCGTACGTCGCCGGGTCGAGCTCGTCCGGCATGCCCGGCTCTTTCCAGTCCAGCGGGTCGAGGTCGGCGATGCGGTGGCCGCGCGCGCGGTAGGCACGGATGAGCGTGGCCACCTGCATCTGCTTGTGGAGCAGGGCCTCCTCGCGGTCGAGCGGGCTGACGTCGCGCCGCCACTTGACCTCCTCGTACGGCACGCCGAGCGCTCGGAAGACCTCGTGGTAGAAGTCGTGCTCCCCCATCAGCCGCTCGTGCACGGCCTTCAGGAACATGCCCGACTCGGCTCCTTGGATGATCCGGTGGTCGTAGGTCGAGGTCAGCGTGACGACCTTGGATACCGCCAGCTCGCTGAGCGCCCGCTCGTCGGCGCCCTGCCACTCGGCCGGGTAGTCGATCGTGCCGACCCCGACGATCACGCCCTGCCCCGGCATCAGGCGGGGCACCGACTGGACCGTGCCGATGGTGCCCGGGTTGGTGATGGTGATGGTCGCGCCCTGGAAGTCGGTGACCTGGAGCTTGCCCGTCTTGGCCCGCCGGATGAGGTCCTCGTACGCGTTGCGGAAGGCGGCGAAGTCGAGGGTGTCGGCCTCCTTGATGACCGGGACGACGAGCGTGCGCGTGCCGTCCGACTTCTCCATGTCGACCGCGATGCCCACGTTGACGTGGTCGTGGTGGACGACGCGCGGCTTGCCCTCCGCGTCCTCGGCGAAGGTGGCGCTCATCACCGGCATGTCGTCGGCGATCGTCCGCACCACCGCATAGGCGATGAGGTGGGTGAAGCTGATCTTCCCGGCGCCCGACCGGCCGAGGAAGCCGTTGATGATCTTCCGGTTGACCTCGAGCAGCTTGGCCGGCACATCGCGGAAGCTGGTCGCCGTCGGGACGCCGAGGCTGCGCTCCATGTTGGCCACGATCAGCGCGCCCGCGCCGAGGATCGGCTTCCCGACGGGCCCGGCGTCCGAGGCCGCCGCAGCCGGTCCGGCGGCGGGGAGTGGCGCGGCCGGCGCAGGCGCCGTCGCGACGGCCGGAGGGGGCGGCGCCGGGGTGGGCGTCGAGGTCGCCGCGGGAGTCGCGGCGGTCGCGGGTTGGGGCCGGCTCGAGCGGTAGTCCTCGAAGAAGTCGCGCCAGTTCTCGCTCACCGAGGCCGGATCGCTCTGATACTGCTCGTACATCTCCTCGACCAGCCAGGCGTTCGGTCCGAGGAAGCGCGACGCCGCGTCCCCGTCCGTCGTCGCATCGGCCACGCTGCTGTGCTCATCGGCCATCGCCTCGATGGTACCGGGTGCCACTCGTCGGCCTACCGCCGTCGCACGGCGTCCCGCCTGCTGGTGCCGCGGGCCCCACCCATCGGTAGTGTGACGGGCATGAGGAATATCCGCACCGGTGGCTTTCTTATCTCGCTCGGTACGGCCGGGCTGCTGGCGCTCGCCGCGTGCGGTGGCGGTGGCTCGAGCAGCACGAACACCGTCCCGGCCGACGCGCTCGTCGTCAAGGCCGAGGACATCAAGTTCGACAAGAAGGAGTACACCGCGCCCGCCGGCGAGGTCACGGTGGCCTTGGAGAGCGAGGGCGCGCAGGTCCACTCGCTGGTCATCTACGACAAGGACAACACGGTGGTCGGCGAGGAGCTCAAGGTGAACCCGGGCCAGACCAAGGTCGAGACGTACGACCTCCCGGCCGGCACCTACTCGATGATCTGCGACATCCCCGGCCACAAGGAGGCCGGGATGACCGCCACCCTCACCACGAGCTGAGCCGCCGAACCTGCGCGGCCGCTGAAAAGGGCGTCTGCTCGGACCCGAAGGTCGTCAGCTCAGCAGGAGCTCCGAGAGGATCCAGAGGACGGCCCAGAGCACGAACCCGGAGATGAGCACGTTGCGGACGCTCTCGTACGGCCAGCGCAACGGGCTCGGACCGGTGCCACCGAGGAAGCCGAGCGCGTTGGCCTCGAGCACGGCCACGATCACCAGCGAGATGATGAGGAAGGCCGCCACCTTGCCCCCGCTCACCGAGGAGGAGAACTCGGAACCGTTGTAGAAGTGCGCGGTGCCGACCATGAACCACAGCATCGAGATGGAGAACAGGGTGTTCTGCCTGCTCGGCAGGAACGCCCGTCGACCGGCGGCGGCCGCCTCGGGAAGCGGCTCCCGACCCTCGAGCACGCCAGCAGCGTTGGCGATGACGACCTTCTGGTTGGGCCAGATGTACATCCAGACGTTGCCCAGCATCACGAGGGCGATGATCATGCCCAGGAAGATCGAGGCGCCGTTCGCGCGCTTGAAGAAGTCCTGGTAGTAGTCCTCCGTCGCGCCGGAGATGAGGAGGCCGAAGATCGCCGTGCCCACGGCGGCCCAGCGGAACCACCACAGCGCGCGGGAAGCGAGCTTCTGGATCGCCTCGTTGCGCGCCGCTGGGCTCAGCTGCGCGAACGATGGGACCTGCACGAAGTTGAAGTAGTAGAGCAGGCCGATCCACGTGATGCCGAAGAGCACGTGCAGCCACCGCAAGGCACTGGTGAATCCGTATCGGGTGAAGAGCTCCAGGGCGGCGATCACTCGGGACCTCCTTGTGGCGTCGGGACGATGCCGGAACGTAGCACCGCACCGCGCGAGCCCCGGGCGATCCGATCCCGCCACACGGAAGCGGTGGCGGACCGCCACGCCACACCGCGGACGCCATGCCACACCGCCGAACTCGTTCTCGCGGGATCCCGTGGCCGCGATCGGTACGGAACCCCGCGAGAACGGCCATCGAGGCCGACGGCTCCGGCCACGGAGGGCGCGGGACGGCGGCCGGTAGGCTCGCCCACTCCTATGGCGCCGCAGTTCATCTACACGTGCTACAAGCTCGGTCGGTTCTACCCACCCGACCGGACGGTCCTGGCCGACATCTCCCTCTCGTTCTACCCGGGCGCCAAGATCGGCGTCATCGGCGCGAACGGCTCGGGCAAGTCGAGCCTGCTGCGGATCATGGCGGGCGAGGACGACGGCTACTCGGGCGAGGCCCGACTCACCCCCGGCTTCACGGTCGGCCTGCTGGCCCAGGAGCCCCAGCTCGACCCGGCCAAGGACGTGCTGGGCAACGTGATGGACGGCGTCAGACCGGTGCGGGACGTGCTGGCCCGCTACGACGAGGTCATGGCCATGTGGGGCGACCCGGACGCGGACTACGAGAAGATTGGCGCGCTCCAGGCCGAGCTCGAGGACAAGATCGCCGCCGCGGACGCGTGGAACCTCGACCGCAACGTCGAGATCGCCATGGACGCGCTCCGCTGCCCGCCCAACGACGCCGACGTCACCATGCTGTCGGGCGGCGAACGGCGACGGGTGGCGCTCTGCCGGCTGCTGCTCGCCCGGCCCGACCTGCTGCTGCTCGACGAGCCGACGAACCACCTCGACGCGGAGAGCGTGGACTGGCTGGAGAGGTTCCTGCAGGAGTACCACGGCACGGTCGTCGCCGTGACCCACGACCGCTACTTCCTCGACAACGCCGCGCGCTGGATCCTCGAGCTGGACCGGGGCCGCGGCTTCCCGTTCGAGGGGAACTACTCGTCGTGGCTGGAGCAGAAGTCGGCCCGCCTGGCCCAGGAGGAGAAGCAGAGCTCGGCCCGTCAGCGCACCCTCGAGCGGGAGCTGGAGTGGGTGCGCATGGCGCCGAAGGCGCGCCAAGCCAAGGGCCGGGCCCGCCTGTCGGCATACGAGCGCCTGCAGCGGGAGGCCGAGGAGGCCGAACGCGGGCCCGAGCGCCTCGAGATCACCATCCCTCCCGGACCCCGCCTCGGCGACACCGTCATCGAGGTGGAGGGCCTGCGCAAGGGCTACGGCGACCGCCTCCTCATCGAGGACCTCTCCTTCAGCCTGCCCCGCGCCGGCATCGTGGGCGTCATCGGCCCGAACGGGGCCGGCAAGACGACGCTGTTCCGGATGCTGACGGGGTCGGAGGAGCCCGACGCCGGACGCATCACCCTCGGCGAGTCGGTCGAGCTCGCCTACGTCGATCAGTCGCGCGACGCCCTCGACGCCGACCACTCGGTCTACGAGGAGATCACGGGTGGTCAGGACCTGATCCGCGTGGGCCATCGGGAGGTCCACGGCCGGGCGTACGTGGCCGGGTTCAACTTCAAGGGCTCGGACCAGCAGAAGCGGGTCGGGGACCTCTCGGGTGGCGAGCGCAACCGCGTCCACCTGGCGAAGGTGCTGCGGACCGGCGGGAACCTCCTCCTGCTCGACGAGCCGACGAACGACCTCGACGTCGACACGTTGCGAGCGCTCGAGGACGGGCTCGACTCCTTCCCGGGCTGCGCGGTCATCATCAGCCACGACCGATGGTTCCTCGATCGGATCTGCACCCACGTCCTGGCCTTCGAGGGCGACAGCCAGGTCCGCTGGTTCGAAGGCAACTTCACCGACTACGAGGCCTACCGCCACAAGGAGCTCGGCGCGGAGGCCGATCAGCCCCACCGCATCAAGTACAAGCCTCTGGCCAGGTGAGGTCCGGTCGCAGTCGCGTCGTCGTGCTCAGGCCGAAGCGCCCGAGTAGCGACGTAGGCCTCGCTTCCACAGCGCACGGCTGAGGACGACGATGACGAGGCAGAACAGCGCGGCGAAGCCCAGGGTCGCCGCATCCAGCCGCCCCGTCACCGCCTCGGCCGGGACGGTCACCGCGAACGCGATCGGAACGAGGAACGTCAGCCCGACCCGCATCCAGCCCGGGTAGATCCCGACCGGGTACTGGCCGGCCCGGTAGATGCCCTCGAACAGCTCCTGCGTCTCGTCGAGCCGCACCACCCAGAACGCCGCGGTCGTGAGCATCAGCCAGAAGCAGTAGATCGTGATCGTCCCGAGGATGAACGCGACGAGCCCGGCCAGCACGCCGGTCACGCCGAGCGCACCGGGGTCCCGAGCGATCGCGTAGCCCAGGACGCAGAGGCCGGTGAGCACGTCGACACCGTTCCAGATCCGGATGTCCCGCACGCTGACCATGAGCTGGGGATCCTCCGGCTTCGTGAGCACGTGGTCGAGCGTGCCCTTCTGCACATCGGTCATCAGCCGCTGCATGTTGGGCTCGATCACGCTGCGGATCAGCCCTCCCATGATCGTGAAGATGCCCATCACCGCGATCAGCTGCGTCGCCGACCAACCACCGAGCTCGTTCGTCTGGTCGAAGATCAACGCGAGGACCGCCAGCCCCGTCCCCACCGCCAGCAGCGACTGGAAGAGCTGGAACACGAAGTTGGCGCGGTACTGCAGGTCGTTCATCACGCTCACCCGCAGGAACAGGAGGCCGATGCGACCGGCGGCCAGCGGCGCGGCCGGCCTCATCCGCCCACCGCGCTGTAATGGCGCACGCTGACCCGCCAGAAGCCGCGGACGACGAGGGCGAACACGACGATCCAGAAGAGCTGCATGGCGAGGCCGACGGCCAGGCCGGCGTTCGAGATCGGCCCGACGAGCGCCGTGATGGGGAACCCGAAGGTCCAGCGGAAGGGGAGCAGCCAGCTGAGCGCCTGCGCCCACCCCGGAAGGAGCGCGAGCGGCACGATGCGGCCCGACAGCAGCATCTCCGTCACCCAGACCAGCTCGAACAGCGCGCTCACCCGCGTCGTCCAGAACGTGACCATGCCGAGCGTCCACATGTAGAGCGAGCGGAGCAGGTACGCGCCCCAGATGGCGACGGCGAAGACGGCGACCTGAGCTGCGGTCGGGTCGAGCGCGGGCCGGAAGATGATCGACAGGACGATGGCGATCGGGAGCCAGAGGAGCACCACGACGACCTTCATGCCGGCGAACCACCCGAGGTCGTAGTGGATCGGGTGGACCGGCTTCAGCAGGTGACCCGACAGCTCGCCTTCGCGGATGCGCTCCTCCCACCCGTAGGGCGTGAACACGATGTTGATGTTCCGCACCAGCGTCCACACGATGTAGTACGCGGCGAACGTCGCCGGGGTGTAGCCCGCCACCGAGCCGCCCTGCTCGCGGGCGATGGTGCTCCACACGACGAGGTAGATGACCGGCTCCGCGACCATGCCGATCATGTAGAGGTAGGCCGCGACGGGGTACTGCAGCTGGTTGATGACCGAGGTCCGCATGAGCGTCGCGTAGAGGCTCAGCATCGAGCGGGCCCGGCCATCCTCGGCCACCGCCCTCGGCGCCGACCCGGGTCCGGGCGCGGTGCCCAGGCCCGACGCGGCGGTCACCCGGCGCTCCTGGCGGCGGAGGAGGCGAAGGCCTCGGCGATCACGTCCTCGATCGGCGGGTCCTCCACGGTCAGGTCGACGACGGAGAGCTCGGACAGGAGCTGCGCGGCCACCCGGGGCGCCACTTCCCGATCCACCCGCAGGGTCGTCCGGCCGCCATCGCTCCCGACCACCTCGCCGAAGCCGGCCAGACGATCGCGGTCGCTGTCGTGCTCGAGCCGCACGCCGATCGTCTTGTGGGCCGCGAACCGCTCGGTCAGCGCGGTCAGGTCGCCGTCGAAGAGGAGACGGCCATGGTGGATGACGATGACCCGGCGGCACAGCGCTTCGACGTCGGCCATGTAGTGGCTTGTGAGGAGGACACAGGCGCCGTGACGACGGTTGTAGTCGGCGACGAAGGTCCGGATCCGCTTCTGCATGGCGACGTCGAGGCCGATGGTGGGTTCGTCGAGGAACAGGACTTTGGGCCGGTGCAGCAGCGACGCGATCAGCTCCATTTTCATCCGTTCGCCGAGCGAGAGTTCGCGCACGGCCACGTTAAGTTCTGTCTCTTAT
>JBKPRL010000059.1:0-5863 GCA_046734535.1 bacterium | reverse complement strand
CGTGCTCGTACCAGGCGACGACCTCGGCGTGGCGGGAGTCCCGCCGGTCGGCCAGCGCGTACGTGACCGAGGTGTCGAGGATGATCACCGCTCCCCGAAGCCGTCGAGGTACCGGTCGACGTTGTCGGCGACGTCACCCGGCCCCTCGCCGACGCCGATGGCCCGGATCCGGGGCCGGTCGAGACCGGCGACGGCCGTGCGCAACGCCCCTCGGATGGCCTCCGCCTTGCTGACGCCCTCCTGGGCGGCGAGCTGGTCGAGAGCCCGATCGAGCTCCGGCTCCAGGTAGAGGCTCGTCTTCTTCATGCCCTATAGGGTACCACCCGTCGGAGTCAGCTCGCTCAGCGGTGGTGACCCCCTCACCGGCCGGGGTGGTAGACGCCGAAGACGTCCCGCAGCGCGTCGCTGACCTCGCCGAGCGTGCAGTGGGCCGCGAGCGCGGCCCGCATCGGCGGCAGCAGGTTCCCCGTCCCCTTGGCCGCGGCGCGGACGTCGTCGAGGCGGCGGGTCACGTCGGCGTGGTCTCGGTCGGCCTTGAACCGCGTCAGCCGGGAGAGCTGCGCGGCCTGGAGGGCGGGGTCGATCGAGAGGATGTCCGTCTCCGGCTCGTCGTCGACCGTGTAGCGGTTGACGCCGACGACCACCCGCTCGCCGTCGTCGATCGACTTCGTGTACTCGTAGGCCGCCTGCTCGATCTCGTCCATCTGGAAGCCGGCCTCGATCGCAGCCACCGCGCCGCCCATCTCGTCGATCCGCCCGATGTACTCCCAGGCCAGCCGCTCCACCTCGTCGGTGAGCGACTCGACGAAGTACGAGCCGGCCAGCGGGTCCGGCGTATCGACCACGCCGCTCTCGTAGCCCACGATCTGCTGCGTGCGCAGGGCGATCCGCGCCGCCCGCTCGGTGGGCAGGCCGAGCGCTTCGTCGAAGCCGTTGGTGTGGAGGCTCTGCGTGCCGCCGAGCACGGCCGCGAGGGCCTGCACGGTGACCCGCACGATGTTGTTCTCCGGCTGCTGTGCGGTGAGGGTGGAACCGCCGGTCTGGGTGTGGAAGCGCAGCAGGGTGGAGGCCTCGGCCCGGGCGGCGAAGCGCTCCGTCATGATGCGGTGCCACATCCGGCGGGCGGCGCGGAACTTGGCCACCTCCTCGAACACGTTGTTGTGGCCGTTGAAGAAGAAGGACAGCCGGGGCCCGAAGTCGTCGACGTCGAGCCCGGCGTCGATGGCGGCCTGCACGTAGGCGATGGCGTTGGCGAGCGTGAAGGCGATCTCCTGGACGGCGGTCGAACCGGCCTCACGGATGTGGTAGCCGGAGATGGAGATCGTGTTCCAACGGGGGATGCGCTCGCGGCAGTAGGCGAAGATGTCGGTGATGATCCGCATCGAAGGGCGGGGCGGATAGATGTAGGTCCCCCGTGCGATGTACTCCTTGAGCAGGTCGTTCTGGATCGTCCCGCCGCCGATGTCGGCCGCGGCGACGCCCTGCTCCTCGGCGACGAGCTCGTAGAGCAGCAGCAGGATGGCGGCCGTCGAGTTGATGGTCATCGACGTGGTGACCTTGTCGAGCGGGAGGCCGGCCAGGAGCAGCCGCATGTCGTCCAGCGAGTCGATGGCCACGCCGACCTTCCCCACCTCGCCCGCAGCGCGGGGGTGGTCCGAGTCGTAGCCCATCTGGGTGGGAAGGTCGAAGGCGCACGACAGACCGGTCTGGCCGGCGCCCAGGAGGAAGTGGAACCGCCGGTTGGTCGCCTCGGCCGAGCCGAAGCCCGCGTACTGGCGCATCGTCCAGAGCCGGCCGCGGTACATCGTCGGGTAGATGCCGCGGGTGTACGGCGGGCGACCCGGCGCACCGAGCTGGCGGTCCGGGTCCCAGCCGGCCAGGTCGCCGGCGGTGTAGAGCGGGCGGACCTCGATGCCCGAGTCGGTCACCTTCGTGGGGCGGTCAGCCGCGTCGCCAGCCATGGGCCCAGCGTACGGCGGACGGGCCGCCCGACCTATCGTCCGCTCGATGGCCCCGCCCGCCACCGCGCCGCCGACCCTGACCCTCCCGGCGCCCTGTCTGGTCGTGCTGATCGGACCCGCCGCGTCGGGGAAGTCGACGTGGGCCGCGGAGTGGTTCCCCGACCACCAGGTGGTGTCGAGCGACGCGTTGCGGGCGCTCGTGGGCGACGGCGAGCACGACATCAGCGCGTCGAGGGACGCCTTCGCCCTGCTCGACACCGTCGTGCAGCAGCGCCTGCGCCGGCGCATCACCACCGTCGTCGACACCCTCGCACTCGACCCGGCGCAGCGCGCCCGCTACCGCGCCTTGGCCGAGCAGGCCGGCGTTCCGTGCTTCGCCATCGCCTTCGATGTCCCGCCGGCCGAGATCCGGGCCCGCAACCGCGCTCGGGGCACGACCGTGCCGACCGCCGTCGTCAGCGCGCAGCTGAAGGGCTGGCCCGCGGTGCGTGACGCCCTCGCCGGCGAAGGGTTCACCGCCGTCCACCCGCCGGGCCCGGTGGCCGTCGTGCCCGCGGCGCTGGCCGCTGGCCGCGGCAGCGCGGACGAGCCGACGGCGATGCGCTTCGGCCTGCAGCTCCCCCGCTTCACGTGGGCGGGCGGCCCGGCCGAGATCGCCCGCCGCCTGCGCGAGATCGCGGCCGCCGCCGAGGAGGCGGGCTTCCAGAGCCTGTGGGTCATGGACCACTTCCGCCAGATCCCGGGCATGGGGCAAGCCTGGGAGGACATGCTGGAGAGCTGGACCACACTCGGGTTCCTGGCCGCGGCGACGGACCGGATCCGGCTCGGCACGATGGTCACGGGGATCACGTACCGCAACGTCGCCCACCTCGGGAAGATCGCGGCGACGCTCGACGTGCTCTCCGGCGGCCGGGCGATCTGCGGGCTGGGCCTGGCCTGGTTCGAGCAGGAGCACACGGCCTACGGCTGGGAGTTCCCGCCGCGTGCCGAGCGCTACGCGCTCCTCGAGGACGCCCTGCAGCTCCTGCCCCTCCTGTGGGGGAAGGGGACGCCCGCGTTCCACGGGAAGGCCATCGAGGTGCCCGAGGCGATGTGCTACCCCCGGCCGTTGCAGGAGCGCATCCCCATCCTGGTCGGAGGCTCCGGAGAGCGCCGGACCCTCCGCCTCGTCGCCCGCTACGCCGACGCCTGCAACCTGTTCGGCGACGCACCTGTCGTCCGCCACAAGGTCGACGTGCTCCGGCGCCACTGCGCGGAGGTCGACCGGGACCCCGCCACGATCGAGGTGACGCAGCTGTCGACCGTGCTCGTGGGCGACGATCGCGCCGGTGTCGAGGCGGCCGTCGAACGGCTGCGACCGAACCGGATGAGCGCTGCCCGCTTCGCCGAGCGGGTCAACGCCGGGACGGTCGAGCAGCACCTCGGGCGCTTCCACCGGCTCGGCGAGGCGGGGGTGCAGACGGCCATCGTCAGCCTGCCGGACGTCGAGGATCCGGAGGCCGTCGCCCGCTTCGGGCGGGTGATCGCCACGCTCGGCTGACTCGCGGCCGCGGCCCCGGCTGCCGTGGCCGGCAGTAGGCCACGGGCCCTCAGCGAGCGGCGACGAGGGCGATCTCGAGCCGCCACTCCGGCCGGGCGAGGGAGGGTACGACGACCAGCGTCGACGCGGCGAGATGGCCGCCGAGCACCCGGTCCCGCACGGCCATCACCGGCCCCAGCTCCTCACCCTGGACGACGTAGGTCGTCATCGACACCACGTCATCGACGGTCATACCGGCCTCGGCGAGGATCTCGCCGAGGTTCGCCCAGACCACCTCGGCCTGCTCGGCGAGGCCGTGGGGCACCTGCCCGTCGGGGGCGATCGGCACGACGCCCGACGTGTGGAGGAGCCGCTGGGGAGCGACGGAGAGCACGGCGTGGCTGTAGCGGGCGGCTGGGGGTGCGATCGTCGTGGGCGCAACGGACCTGTTCACAGCCCGATCTTGGCCCGGAGAGCCCCTATGACTTGCATGTGGGCACCATCGTCGGTGGACTGTTCCGGTGCGAGCCCGCCCCCCGATGCTCGCCGCGGCCGCAACCACGGCGCTCCTCCTTGGTGCCTGTGCAGCTTCCGCGGCCTCCGGCAACGGTCCGCAGATCGACGCGCGGCCGGACACGACCGGCCCCAGCCGCACCGTCGGGGTGAACCCGAGCACTCCCTTGACGACCACCACGACGACCACCGTCCCGGCCGCGCCGGTCCTCACCGACAACCGCGTCTACCTGGTCGGGGACTCGATCACCGAGTCGATCTCCTCGCGCTACTCCGGCGCCGTCTGCGACGCGCTGAACCCCCTCGGCTGGGACGTGACGGTCGACGCGGTCATGGGGCGCCAGACCACCGACGCGGTGCAGAGCCTCCGGGCCCACCTCACCGACGTCGGCCAGGTGTTGGTGGTGCTGATCGGTCACAACGACGGCATCGACCCCGTGAACTACAAGGCCCAGCTGGACCGCCTCATCGCCCTGGTGCCTGACGTCCGCCGGATCTACCTGCTCACGAACTACCAGTTCGAGAAGGGCCGCGACCGCATGAACGCCGTCCTCCAGCAGGAGGCGGCGGCGGACGGCACCGGTGGGCCCGACGACCGCATCGAGCTGGTGGACTGGAACACGGTCGTCTCTGGGGTGAAGGGCGCCATCCGCCAAGACGGGCTCCACCTCACCTCCATCGGCCAGGAGGCGCTTGCCGGCACCATTGCGTCGGCCCTCGGCCTGGCCCCCGGCGCCACCCCGCCGACCACGACGACCACGATCGCCAGCGACTCCACCGCGAGCCGGCGGCCGACCTCTTCGACGAAGAGCACGACCACCTCGTCGGCACTCTGCACGACCGAGCGGGCGAGCTCGACCTCGGGCAGCTCAGGCTCCAGCAGCCGCGGCGGGTCGGGCGGGTCCGGTTCGGGCGGAAGCGGGTCCGGCGGAAGCGGGTCCGGCGGGTCCGGCAAGACGACGACGAGCGCCCCGCCGCCCGCGCCGACGACCACGCCCGGTCCGAGCCCGTCGGGCACCAACGCGCCACCCAGCTCCAAGCCCGGGTCAGGCAAGCCACCGGGCTCGACGACCGCACCGCCAGGGACCGACCCGCCCGGCACCAACCCGCCGGCGACGAGTCCTCACGGGACGAGCCCGCCAACCACCTGAGCCGGCGCCCGCCGGCGCGCGTCAGGGTCGGGATGGTCCGGTCAGTGGTCCTCGACCCAGGGCGCGCAGAGCCCATCCAGGTCGCGGATCTGGATCCGGTCGCGGTTCTCGTAGGTGACGGGGTTCGTCGGGTCGACGCGGAGCTTGTACTCGCGGAAGGACTGCTCGAGGGCGTCGTAGCTGAGGATCCGACCGATGAGCGGGTCGCCCAGCCCCAGCAGCAGCTTGATGGCCTCCAGTGCCTGCAGCGACCCGATGATGCCGGGAAGCACTCCCAGCACTCCGGCCTCGGCGCACGACGGCGCCAGCTCGGCCGGCGGCGGCTCGGGGACCATGTCCCGATAGTTCGGGCCCCGGGTGGGGTCGAACACGGTGACCATGCCCTCGAAGCGGAAGATCGAGCCGTGCACGACCGGGATGCCCAGCTTCACGGTCGCGTCGTTGAGGAGGTACCGGCTGGGGAAGTTGTCGGCGCCGTCGATGACCACGTCGTAGCCCTGCAGCACGTCCATCACGTTGTCGGCCGAGAGCCGTGTGTCGTAGGTGACCACGTTCAGATCGGGGTTCATCGCCGTCAGGGTCTTCTTGGCCGAGTCGACCTTGCGGTCGCCGATGCGGTCGAGGTTGTGGAGGATCTGGCGTTGGAGGTTGGAGGCGTCGACCTCGTCCATGTCGACGATCCCGATCGTGCCGACGCCGGCCGCGGCCAGGTACAGCGC
>JBKPRL010000058.1:0-18508 GCA_046734535.1 bacterium | reverse complement strand
ATCCGGGCCGACGCACAGCTCGCCGACCGTCCGGAGTTCGCGGCGGTGATCCCCGGCGACCAGGCAGCGATGGGCGAGATCGGTCTTGAGCGGATCGCCCACGCGCTCACCGGGCTGTTCGAGGGCCAGGCTCCCGAGGAGTTCACGGCGCACACCCGGGAGTTCATGGCCCGGGCCACGCACCGGACGCTCGACCGGCCGCTGCGTGCCTGCACCTACCAGCCGATGCTCGAGCTGATCGCCGAGCTCCGCCGGCGCGCCTTCACGATCTGCGTGGTGACCGGGGGCGGGACAGAGTTCGTGCGGGCCGTCAGCGAGGACCTGTACGGCGTACCTCCCCAGAACGTCGTCGGCAGCCTGATCGCCTACGAGTTCGTGCCGACTGGGGACGACGGCACCGGGCCCCGGCTGCGGCGTACCGCGCAGCTGATGGGCGGGGCCAACGAGGGCGCGGTCAAGGTCAGCAACATCCAGGCCCAGCTGGGCCGTCGCCCGATCCTGGCAGCGGGCAACTCCGGGGGCGACCGCGAGATGCTCGAGTGGGCGACCGCCGGCGAGGGACCGACGCTGGCCCTGCTCGTCGACCACGACGACGAGGAACGCGAGTTCCGCTACGTCAGCACTGCGGAGACCTTCACCGAGCCCGAGCCCATCACCGACGTCGGCGCCCGGCTGGGCTGGACGGTCATCAGCATGGCGAACGACTGGGGAGCGGTCTTCGGGCCGGCGCCGGATGGGTCGTGGCTGAGCGCGCACTGATCGTCGGAGGGCGCGACGCCCCCGCCCGAGCGCCCGACGCCAAGGCGGTCCGTGACTCGGGCGCACGCCGGCGAGCTGGACAAAAGTTCGACGCTTGCTTGGCACCCCCGCAATGAGAGTGTAGAACGTATGGAGGAGCAGCGACGACCTCGAGGAGCCAGGGATGACCGTTGACGACCGCACCGGCGCCGCCCCCGTGCCGGCGGGTCCGTTGAGCAAGATCGACTACAGCGAGCGGATCCCCAACAACGTCAATCTGGCCGAGGACCGCCGCCTGCAGCGGGCGCTGGAGGGATGGCAGCCGAAGTTCCTCGACTGGTGGAAGACACTCGGCCCCGCGCTCCCGACCAAGGACGTGTACCTGCGCACCGCGATCGCCGTCGGTCGCGACGGTTGGGCGCACTTCGACCACGTCCCGATGGAGGAGTACCGCTGGGGCATCTTCCTGGCCGAGGCCAACCCCGACCGCACGGTCACCTTCGGCAAGCACCAGGGCGAGCCGGCCTGGCAGGAGGTGCCTGGTGAGCACCGCGCCGACCTGCTGCGGCTCATCGTCGTGCAGGGAGACACCGAACCCGCCTCGGTCGAACAGCAGCGGGTCCTCGGCAACTCCGCGCCGAGCATCTACGACCTGCGCAACCTGTTCCAGGTCAACGTCGAGGAGGGCCGTCACCTCTGGGCGATGGTCTACCTCCTGCACGCCTACTTCGGTCGCGAGGGTCGCGAGGAGGCCGAGCAGCTCCTGAAGCGGAACTCGGGTGACCTCGATGCGCCCCGCATCCTCGGCGCCTTCAACGAGGAGACCACCGACTGGCTCCAGTTCTTCATGTTCACCTACTTCACCGACCGCGACGGCAAGTACCAATTGGGCACCCTCAAGGAGTCTGCATTCGACCCGCTGGCCCGCACGTGCGAGTTCATGCTCAAGGAGGAGGCCCACCACATGTTCGTCGGCACGACCGGGGTGCAGCGCACGGTGGAGCGCACCGCACAGGTCATGCGGGAGAACGGCGGCAAGGCCGGCTTCGAGGACGGGGTCATCCCGCTCGAGGTGATCCAGAGGTACCTGAACTTCCAGTACTCCGTGTCGATGGACCTGTTCGGCTCGGAGCAGTCGACCAACGCCGGCAACTACTACAGCTCCGGCCTCAAGGGCCGCTGGCAGGAGACCCGGCGCAAGGACGACCACGTCCTGCTCGAGGACACCCGGATGATGAACTACATCGAGGACGGCGAGATCAGGCAGAAGGAGGTCCCCATGCTGAGCGCGCTCAACCTCGACCTCCGCGACGAGTACGTCGCCGACTGCACCAACGGCGTACGTCGCTGGAACCAGGAGCTGGAGGACGCCGGCCTGGAGGACCGGCTGACGCTGCCCCACGAGGGGTTCAACCGACGGGTCGGTGTGTATGCCGGACACCACGTCAGCCCGGATGGCGAGGTGCTCGACAGCGACGCTTGGGAGCAGCGGGTAGGTGAGTGGCTGCCCACCGCCGCGGACCGTGAGGCCGTCGCGAAGCTGATGGTCCCGCAGTACGAGTACGGCAAGTTCGCCGGCTGGATCGCCGCCCCGAAGACAGGCATCAACGACCAGCCGGTCGAGTTCGACTACGTCCACCTGGCCGAAGAGGGCGTGGCCTGACATGTCCGGCGACTCCCGACCCGAGCTCTCCTGGGTCCGGGAGGAGACGCCGGTCTGGGACGCCGACAAGGTCCGGATCATCGGCGGTGCACCCGAGGGAGCCTTCGTGCTCACGTTCGAGGACGCCGAGGCACTGCCTGGTGACTGGTGGTCGGCCCGGGACCCGGACGGCACCGTCGTCGGCTACGGGCGCCTCGACACGACCTGGGGCGGCGACGCCGAGATCCTCCTGGCGGTCGCCCCCGACCGCCAGGAGGGCGGAGTGGGCACCTTCATCCTGGGCAAGCTGGATGAGGAGGCTGCCTCCCGCGGCATCAACTACGTCCACAACCGGATCCGCGACCACGCTCAGCGCGACGTGGTCCACGACTGGCTGGTCGTCCGTGGGTTCCGCGGCCCGGTCGACGGTGACCTGCGCAAGCGGGTCGGAGTCGTCTACGGCACACCGTCGGCGCAACGGCACCGCGACCCGGACACGTACGACGTGAACGAGGACCCGTCAGGACAAGCTCCCGGCCACGAGGAGCAGGGCGGCTACGTGAACGTCGAGGAGCACCAGTACTGACCTTCTGCACTGGACACGTCAGATCCGCTCCGAAGCCTCGCTCTGCAGCCGGTCCCACTCCTGCTGGGCCTGCCGGTTCCACTGGGCGTGCCGTTCGTGGAACGCGGTGGCCGCCCGAGGGCCGGGCCAGTCATGGTCGAGCAGCTCGCGCGGAAGATCCGGGTCGAGGAACGGGAACCGTCGCCAGGCCTGGACGAGCTCGACCTGGGCGACGAACGCGTCCGCGGCGGAGCCGGCGCGACGTCCCTCGAAGTCGCCGAGGAAGGCGAGGTAGCGCTTCTCGACGTCGGCCAGGTCCCACGCGGCCTCCACCAGTCTGGCTTCGTCGCCGATGCCGGCCGCCGGCCCCACCCACGCGAAGGACTGCGACCCGAGCTCCAGCTCCTCGATGACCCGGTGGACCTCGTCGGCGTGGCGAGCATCGGGGGTGACCCACAGGCCCGACGTCGGAGATCCGAGACCGAGCCAGGTCAGCTGGGTCCGAAGTCGATGCCGGAGCTTGCGCTGGCTCTCGGGGATGGACACCGTGAGCACCAGCCAGCGTCCGTCCCACGTGTGCGGCTCCCGCATGAAGCCGTAGATCCGCTTCGTGCCCTCAGCGAGCAGCTCCGTCCCCCGGTCTGTCAGCACCCAGGCCGTACGACGACCGTGCCGCTCCGAGGACAACAGACCCTCGGCGCTCGTCCTGGCCAAGGCCTGGCGTGCGGCGCGGTGTTCCACGTCGAGGCGGCCCAGCGCGTCAAGGATGGTCGCCGTCCACACCGGGTCGGCCCGCGGCAGCGCGAACTCTCCGAGGATCGTGAGCAGCAGCGACCGAGCACTGGGCGACCCGACCTCACGCCGGCGGTTCCGGGGCACGGACGACGTCCCGGTCACCCGCTCCTCCTGGTTGGCGTCATCGGTACGGCCTTCGGACAGTGCCCACACCACCAGATCATTCCACACGCCATTGACGTATCTCCATGACTACGTAGAGTGTTTCCCGGACCTGCTGCTCCAGCGAGAGGTACTTCAGATGACGGCCGTTCACCACGGGCAGACCGATACCTCCACGGCTGCGGAGAGGTCCACGGGCGGGACGAGTGCGACCGACGACCCCGGCACCGCACCTCCCGTGGTCGACTTCGACACCGACCCCGAGCAGTACCGGCACTGGGACCTGATCGTCGACGGCGACGTGGCCACGCTGACCCTCGGGGTCGATGAACGCGGTGGTCTGGTGCCCGGCTACGAGCTGAAGATGAACTCCTACGACCTCGGGGTCGACATCGAGCTCTACGACGCGGTCCAGCGCCTGCGGTTCGAGCACCCCGAGGTCAAAGCGGTCGTGATGACCGGAGGCATCGACCGCATGTTCTGCGCCGGCGCCAACATCCGCATGCTCGCCCAGTCCAGCCACGCCTGGAAGGTGAACTTCTGCAAGTTCACCAACGAGACCCGCAACGGAATCGAGGACGCCACCGAAGGCTCGGGCCAGACCTGGATCGCGGCGCTCAACGGCACCGCCGCCGGCGGAGGCTACGAGCTGGCCCTGGCGTGCGACGACATCGTCCTCATCGACGACGGCTCATCCACCGTGTCGCTGCCGGAGGTGCCGCTCCTGGGCGTCCTTCCGGGAACCGGCGGCCTGACGCGGGTCGTGGACAAGCGCCACGTCCGCAAGGACCGGGCGGACCTGTTCGCCACCAAGTCCGAGGGCTACCGCGGCGACACCGCCGTCCAGTGGGGACTCGTCGACGCCACCTTCCCCAAACGTGAGTGGGACGAGCAGATCGGTGCCCGGGCCGCCGCAGCGGCCGGTCGGTCCACGCGGGCGGGTGACCGGGGAGTGCGGCTCACGCCCCTCGACCGCAGGGTCGACGGGGACACGATCAGCTACCCCTTCGTCACGGCCACCCTCAGCCGCACAGCCCGCCGGGTGGACATCACCATCGCCGGCCCGGACGCGCCTCCCCCGGTCGATGCCGAGGGGGTGCTCGACCAGGGGGTCGACTACTGGCCGCTGGCTGTGACCCGCGCGCTCGACGACCTGGTGCTCCGGCTGCGCACCAACGAACAGGACCTCGGGACGTGGGTGTTCCGCAGTCAGGGTGACGCCGAGACGGTGCTGGCCCACGACGCCCAGCTCCGGGACCTGGCCGGAGACTGGTTCGTCAACGAGGTCAACCTCTTCTACAAGCGGCTGCTCAAGCGGCTCGACGTCACCAGCCGCAGCCTGATCGGCGTCATCGAGCCGGGCAGCTGCTTCGCCGGGCTCCTCCTCGAGATCCCGCTCGCCTGCGACCGTCAGTACATGCTCGACGGGGTCTACGAGGACGTCGACCCTGACGCAACGCCGGCAGCCATCGTCCTGACCGACAGCAATGACGGACCGTTCCCGATGGGCAACGGCCTGACCCGCGTGGCCAGCCGGTTCTGGGGCCACGACGACCAGCTGGAGGCGGCTCGGGCGAAGCTCGGTGAGCCGCTGGACGCGCAGGCTGCCGACGCGGTCGGGCTGGTCACGATGGCGCTCGACGACCTCGACTTCGAGGACGAGCTCCGCATCGTCCTGGAGGAGCGCGCGTCGCTCTCACCCGACGCCCTCACCGGAATGGAGGCGAACCACCGGTTCGTGGGCCCCGAGACCCTGGAGACCAAGGTGTTCGGCCGGCTGACCGCGTGGCAGAACTGGATCTTCAACCGGCCGAACGCGTCCGGACCCGACGGGGCACTGCGACGGTACGGATCGGGTCAGCGCGGCGACTACGACTACAAGCGGGTCTGATCGAGATGTCCGACGAGTTCAACGCAGCCCACTACCTCGTCCACCGCCACCTCGACGAGGGCCGCGGAGACGACGTGGCGGTCAGGGGGAGCTCGAGCGAGCTCACCTACGTCGAGCTCTCGACCTTGGTGCGTCAGGTGAGCGCCGCCTGTCGCGCGCTGGGCCTGCGCCGCGACGACCGAGTCCTCCTGGTTGCCTCCGACGAGATTCCGATGCTGACCGCGATCCTCGCGGTATTCCACGCCGGCCTGGTCGCGGTGCCGGTCTCCACGATGTTCACCGCGTCGGAGCTGGGCAAGATCATCGCCGACTCCGGCGCCCGTGCCGTCCTGTGCACCCAGGAGTTCGCCGCGGACGTCTCCGAAGCCCTCGTGGCGGCGCCCGAGGTCGAGTTCGTGATCCAGGTCGGAGACCCGGGGCCTTTGGCCGGGACGGGCCGCTACGTCGTGCACGGGTGGGACTCCTTCGTGGAGCTCGGCCGCTCGACGTACGCCGCGGACGAGGCGCACGGTGCCCTCGCTGCGACCACCGACGACAACTGGGCGCTGTGGCTGTACACGTCGGGGACCACCGGCCTGCCGAAGGCAGCCATGCACCGCCACGCCAACATCCGCTACGTCTGCGAGACCTACGGCCAGCAGGTGCTCGGCATCGTTGCCGACGACTCGACCTTCTCGGTGGCCAAGCTCTTCTTCGCCTACGGCATCGGGAACTCGCTCTTCTTCCCGTTCTCTGTGGGCGCGACCACCATCCTCGAGCCCAGGCGACCCAGCCCCCAGGTCGTACTGGAACGGCTGCAGCGTGACAGGCCCACGCTGTTCTTCGCCGTACCCACGTTCTACGCCGCCCTCGTGGCCAGCGACATCCCGGACGACGCGTTCGCCTCGGTGCGCTTGTGCGCCAGCGCCGGCGAGCCCCTTCCCGCGCCGCTCCAGCAGCGCTTCACCGACCGTTTCGCCGTCGAGATCCTCGACGGCATCGGCTCCACCGAGGCCCTGCACATCTTCCTCTCGAACCGCCCCGACGACATCCGGCCCGGCACGACTGGACGGCCGGTCCCCGGCTACGACGTCGAGGTACGCGACGAGTCCGGGGCGGTCGCGTCGGCAGGACAGCCGGGCGCTCTCTACGTGCGCGGCGACTCGATCGCCCTCGGGTACTGGCGCCGCACGGACGCCACCCGTCAGGTGTTCCAAGGGCCCTGGCTGAGCACGGGCGACACCTACGTCCGCGACGACGAGGGCTACTTCAGGTGCCTCGGCAGGAACAGCGACATGCTCAAGGCCGGGGGCATCTGGGTCTCGCCCGCCGAGGTCGAGAGCAGGTTGATCGAGCACCCCGCGGTCCGTGAGGCGGCGGTGGTGGGCCTTGCCGACGCCGACGGCATCGACAAGCCGGTGGCCGTGGTCGTGGGCGAAGGGGCCACGCCCGAGGAGCTCATCACGTGGTGCCGTGACGGACTTGCCCACTTCAAGGCTCCTCGGCAGGTCGTCTTCGTCGACGACCTCCCGAAGACGGCGACCGGCAAGCTCCAGCGCTTCAAGGTCCGGGCCTTCCTCGCCGAAGAGACAGCCGCCGTCGCCGAGACCACCGGCGCCCCGGACATCGCGGGAGCCACGCCGTGACCCGGAGAACGTCATGCCGTATGTGATCGCCAGCCCCTGCATCGACGTCAACGACAAGGCGTGCGTGGAGGAGTGCCCGGTCGACTGCATCTACGAGGGGAACCGCAAGAGCTACATCAACCCCAAGGAGTGCATCGACTGCGGTGCCTGCGAGCCGGTCTGCCCGGTCGAGGCGATCAGCCAGGACCGCCGCGTCCCGGAGGAGGACGAGCAGTTCGTCCTCGACAACGGCATCTTCTTCAGTGAGCCGCTCCCGGGCCGTGCTGAGCCGCTCGGTACGCCGGGCGGCGCCTCGAAGGTGGGCGAGCTGGGCACGGACACCCAGCTCGTCCTCGACTGGTAGGCCGACCATGCTCGACGGCCACCTGCTGGTCGACGCCCACGTGCACGTGCCGGTCCTGGGCTCCCTCCGACCCGCCTGGATCGAGTGGGCGCGTGACTTCGGACCAGCGGGGATCCTCGACCAGCTCTGGGACAGCGACGGGAGACCGAGACCGGAGGCGCTCGACGAGCTCTTCGCCGAGCAGGGTGTCGACGCGGCGCTGCTGTTCTGTGAGTACAGCCCGAAGGTCACCGGCTACCAGCGCTTCGACGATCTGCTCCCGATCGTCGAGCACAACCCGCAGCGCTTCCGGCCGGTCGCCAACGTCAACCCGCACCTGCACTTCCCGATCGCCGACGAGGTGCGCCGACAGCTCGACCTCGGCGCCGCTGCCCTCAAGCTGCACCCCGTCCATGGCGGCTTCCGCTGTGACGACGCGGCACTCTTCCCCGCCTACCAGGTCCTGGTGGAGCGGGACGTGCCGCTGGTGGTGCACTGCGGAACCAGCAGCTTCCCGGGGTCGATGAACGAGCTTGCCGACCCGGCGTACCTGCTGCCCGTGGCGCGCACGTTCCCCGAGCTCGACATCGTGCTGGCCCACGGCGGACGTGGCTGGTGGTACGACGCCGCCGCGTTCATGGCGCTGAGCCACCCGAAGGTGTGGATGGAGCTCTCCGGGCTACCGCCCAAGCGGCTGCCGGAGTACTACCGCCGCTACGACCTCGGCCGGCTGGCCAGGAAGTGGATCTTCGCCACCGACTGGCCAGGCGTGCCCGGGACCGCCGTCAACGCACGGGCGGTCGTGGACCTCGGCCTCGACGACGAGCTGGCGGCCCTGGTCCTCGGAGGCAACGCCATCGCCGTCTATGCGGGTCTCGGTCATCTGCTCGATGACGGAGGCGCCCACTGATGCCCCGGGAGCGGATCGAACTCGCCGACCGCGAGCACGCGCAGGACGGCAGCCAGCCAACGCGAGGAGCACGTCGATGACCTCACCCCACTCACGCGCCGAGTACCTCGGCCGGCCCGCTCGCGAGCTGTCCGACGAGGAGCTGGAGCAGCAGGGCAAGAACGCCCACGACACCCGCAACTGGGTCTTCCTCCACGGGACCGCCGAACAGTTCGCCACCCACACCGCGCGGATGCTCGAGCTCGAGGCCGAGTACGTGCGCCGTCACCCGAAGCGGACCTGGCAGGGATCGGGCGGCGCGCCCACGGAGGAGTCGGAGGCGGCGGTCCTGCGCAAGGCCCTGCGGGGGGTGCTCATCCAGCTGGAGGCACTGCTCGAGCCGCCGGCCCATGATGTCGGCACCGTCGACGGCGTCGACGACCCCACCACCGCACTGCTGCGCAGGGTTGCCGAGGCGCCGGGCGGCCGGATGAACAAGCTCGAGGTCCACCAGCTCGCACGTGAGGTGGGCCTGGACCGGGCGGCACTCGCCCGCCTCTACAACGCCGACCTCCCGTTGTTGACCACGGACAAGCAGGACCGCGTCATCACCGACGCCGGACGGGCGACGCTCGGGTGACCGCGCGCCGCGCGCGCGACGAACGGGCCGAGCCATCGGCCACGTGGGTGGACGGCTCGTCGACGACCCTCACTGTCGGGACATCGCGACCCGGAGTCGTTCCTCGGGATCGATGAAGTGGTCGTGGTCGTCGGTGCCGAGGTCGAGCTGGACCCGGTGCAGCTTGCCGGTGAACCGGGAACCGTGAGCGGTGTAGTCGGGGGTCACGTCGTCCCGGACTCATGGCAGACGTCGGTCGTCTCGGCTGGGTGGCCTCGACCCGGCCGCCCACCGGGTTGCCGTCGTAGAAGGGGGTGACGTCGCCGCCCTTCGCCAGCCCAACCGCGGTCGTAGTCGAGCTCGACCGGCGCTGCGGTCGTCGTTCATGGGGTCCTCTCCGGAAGCCGTGCTCTGCCGTGGTGGGTCCCGAGATCGACACCATGTCGGCCCACCGACGCCTCGGCCTCACGAAATCCGGACGAACGTCCCGTCGACGGCGGCGGCGCGGCTGCGTGTCGATAGGGCTCAGTCGAAGCGCACGTCTGCCGCGGAGACGACCTCCTGGCGGTACTGCCTCTTCAGCCGTTCCAGGGTCTCGTCGTGCAGTCGCCACTCGACCGAGGCGGTGGCGTCCTGGACCAGGACGACCCGCAGGTCGCGGGCGTAGGCGTCGGTGGCGGTGGCGGCGACGCATGATTCCGTGGAGACCCCGACCAGGACCAGCCGGTCCACCTCGCGCTCGCGCAGCCAGCCCGCCAGGTCGGTGTCATGGAAGGCGCTGTCCCGGGTCTTGACGATGCACAGGTCGGGCTCGAGCAGCCCGTCGAGGCGTCGCGCGCCCTGGGTGCCCTCGATCGCGATGCCCTGGTCGTCGTCGAGCATGTTCAGCGCCCACGTGCTCTTGTCGGCGGCGTGCACGGTCTGGACCTCGACAACCGGCGATCCGGCGTCCCGGGCCGCACGGACCAGGCGGTTGCTCCTGTCGAGGACGTCGTCGCGGCAGCGCTGCAGCTCGGCGTCGTTGAAGTAGTCGTTCTGGAGGTCGATCAGCAGCAGGGTCGTGGTCATGCGTCGACCGCCTTCAGCGGCTGCAGCCGGGTCGGGTCGACGCGGATGACGCCGGCGTCCCAGTCCAGCTCCTCGAGGTCGCTCAGGCCGGCGTACGCCGAGTGCCGGTGCAGCCATCGGATCAACGAGCGCACCAGCCACGGCCCCATGTCGGGCCGGCGGTCGTAGCCGAAGTAGGAGCCGGGGCGTCCCCGGCCGACCACCAGGCCGATCACCTTGATCCGCTCGCCCGGGTCGGAGGTCTCGCGCTCCATCCGTACGTCCAGCGGCCGGCCCAGCCGGGCGCCGTCGAGGTCCTGGACCGGCATCTGGAGCAGCTGGTTCAGGTGCCGGGTCCGCTGGCCGAGGCGGACCAGTGCCCCCTCGCGCCCCACCTTCAGGTGGACCGCGCTGTCCAACCGCTCCACGACCTCCAGGTCGATGCGGTAGGGGTCGTCCCGGTCGGATTCGGTCGGGCCGAGTCGGCGCCAGAAGTTGTGCAGTCGACGGCCGAGCCCGTCGTCGCCGTAGCGCGGCACCAGTGCGGCCGGACCGACGAGCAGGCCGCTGACGCCCAGCACGCCGTCCTCGAACACCGTCAGCTCGACATCGTCCACCTTGCACACCATCAGCTCGTCCGCGTCCACCACCTGCCGGTCCAGGAGATGCAGCACCGCGTCCAGGCTGCCGGACAGCCGGTCTTCGTCGACGTACGTGGGCATGTTCAGGCTCCCATCCGGGTCACGATCATCAGCGGGATGGCCGCCACGGCAGCCACCACGATGACGACGAGGTAGACCGAGCCGAGCCCGTTGGCCAGGCGCCCGTTCGCGTACTCGCCCATGTAGTCGGGGTCGTTGGCCACGACCAGGATCGGGAAGTACGTGAGCGGCAGGGCCACCGCGGAGAAGACGACGGAGAACTCGGTGACCAGGATCGGGTCCACCTTGGTGAGCAGCACCGCCGTCCCGGCCAGCGTCGCGAGCAGCAGCACGACGTGGAACCGCGCCGCGATGTCCGTGCGGACGTACTTGCCCCACTGCCAGCCGTGGTACTGGGAGATGCTGTAGCCCACCGACAGTCCGCACTCACAGGCCGCTCCCAGCGTGGCGGCCACGAAGCCGATCAGCGCGACGGCCAGCCCGAGCTTGCCCACCGCGACCGCGACGGGCAGACCGACCTGGCCCAGTGTGTCGACGCTGACGTCCATGGGCCCGAACACCACTGCCGCGCAGCCGGCGATGGACAGCGAGAGGAGCCCCCCGAGCGGGAAGCCGATCAGCACGTTCATCCGCATCGTGCGCAGGTCCTTGGCCGTCCAACGCTCCTCGACCCCGCCGGAGGAGAAGAAGAAGACCTCGTACGGGGTCATCGCGGCCCCGAACAGCGCCACCGCGTAGTAGGCCCAGGTCCGCCACTGCTCATCCCCGGGCTTGTCGACCACGACCATGCGGTGGAAGAGGTCCCCCCAGTCCGGGCCGAGCTGCCAGAGGGCGACACCGAAGACGACGAGCGCGAGCCCGAACAGACCCACCACGTTCTCCATCACCGAGAACTTCGCGCGCCACAGGATCAACCAGACGATGAAGGCGATGAACGGGACCAGCAGCAGGTAGTTCACCGAGGAGACCAGCTGCAGGGCGAGCGCGACCCCGCCGATCTCGGCCACGTAGGTCAGCAGCGTGACCGCCATCGAGGCCAGCAGGTTCGCCATGCCCATGCGCGGCCCCAGCCGCTCGCGCACGAGGTCGAAGGTGGCGCGTTGGCTGACGGCGGCGACCCGGCCCGACATCTCGGCGAAGACGCAGATCCCGATGATGCCCACGATCACGACCCAGCCCAGCGAGAGACCGAACCGGGCGCCGACCTGGGCGTTGGTGACCAGGTCCCCGATGTCGACGAAGCCGCCGATGGCCGTGAGGATGCCCAGGGCGACAGCGAAGAGCTGCTTCACCGGCTCACCCCTGGCTCATCGCCTGGGCCACCGGCGGGTGCTGGAGGTCGTTCTCCAGCTGCTGGAGTGCGTCACCCGCCTTCGCCAGGCGGTCGGCCAGCGCCTCGTACCGGTCGGTCTCGCGGTCCACGACGGCGATGCGCGCGGTCGCCACCACGCTGGCCGCCTCGTCGATCTGGCTGGTGACCGTCTGGTAGCGCGCCTGCTCGACCCGGGGTGGCTGCTTGGAGCCGATCGCGTCGCCGGCCTTGCCCACGCTCTTCTCGGCCTCGACCATCACGGTCTGCAGGTAGCGGTCGAACACCCGGCCCTTCACGCTCTGACGCAGCGCCAGCTCGGCGGTCAGTACGGCGGACGACGCGTCGGACACCGCCCGCTGCGCGTCGATCCGCCACGAGTCGGCGTCCGGGGTCCCGGGCGAGCAGCCCGTGGTCATCGAGACCATGACGACGAGCCCGATGGCGGCCACTACGGACCGCCACCGTCGCGGACCCACCACTGGCTCAGCCCTTCTTGGCGGCGGCCTTGCCGCCCTTGCTCCCGGCCTTCTTCTTCTGGGCCGTGGTGCCGCCCTGGCTGCTGTTGCCGCCCTTGCCGCTCTGCTTCCCGCCCTTCTTCGAGGCGTCCTTGCTGTTGGCGATCTTCGCGGCGCGCTGCTTGGACATCCCCTTGTCCTTGAGCGCCTCGTACTGCTTCTCGTTCTTCACGTTGGCTGACTTGCTGGGCATCGGGAACCTCCCTTCTGCCGTGTTGGTACCCGCGCGCGGTCTTGTTGTTCGGGCCTGTCGCGACGGACCTCAGTGCTCGACCGCAGGGGAGGTGCGGCAGCCGATGGCGCTCATGCGACCGTCTGTCACCGCGCCGAGACACCCACGATCAACCCGTCCCGTGGCAGCGTCGGGATCCTCGAGCGGTCCACGTTCGCGTCGGTGAATCTCGTAGCCGATCGGCGCCGAGACCGCCAGCGTCACGTCGAGCAGCACGAGCGCGGCCGGCTCGTCGGGCAACGGTGGCCGCTCGAGAGGCGGTTCGTCGATGTCGTCGCCAACGGCCCGAACCTCTGGTCGCTGGCATCAGACAGCGTCTGAGGAGGGCGCCCCGGCAGGATTCGAAGGTGCGCTCCCGCGGTCCGGCAGAGTGCGGTGCTCAAGGGCGGTGGCCCGGTCACATGAGCGCCCCCGGCAGGATTCGAACCTGCGCTCCCGCCTCCGGAGGGCGGTGCTCTATCCCCTGAGCTACGGGGGCTCGGGGCGGAGATGACCTTACCCGTGCGGTGTCCGTGCGGAGAAACTGGTGCCAACGCGCCCAGAGCGCGCCGATACCCTTGACCAGTGACCCCCGAGCAGCTGTCCGCAGCGATCGTCGGCGTGCTGGCGACGCTGTCCGAGGAGGGCGTGCTCAGCCTTCCCGACGGCATTCCGGGCGCGGTGACGGTCGAGCGGCCGCGGCAGAAGGAGCACGGGGACTACGCCACCAACGTGGCCCTGCAGCTGGCCAAGAAGGCCGGCACCAACCCGCGTGCGCTGGCCGGGCAGATCCAGGACCGGCTCGTGAAGGTCGAGGGCGTCGCGAACGTCGAGATCGCCGGCCCGGGCTTCCTCAACATCACCGTCGAGGCCGGGGCGCAGGGCGTGGTGGCCGAGCAGGTCGCGGCGGCGGGGGAGCAGTACGGGCGCGGCGAGGGCAGCACAGGGCTGAAGGTGAACGTCGAGTTCATCTCGGCCAACCCGACCGGCCCGATCCATCTCGGGCACACGCGCTGGGCGGTCGTGGGCGATGCGCTGGCGCGAGTCCTGGAGGCGGCCGGCGCGCAGGTGACCCGAGAGTTCTACATCAACGACCGCGGCCGGCAGATGGACCTGTTCGGCGAGTCGCTGGCGGCGGCCGCGATGGGGCTTCCGGTGCCCGACGACGGCTACCACGGTGCGTACATCACCGAACTCGCGCAGCTCGTCGTGGAGAACGCGCCGGACACACAAGGCATGGAGGCCTTCCGCGAGGCCGGCTACGCGCTCCAGCTCAGGGAGCAGCAGCACGAGCTCGCGCGTTTCAACACCCGCTTCGACGTGTGGTTCTCCGAGCGGGACCTGCACAGGGGCGACGTCGCGGCCCAGCTCGAGAAGCTCCGCGACCTCGGCCACCTCTACGACGCCGACGGCGCGTTGTGGATGCGGACGACCGACTTCGGTGACGACAAGGACCGCGTGCTGATCCGGTCCAACGGAGAGCTGACCTACTTCGCCAGCGACACGGCGTACTACGTCAACAAGCGCAGCCGCGGCTTCGACAAGTGCATCTACCTGCTCGGGGCCGACCACCACGGGTACGTCGGCCGGCTCAAGGCGATGGCCGCCTGCGCGGGCGACGACCCCGAGGAGAACATCGAGGTCCTCATCGGCCAGCTGGTGAAGATCGTCCGGGGTGACGTGGAGGTCAAGCTCTCCAAGCGCGCCGGCGACCTCGTCACGCTGCAGGAGCTGATGGACGAGATCGGCGTCGACCCGCTGCGGTACTCGCTGGCCCGCTACCCCCAAGACTCCCCACTCACCCTCGACATCGAGCAGATCACCCGGGCGTCCAACGACAACCCCGTCTACTACGTCCAGTACGTCGCCGCGCGGACCGCGAGCATCCTGCGCAACGCCGCCGACCTCCAGCTCGCCCCGGAGTCGCACCCCGAGCTGCTCACCCACGAGAAGGAGGGCGAGCTGCTGCGCGCGCTGGCCGAGCTCCCGCGCGTGGTCCAGGGCGCCGCCGACCTGCGTGAGCCGCACCGGGTGGCGCGGTACCTGGAGGACACCGCGGCGACGTTCCACCGCTTCTACGACGAGTGCCGGGTGCTGCCCAAGGGCGACGAGGAGCCGAGCGACCTGCACCGCGCCCGGCTGCTGCTCGTGCAGGCGACGCGGACCGTCTTCGAGAACGGCCTCGACCTCCTCGGCGTGAGCGCCCCGGAGCGAATGTGACGTCCACGAGATGAGCCACACCCACGAGGCCGGGTGGGCCCATGCGCCCGGTGCCCTGCGCGCCCCGTCGTGGCTCCGCGAGCCCACCGACCCCAATGCCCTGGTCAGCCACTTGTGGTCGCAGACCGCGCACAAGGCGGACGGCGTCCTCACCGTCGGAGGAGTCCGGCTGACCGACCTGGTCGACGAGCACGGCTCGCCGGCGTACGTCCTCGACGAGGCCGACTTCCGCGCTCGCGCCCGGGCGTTCCGGGAGGCCTTCGCCGACTACGACGTCTTCTACGCCGGCAAGGCGTTCCTCTGCACCGCCACCGCGCGGTGGGTCGCCGAGGAGGGGCTCAGCCTCGACGTCTGCACCGGCGGCGAGCTGGCGGTGGCCGAGCGGGCGCAGGTCGACATGGCCCGCGTGGGCTTCCACGGCAACAACAAGAGCGCCGCCGAGCTCGAGCGGGCGGTGACCCTGGGCGTCGGCCGGATCATCGTCGACTCCTTCCACGAGATCGAGCGGCTGGCGGAGATCGCCGAGGGGCTCGGGCGCACGGCGCGGGTGATGGTGCGCGTCACCGCCGGCGTCGAGGCGCACACCCACGAGTACATCGCCACGGCCCACGAGGACCAGAAGTTCGGCTTGTCGATCGTCAACGGCCTGGCCCTGGAGGCCGTACGCCGGGTGCTCGACGCGCCGAGCCTGGAGCTGCTGGGGCTGCACAGCCACATCGGCAGCCAGATCTTCGACTCCTCCGGTTTCGAGGTGGCCGCGCGCCGGGTGCTGGCGCTGCACTCCCAGATCCAGCGCGACCTGCAGGTGGAGCTGGCCGAGCTCGACCTCGGCGGCGGGTTCGGCATCGCGTACACCACCCAGGACGACCCCGCCGAGCCGAAGCAGCTGGCCCACGAGATGAGCGAGATCGTGGCCCACGAGTGCCGGGCGCTCGGCATCGCGGAGCCGCGGCTGTCCATCGAGCCGGGCCGGGCCATCGTCGGCCCGTCGATGTGCACGGTCTACGAGGTCGGCACCGTCAAGGAGGTCGAGCTCGACGGCGGCGCCACCCGCACCTACGTCTCCGTCGACGGCGGGATGAGCGACAACATCCGCACCGCGCTCTACGACGCCGACTACTCCTGCACCCTCGCCGGCCGCCGCTCCGAGGCACCGCCGGTCCTGGCCCGGGTGGTCGGCAAGCACTGCGAGGCCGGCGACATCGTGGTCAAGGACGAGTTCCTGCCCGGCGACGTACGGCCGGGGGACCTCCTCGCCGTCCCCGGCACCGGCGCCTACTGCCGCTCCATGGCCTCCAACTACAACCACGCCCTGCGGCCGCCGGTGGTCGCAGTGCGGGACGGCGCCTCGCGGGTCGTCGTGCGCCGGGAGACTCTCGACGACCTGCTGGCAACCGACTGTGGGATCGACAGGGAGATCGGCGCGTGACGGACAGAAGGCTCAAGGTGGCCGTGCTGGGCTGCGGCTCGGTCGGCTCCCAGGTGGTCCGGCTGCTGCAGGAGCAGTCCGGCGACCTCGCCGCCCGGGTCGGCGCCCCGGTCGAGCTCGTCGGCGTCGCGGTGCGCCGGCTCGACGCTCCGCGCGAGGTCGAGGTGCCGGAGGGGCTGCTCACCACCGACGCGGCGGGGCTGGTGGCCCGCGACGACGTCGACCTGGTCATCGAGGTGATCGGCGGCATCGAGCCGGCCCGCACGCTGGTGCTCTCCGCGCTCGAGAACGGCGCCAGCGTGGTCACGGCGAACAAGGCGCTGCTCGCCGAGGACGGCCCGACCCTCTACGAGGCGGCCGAGAAGGCCGG
The DNA here is from genome assembly GCA_046734535.1 of bacterium. Classification (GTDB taxonomy): domain Bacteria; phylum Actinomycetota; class Acidimicrobiia; order Acidimicrobiales; family Ilumatobacteraceae; genus DASTFY01. Next base: position 1,554 of record JBKPRL010000058.1, on the reverse strand, counting down.
CCGCGACCTCTACTTCGAGGCCGCGGTGGCCGGCGCGATCCCGATCATCCGGCCGCTGCGCGAGTCACTGGCCGGCGACTCGGTGACGCGGGTGCTCGGCATCGTCAACGGCACCACCAACTTCATCCTCGACCGGATGGACAGCTCGGGGGCCGGCTTCGCCGAGGCACTCGAGGAGGCCCAGGAGCTCGGGTACGCCGAGGCCGACCCCACCGCCGACGTGGAGGGGTTCGACTCCGCGGCCAAGGCGGCGATCCTGGCGAGCCTGGCGTTCCACTCGCGGGTCACCGCTGCCGACGTGCATCGGGAGGGCATCTCCGAGGTGACCGCCGCCGACATGCAGTCCGCCAAGGACATGGGCTCGGTGGTCAAGCTGCTCGCGATCTGCGAGCTCAAGGACGACTCGGTGGCCGTGCGGGTCCACCCGGCGATGATCCCGAGGAGCCACCCGCTGGCCTCGGTGCACGAGGCCTACAACGCGGTCTTCGTCGAGTCGGAGGCGGCCGGCCAGCTGATGTTCTACGGCCCCGGCGCCGGCGGCGCACCCACGGCCAGCGCGGTGCTGGGCGACGTGGTGACCGTGGCCCAGAACGTGCTCGCCGACAAGCGCGGCGCCGGTGAGTCGGCGTACGCCGACCGGGCGGTCCTGCCCATGGGCGAGACGCTGACCCGCTACCACGTCGCGATCGACGTCGACGACAAGGCCGGTGTGCTGGCCGCGGTCGCGCTCGCCTTCGCCGAGCACGGCGTCTCGATCCAGACCGTGCGCCAGGAGGGTCGCGACGACGACGCCCAGCTCGTGGTCGTGTCGCACACGGCGACCGACGCCCAGCTGGCCGCCACCGTCGAGCACCTGCACAGTCTCGACGTCGTCCGCGAGGTCACCTCGGTGATGCGGGTCGAGGGCGGCGACGAGTGAATCTCGACAGGCTCGATCACCACCCGGGGACCCACCAGTGGCGCGGTGTGATCGAGGAGTACCGCGACCTGCTGGAGATCCCCGAGGGCACCCCGGCCATCACCCTCCGCGAGGGCGGCACGCCGATGGTCCGGTCCGAGTGGCTCTCCGGGCTGACCCGGGCCGAGGTCTGGCTCAAGGTTGAGGGTGACAACCCGACCGGCTCGTTCAAGGACCGCGGCATGACCGCGGCCATCTCCGTCGCGGTCCACGACGGAGCCAAGGCGGTCGTCTGCGCCAGCACCGGCAACACCTCGGCCTCGATGGCGGCGTACGCCGCGAGGGCGGGGCTCACCCCGTTGGTGCTGGTCCCCGAGGGCAAGATCGCCGCGGGCAAGATGGCGCAGGCGATCCTGCACGGTGCCCGCGTGATCATGGTGCGCGGCAACTTCGACAGCTGCCTCCAGCTGGCGAAGGGGCTGGCCTGGGAGTACCCCGTCGCGCTCGTCAACTCAGTCAACCCGGTCCGGCTCGAGGGCCAGAAGACCGCAGCGTTCGAGATCGTCGACTTCCTCGGCGACGCACCCGACTACCACCTGCTCCCGGTGGGGAACGCCGGAAACATCTCGGCGTACTGGCTCGGCTACGGCCAGTAC
>JBKPRL010000057.1:0-12361 GCA_046734535.1 bacterium | reverse complement strand
GTGGCCCTGTCGACGGTGATCTGGCTCCTCGGAGCGGTCATCGTCGCCTTCGTGGTGTGGAAGGTCGGCATCGGGATGCTGCGCAGCTTGACCACGCCACTCCCGCCGCCGCCCCCGCCGGGCGAGCTGCGCAAGGTCGATCTGCGCTACCGCTGCAGCGTGTGCGGTATGGAGGTCCGCCTCACGCGGGCGGCCGACGAGGACCCGGAGCCGCCGCGGCACTGCCAGGAGGACATGGATCTGGTTGCACCGGTCGAGTAGCCGATCCCCACAGGCTGTGGACAACCCTGTGGGGGGTCACATCGTTGTAACTCGCCGGCCATTCAACCGACGCCCAGCCTGTGGGCAGCTCAGCGGTACTGCGTGGCGACCATGATGCCGCCCAGGATCCCGGCCAGGCCGAGCAGCAGGTAGAGGTTCCGCGGCGACCCGGGCAGCAGCTGCATGTAGTTGAGGATGATCAGCAGCGCACCCAGGATGAGTAGGCCGAAGAGCAGCACCGGCACCCACATCGGGCTCGGGCCCTTCACCTTGGCCGGCACGGGCGGCGTGTAGCGCGATGAGGCCGTGACGCCGCTGTCGGAGACCCGGGACTTCGCCACGGTCGGCGTGCCCGCCGTCGGGACCTTCCGGACGTCGGTCGCCTTGGGCGTCACCCGCCCGCCCTTCTTCTTCGGAGGAGCCACGGCCGGACAGTCTACGGGTCCGGCCAGCGGCCTCCCGGGCGCCCACCCGCCCCGCCGACAACGCGGTCGACACGGTCCGTCCCGCCCCGGCAGGCTGTCCCCGTGGCGACCCGCGTCCTCGTGATCGACAACTACGACTCGTTCGTCTTCAACCTCGTCCAGTACCTGGGCGAGCTGGGCGCCGAACCGGTCGTCCACCGGAACGACGCGCTGACGGTCGACGACGCGCTGGCCCTCGGCGCCGACGCGGTGCTGCTCTCGCCGGGCCCGGGCCGTCCCGAGCAGGCCGGCATCATGGAGGCCCTGATCCCCGCCGCGGCCGCACACGGCCTGCCGGTGCTCGGGGTGTGCCTCGGCCACCAGGCCATCGGGCACGTCTACGGCGGACGGATCGTCGCCGCGCCGGAGCTGATGCACGGCAAGACGTCGTGGATCAGCCATGACGGCCAGGGGGTCTTCGCCGGTCTGCCCGACCCGCTGGAAGCGACCCGCTACCACTCGCTCACCGTCGATCGGGAGGGTCTGCCCGACTGCTTCACGATCACGGCCGAGGCCGCCGACGGCACGATCATGGGCCTACGCCATCGGGAGCTGCCGCTGGAGGGCGTGCAGTTCCACCCCGAGTCGATCCTGACGATGGGCGGGCACGACCTGCTGGCCAGCTTCCTCGGCGCGACGCTGGCGCGCTGACCTCCGAGCCCGTCAGGGTCCGGTGGTGGTGGAGGTCCCGCTGCTCGTCGGCGGCGCGGCCGTCGTGGTGGGGTTCCCGGGTTTGCCGATGCGGATGGTCACCGTCGAGCCGGGGGCGACCTGCTCGCCCGCGGCCGGCGTCTGGTCGATGACCACGTTGGCCTGCGGCGAGCCGAAGGGAACGTCGACGTTGACCACCTGGGACTTGAGGTTGGCGCTCTGCAAGGTGTCGCGAGCCGCCGACTCGGTCGCGCCGACGACGTTCGGCACCTGGACCGGGGTGGCCCCGGACGAGACGATGAGCACGACGGTCGAGCCCTTGTCGACCTGTGTTCCGGCGGGCGGGTCCGTGCGGATGACGGTGCCGGCCGGGACGGTGTCGTTGGCCTCGCTCTGCTCGGTGGTGACGAGGCCGAGGCCACCCAGCTGGTTGGCCGCCGCGACCGAGGAGGTGTTGGCGACGTTCGGGATCGAGACCTTGGGGAGGCCCTTCGAGACGGTCAGCTTCACGACCGTGTTGCCGGGGACGGGCCCGGGCGGCGGGTCCTGGGTGAGCACCTCACCGGCGGGACGGTCCGACTCGACCTCGGTCACCTCGTAGGGCACCTTGGCCGCCTCGAGCGCGGCCTTGACGTCGGCGATCTGCGCGCCGACGAAGTTGCCGAGGGTGAAGGGCGCCTTCGGCGGGTTGAAGGTCAGCGTGATGTTGCCGTCCGTCGGCACGTCGGTCCCGGTGGCCGGGTCCTGCGCGAAGACGATGTTCTCGGCGACCGCGTCGTTGACCTGGGGCGTCTGGGTGATCTTGCCCACGAAGCCGAGGTCGGTGAGGGCCTTGGTGGCCTCGTCGAGGGGCTTGTTCGTGAGCTCTGGCATCACGATGGTGGTGGGGCCGCCGGAGTCGTTGTTGTTGAGCGCCCGGTAGAGCAGGAAGCCTCCGACGCCGAGGACCAGCAGGGCAAGGATGATGCCCGCCCACAGCAGCCCGTTCCGGCGGGGCTCCTCGTAGGTCGGTGGGGGTGGCGGGGGCGTCCCCCGCGGCGGCTGGGAGGGCAGCACCTGGGTGCCGGGCGATGCGGCGACGACGGTGGTGGGCTGGCCGTAGGTCGACGGCACCGGCGGGTTGACGGTCGTGGCAGCCGCGGCGACCGCTGCGGCACCGCCGACACCCGCCGCAGCCGCGGCCTGCGCCAGGGCCTCCGGGCGCTGGCCGTCTCGGAAGCGGGTCAGGTCCAGCCGGAGGTCATCCGCGGTGGCGTAGCGGGCGTCGGGGTTCTTGGCCAGCAGCTTGGCCACGATCGCCTCGTAGGCGACCGGCACATCGGGGGTGAGGTCGCGGAGGCGGGGCGGCGCCTCATGGACCTGCTTATACGCGATCGAGACGGGGTTGTCGCCCGTGAAGGGCGGCCGGCCGCCGACCATCTCGTACATCACGATGCCGAGCGAGTACAGGTCGCTGCGAGGGTCCGGTGTCGCACCCTGCGCCTGCTCGGGCGAGAAGTAGGCCGCGGTGCCCATCACCGATCCGGCCTGTGTCAGTCCTGCATCGGTGCCGGCGTTGGCCACGCGCGCGATGCCGAAGTCGGCCACCTTCACGTCGCCACTCGAGGTGACCAGGATGTTCCCCGGCTTCACGTCGCGGTGCACGACGCCGTTGCGGTGAGCGAAGCCCAACGCCGCGGCGACCTCCGACGACACGGTCGCGGCTTGGACCGCGGGCAGCTTCCCGTCGGCCCGAAGCACCTCGGCCAGCGTCCGACCGTTCACGTACTCCATGACGATGAAGTAGGTCCCGCCCTGCTGGCCCCAGTCGTAGACGGCCACGATGTTGGGGTGGGTGAGGTTCGCGGCGGCCTGCGCCTCCCGGCGGAAGCGGGCCACGAAGCTGGGGTCGGTGGCGAACTCGGGGAACAGCACCTTCACCGCGACCCGGCGCTCCAGGAGGCGATCCCGGGCCAGGTAGACATCGGCCATGCCGCCGCGCCCGAGGCGTTGTTGGATCTCGTAGCGGTCGTTGAAGACCGCGGTGTCACCCAGCGACATAGCGAGAGCAGGTTAGTGAGGGGCAGGCCGGATGCCGGGTCACCGTCTGGCGCCGGGTGGGCGGCCGCAGCGCGGTCATGTGCTGTCCGGCAGGGCGAGCGCGGCGTCGAGGACCGTCTTGGCGATGGGGCCGGCGACGGTCCCACCGGTGCCCGCGGTCACCTCCGGCGTCGCCTTGACCATGACGGCGACGGCGTAGCGGGGCTGTTCCGCCGGTGCGAACGCGATGATCCACGCGTGGCTGGCCGGTGGCTCACCCTCGGGGTTGAGCTGCGCCGTGCCGGTCTTGGCCGCGGCCTGGATGCCTCCCGCCAGCTGCATGCAGCACTTGGCCGTCCCGTTGTTGACGACCTCGACCATCAGGTCCCGCAGAGTCGTCGCCGTCCCCGGCTCCATGGCCTTCCGCCACGCCTTGGGCGTTGTCTGGGTGAGCGTGTGACCCTGCCGGTCGATCGTCTTGTCGACCACGTAGGGCGTCATGATCTGACCGCCGTTGGCGACGGCCGAGGCCACGAGGGCCATCTCCAATGGGGTGGCCTGGGTGTTGCCCTGCCCGAACCCCGCGATGGCCAGGAGGGGGATGTTGCCGACGAAGTCGGCCACGGTGCCGAAGACCGACTTCGCCGGCCGGGGGAGGTCGAAGGGCGGCGCGAAGTTGAACCCGTAGCGCTCTGCTGTTGCCACCATCGTCGGCGCCCCGATGTTCACCGCCATCTCGGCGAAGGCCGTGTTGCAGCTGCGCCGGAAGACCTCCACGAAGGTGCCGCCGCAGGTGGTGCCGCCGTAGTTGTGGATGGCCTTGGTGGTCTGCGGCGGCAGGTAGGAGTCCACGGGTGGAAAGAAGGAGTCGAGCGTGTACTTGCCGCTCTCCAGCGCCGCCGTCGCCGTGATGACCTTGAAGGTCGAGCCGGGCAGGTACCGCTCCTGGTAGCTGTTGGCCAGCAGCGGCTTGCCCGGATAGGCGTCGTAGAAGGTCTTGGCCGCCTTGGCCGCCTCGAAGTCGTGGGAGGCGATGAGGTTGGGGTCGTAGCTCGGGAAGCTCCACAGCGCCTTGATGGCACCGGTGCGGGGGTCGAGCAGGACGACGCTTCCGTCGCGGTCGCCGAGGGCGTCCTTGGCCACCTGCTGGAGGTCCGCTCGCAGCGTCGTCACGACGTCGCCCGTGTTGACCTGGTCGTTGAAGAGGTTGCCCAGACCCTGGAGCTCCAGCCGTGACGTCGTGCCGCTGAGGGTCGCGTTCTGGGTCCGCTCGAGCTGGGTCGAGCCGAGCGTGAAGGAGAAGTAGCCGCTGACGTTGGCGAACAACTCGCCGGTCGGGTAGCGGCGCTGGTAGCGGTAGCGGTCAGCCGCCGGCACGCTCTCGGCCATCACCGAGCCGTCGGCTGTGACGATCGAGCCGCGAGGGCGGGTGAAGTCGCGCACGACGGTCCGGTTGTTGCCCGGGTCGGCGTCGTAGTGGTCGGCCCGCACCACCTGCACCACGTTGAGCTGGATGAACAGGGCCACGAACAGCACGATCAGGCCGATCCCCAGGGTGCGGATCTGCCGGTTCACGCCGGCCCTCCCACCGCTCCGGCTCGCATGGCCGCGCCGCGCGCTCCTGCGGACACCGCTTCGGCCTTATCGGCCCGGCGCTCGGCTCGCCGCTGCCGCCAGGTGGCGCGGCGCGGGATGTCACCGCTGAACTGCGCGCTCGAGTCGGCGATTCGCATCAGCAGGGCCAGCAGCACGTAGTTGGCGAGCAGCGACGAACCGCCGTAGCTGACGAACGGCAACGTCACGCCGGTGAGCGGGACCACGCGGGTGACGCCGCCGATGATGACGAAGGCCTGGATCCCGATGATCGTCGTCAGGCCGGTCGCCAGCAGCTTCTCGAAGGTGCGCTCGGCCTGGATGGCGATGCGCAGCCCGCTGCCGACCATGAGAAGGTAGGCAACGATCAGCGCGGTGCCGCCGAGCAGCCCGAGCTCCTCGCCGAAGGCCGCGAAGATGAAGTCGTTCTTGACCTCCGGGATGCGGGTCGGGTCGCCCAGCCCGAGGCCGGTGCCGGTGAGCTTTCCCCACGCCAGGGCGAACGTGCTCTGCACCAGCTGGAACCCCTTGCCGTTGCGCTGCTGCCACGGGTCGAGCCACACGTCGACTCGGTCTTGGACGTTGGCGATCACGTTCCACGCCACCAGCGACCCGGCCGCGAACAGGACGGCACCCATCGCCAACCAGCTCACCCGCTCGGTGGCGACCCAGAGGAGGACGACGAACAGGGCGAAGAACAACAAGGAGGAGCCCAGGTCCTTCTGGCCGATGAGCACCACGAGCGACGCGCCCCAGGCGATGAAGAGCGGGCCGAGATGGCGGGGTTCGGGGAGGTGGAACGGCCCCACCTTCCACGTCCCGGCGGCCAGCAGCTCGCGCCGCTCGGTGAGGTAGGCGGCGAAGAACAGCGCCAGCGCGAGCTTGGCGAACTCGCCTGGCTGGAAGTTGATCGGTCCGACGCTCACCCACAGCCGCGCGCCGTCGGGCGCCGCGAAGCCGACGCCGGGCACGAAGGGCAGCAGCAGGAGCACGATGCCGACGAGCGCGAAGGTCCACTTGTAGCGGGCCAGGTCGGGCACCCGCCGGACCACGAACAGCGTGGCGACGTAGGCCCCGATGGCGACCAGCGTCCACGTCGCCTGCAAGCCGGCGAGGTCGGTGTCGACGCGGGCGATCATCACGTAGCCCAGGCCGTTGAGCAGCGCAGCCAACGGGAGCAACGTGCCGTCCGCCCCGGGAGCGAAGGCCCGGGTGGCCAGGTGGGCCACCAGGAGCAAGCCGAGGATGATGACGAGGAACGGCGCCAGGTTGGCGGGCAGCGTCGAGGTGCGCCCGAGCGCGGCGAGCACGTAGGCGCCGGCCGTGATGATCGCGGCGAGGATGATCAGCCCGAGCTCCGTCGAGCGTCTGACCTGCGAGATCACGGCGCGACGGTCACCACGCTCGAGGCCGTCGTCACCGGGGTCGTCACCGAGGTCGCGACCGAGGTCGACGCGGCCGCCACCGCCGTCGTGGTCGTGTCGGCGACCAGTGCCCGTTGATCCTCGGCCAGCTGCTCGACGTAGCGGCGGGCGGCGACGCTCGAGCCGAAGGTCGGGTGGTCGGCGATCCGGCTCTGGAACTCGGGCGTGAGCTCGGCCCGCTTGACCTCGCTGACCGACTCGACCGTCGGCTTGAACCAGAGCACGCCCTCGGGCCGCCCCTGGAAGACGACGACCGAGTCGTCCTGGAAGCCGACGTAGTAGCCGTGCCGCCCGAACGTGGCGATGACGACGAACGCCACGACGAAGACGCCGGCGACGAGGCTGGTGAAGAGGATGGCGCGCCCCGTGACCAGATGGCGCTTGCGCTTGGCCGCCGGGGCCGCGGTCGCGACGCTGCCTCCACCGTCGGGCGGCGGTCCGTCGGCGTCGGCGTCCGCGTCGAAGCCGTGGGCCAGGTCGTGGGGGAGCCAGCCGCCGAGTGGCTCGGTCGTCGTCGCGTCCTGAATGGTGGCCGGCCCGACGTCGTCGGAGCCGCGCTGGCCGTCCGAGGCGAGGATCTCGACGACGACGACACTGATGTTGTCGCGACCGCCGGCCTCGTTGGCGGCCGCGACGAGCGCGTCGGCCGCCGTCTGCGGGTCCGGCGCGGCCGTGATGATCCGGGCGATGTCCTCGTCGGGCACCTCGTCGACGAGCCCGTCGGAGCAGATGAGGTAGCGGTCGCCCGGCTCCGGCGTGACGAGCCACGTGTCCACGGCGACCGACGGCTCGATGCCCACCACCCTCGTGACGACGTGGCGATGGGGGTGACGGCGGGCCTCGTCCGCGGTGATCTGCCCCGCGGCGAGCATCTCCTCGACGTAGCTGTGGTCGCGGGTGAGCTGGCGCAGCTCGCCGTCGGCGCAGAGGTAGACACGGCTGTCGCCGACGTTGGCCACCACCAGGTGGTCCTTGCCGTCGGCGCCGGTCGCCGGCGCCACGAGGGCCAGCGTGGTGCCCATGCCGCGGGTCGTCGGCTCGGCGAGCGAACGACGGTAGACGGCCTCGTTGGCCGCGCGCACCACGTCGGTCACGGAGGCGATCGACGCGGGCCGCTGGCCCATGCGGGCCGCGACGGTCTGCAGGGCGACCGCGCTGGCCACCTCACCGGCCGCGTGACCTCCCATGCCGTCCGCCACCGCGAAGACCTGGGCGATCGCGAGGATGCTGTCCTCGTTGCCGGGCCGGACCCGGCCGGGATCGGTCGCCGTCCCCCAGCGCAGCTCGGCCATCAGCCGGCCCGACCGGCGGGCGGGGTCACGTCGCCTCCAGGACGGTGTTGCCCACCTGGACCTGGTCCCCTGGCCGCAGCACGGTCGGTCCGGTCAGGCGAGCGCCGTTGAGGTAGGTGCCGTTGGTCGACCCCAGGTCTTCGACGAAGACGCCGCCGTCCCGCCCGAACACCCGGGCGTGCAGCGACGACGCGAACGTGTCGTCGGCGACCGACACGTGGCAGCCGGCGGCGCGCCCGATCGTGAGCTCGGGCACGTCGAGCTCGAAGCGGATGCCCCTGCGGCTGGGCGGCTCGGTGACCGTCAGGCGCTGCGGCACATCCGGCGCGCTTCTCCGACCGCGCCGGCCGCCTCGGGCCGCACCGGCGGCCGGAACGCCTGCTCCGACCGTTCCGGCACCCTCCGTCTGCGGCCGAACGGCGCGGACCTCGCTCCACACCGCCCAGACGACGCGTGCGAAGAAGAGGTACAGCAGCGCGAGGAGGCACAGCTTGAGGAGGCCGAGGAGCTGTTCGGGCACGGTGTGTCCCGGCTCAGGACGCCTCGAACCGGATCGTCGTGGCGCCGATGCTGATGGTGTCGCCCGGCCGCAAGGTGTGCTGGGAGATGGTGGCTCCGTTGACCTTGGTCCCGTTGGTGGAGCCGAGGTCGACGAGCACGAAGCTGGAACCCACCGGCCGGATCTCGGCGTGGCTGCGGCTGACGTTGGGGTCAGGGATGACCAGGTTGTTCTCGGGCATGCGCCCGAAGCGGAAGGTCGTGTCGCCGAGGATCTTGCGGTCGCCGGTGGGCAGCACCAGGGTGCCGTGTGCCTTCGGCTCGACCATCCGGCTGGTGATGGCGATGCGCCCCGGCTTGGTCCCCGGATCCGCGAGCAGCTCGACCGTGACCGGGCCCATGAGGCCGTAGCCCTCGTCGGCGGCGTACTCCACGCACGCCTCGGACAGCTCGCGGATGAGCGCATCGTGGACGTCGGCGAAGCCGTCGAGGTCCTTCTTGTTGAGGTAGAAGGTGAAGGCGTTGGGAACGACCGTGCGGCCCCGGACGTCGACGCTGCGGTGGTCGTCCATCTCGCGGATGAGGCGCCGCCCGAGCTCGATGGGCTTGATCCCGGACCGGAAGGCGCGTGCGAACACGCCGTCGACCATACGCTCCACGGAGTGCTCGAATGACTGCAAACCCATCGCCGGAGAAGGGTACTGGCGGGGTGTGCCACCCTGGCGGCAGGGTCGCTCGGCCGGCTGGCCTGGCGTCGGCTCGGCGTGGGCCGGGGCGTCAGCAGGTCACCGCCTGCCCGGCCGGTCGTCCCTCACACTCTCGCGGGATTCCGTAGCCCTCAGCGGTACGGATCGCCGCGAGAACGCACGTTGGGCCCTCCCGCGGCCCGCGCTAGCGTGTCCGGGTCACTCGGGCGAGTGGCGGAATTGGCAGACGCGCAGGATTCAGGTTCCTGTGTCCGAAAGGATGTGGGGGTTCAAGTCCCCCCTCGCCCACCAGTTTGGTGCCTGGTCGTGACCGAAGCGGAGCCGGCGACGCCGGCAGCTGGACGACCTCAGCGGAGGTGTGCCCGCCGGCGTGCGCTCTACGGTTTGGAGGTCATGACGAAGCGAGGACGCCACGGCCGGCCCTCCAGGGGCGGACGGATCACGCCCAAGGGCACGCGTCCGACCGGCGCTCCAGGCCCGTCGCGCTCGACGCGGGAGCGCGAGCCCGACCTCATGCACAACGTCGGTCGCAAGCTGCGCTCGGGCGAGCCGCTCGACCTGCTCGCCGAGGTCAGTTCGCTGCTGACCGTGGTAGACCCGAGGGAATACGGGTTCGGCCGTCGGGACGGTGAGCCGCCGTGGTCGCGGCGTGACCTGGCGGACATGTTCATCGACGTCGATCGAATCGAGACATCGGCACTGCTCGCCGTCATCGCCGAGCTTGCCGGTGATGACGATCTCCTGGTAGCTCGAATCCGGTCGGCGATCGCCGACCGAGCCGACCGGCTGCCGGAGTGGCTCGCCCGACTCGGCGAGGCCGAGGTCTACGCGGCCCAGGAGATGGTCCACATACTCGGCGACGGCGACAATATCCACGTCGCCGTGCGTTTCGCCGGCGGCGCCGAGCTGACGGCGGTCGTCTACATCGACCACAACATGGGCACCCTGGTCAAGGATGCCTTCGTCGTGCCGGAGGCGATGGCCGAGCTCGAGGTGTTCATGCGGGCGAAGGTCGACGACCCCGACACCATGTGGCGCGATCTCGACCTGGCCGACGCCAGGGTCCGCATCACTGAGGCGATCGAGCGGGCCGCGATGACTGTCCCGCCGTTCGAGACCGACACCTGGCCGGCGTGCCGCCCGATGATCGAGTGGTTCGCGCGGCGGATGCCCACAGGAGGAGTCGGCTATGAGCGGCAGGAGTGGGGCGAGCGGGATCAGCGGCAGCTGTCCGACCGGTTCTTCGCCTCGACCTTTGGGACTCCGCTAGACGACGCCGACCACCGCGACCTCCTCGAGTCGGTGATCTGGTTCGGCACCGACTACGGCAGCGGCGACCCGATGCGTTGGAGCCCGGTCGCGGTCGAGATCATCCTGGCCGACTGGATCCCGCGCAAGCTCGTCGCCGACGGGGCCTACCTGTCGAAGGCCCCGGACCTACTGCGGGCGTTCGTGCGGTACTGCCACGCCGACCGTGGGATCCGGGCCGAGCTGACGGCCGAGACGCTCGCCGCCATCGATCTCTACGAGCCGGACTACCAGCGAACGATCCGCTCCCCGAGGCCACAGGGCCCGATGGCGATCCTCGCGGCTATCGGTGCTCTCGATCCCGCCGGTCCATGGGAGACGGACGACATCGACCCAGACACAGCGTTCGACGATGGCGACCATCGCGCATTCATGCGCGAACTGCTGTGCGCCGCGGCCGGCGGCGAGGATGCGCTCCGTGCTCTCGACGACCGGCCCCTGCCGGACGAGGAATTCGACTGGTCCGGCATCCCCGACGACGTCCACGCGATGGTCCACGAGGTGCTCGTACATGCCGACAGGTGCTGCGATCAGCTGCTCGACGTCGAGTACCGCACGGCCTGCCGCCGCGTCCTCGCCATGGCCGCACGGGGCGATCCCGCCGTGTTCCGGCGGCGAGCAAGCTCGGTCACGGCGGCGGCGTCGGTCTGCTGGATCGTCGGGAAGGACAACGACCTGTTCACGCCCGCACGCGGCGGGATCCTCGTCAAGGACCTCATGGCTCACTTCGGCCTCGCGCCGAGCGGCGTCTCACAGCGAGCCGAGACACTCATGAGGGCGGCCGGGTTCGATACTTCGGCGCGACGCTGGGGCTTGCGACTCGGCGATCCGGAGCTTCTCGTCTCCGGGCGCCGACGCCGGATCATCAAGCTGCGCGCCGAGTACGCGACACCCGATGAAGGGGCGTACTGACCAGCACGCCTCGACTTCCTCGTGCGGTGACTCCGCGCAACCCCTCAGCAGAGGGTCGTGTCGCTCGCTCGTTGGCACACTTGATTTCCCCGGGATCGTGAAGCCAAGGGCCATCTACGTGTTGACGCCTCGGTGGCGTCATAGAGCAGGCTGATCACGAACACCGGCTGGAACCCCGCATCGCGACGGTGTCTGATGGAGACCGGATGACGGCGACGATCAGCGCCCAGCGGCTGACGAAGTGGTACGGCCACACGACCGCCCTGGACTCGCTCGACCTCGAGATCGGACAGGGTGAGGTGTTCGGCTATCTCGGGCCGAACGGGGCGGGCAAGTCCACGACGATCTCGCTCCTCCTCGGTCTGATCCGCCCGACGTCCGGCGGGGCGCGGATCTTCGACCTGGACGTGTGGCGCGACGCCCGCCTCGTCCACGAGCGCCTGGCCTACGTGCCCAGCGAGGCCAACCTGTGGCCGTCGCTGACCGGCGCCGAGGTGTTGCGGTTCCTGGGCCAGCTGCACGGCTCGGTCGACGCCGCCTACCGCGACGAGCTCGTGCGGCGCTTCGAGCTGGTGCTCGACAAGAGGATCCGGGGTTGCTCCCGCGGTCTTCGTGGCCGTTGGCGCGCTGACCTCGCAGCTCGGCCGCACGCGGCGCGTGGCGACCACCCTGGGCATGCTCGTCTTCGGTGTCGCCTTCGTCGTGCGCATGATCGCCGACTCCGGCTCGAGCACCCGCTGGCTGCTGTGGTTGTCGCCCTTCGGCTGGATCGAGCGCATGCGGCCGATGGCTGACAACGATCCTCGTCCTCTCCTGCTCGCCGCGGTCACGGTGGTCGCAGTCGTCGCGGCGTCGATGGCGCTGGCGGCGCGTCGCGACGTCGGGGCCGGGACGCTGGCCTCCCGCGATGTCGCCCCGCCCCGCTGGTTGGGCCTCGGTTCGCCGTGGGGCCTGGCGATCCGACTCGAGCTGCCCGCGCTCGTGGCCTGGTGGGTCGGGGCGGCCGGTGTGGCCTTCGCGTTCGGCGTCATCGCGAAGGTGGCGACCGGCGACGTCCCCTCGTCCATCAGTGACACGCTCGATCGCTTCGGCGTGCGCGGACGCGTGCTGGACCAGTACTTCGGCGTCGCCTTCCTGTTGATCGCCACGGTGGTCGCGCTGCTGCCAGCGAGCCAGATCGGCGCGGCCGCCGACGAGGAGACCTCAGGGCGCCTCGTGCACCTCCTCGTCGG
>JBKPRL010000056.1:0-19218 GCA_046734535.1 bacterium | reverse complement strand
GGGCCGAATGGGCGCCATGCGCGGGCGGTTGTGGGCGGGCTGTGGGCGCACTTCGGGCCTGGCGCCCGCGCGCGGCCGCGCCGCCGCACCGCGGGCCGCCGTCAGCGGTCGGCGATCGGCCCCAGCACGGGTTTGACGTCGATCACCGGGGTGGCGTCGATCGCCTCGAGGGCGCTGACGCGAACGAGCGTGCCGTCGACGGCCAGCACAGTGACTCGGTGCAGGCCGATCGGGTTGGGCCGATCCGGCGACCTGGTGCTGAAGACCCCGCACAACGGGCTCCGCTCGTCCCCCCGCGGACGGACCGCCAGCACATCGCGCCGAGCCCGATCCAGCCAGGTGAGGACGATCACCTCGTCGCCGGCGCGGAGGTCCGCGAGCGCTTCGGTGACGCTGGCGTCGAACCTGATCGCGGCGACCGGCGCGCCCTCGTCGCCTTGCCGCGGCGCTGACGCCAGATCGACCAGCGGCGATTCGACCCGTCCGATCTGGTGGAGGTCAAAGCTGGCGTTGCTCACGTCCGCATCCTGCCCGACCCGAACGGGCGGAGGGACCCGCGGCGTGGGCGCGATCGAGCCGCCGACCACCGCACCGGTTGGGTTCAACGTGCCCGGCTGCGCGCGTCGGTTCCGCCGGGCTCCCAGAGCGAGGTGGCGAGGTCCCGCTCGCGAGCCGCCTCGATCTCGGGGACGTCGGCGTCGAGGTTGGCGTGGTCCTTGACGATGCACGCCGCCGAAGGGAGCTGCGACGCATCGAGCCAGGACTCGGTCGACCACAAGCCAGCGCGTCGCAGGGCCTTGGCGCAGTGGATGTACGCCTCGGCGACCGTCACCACCACGACAACTCGGGCAGCCTTGCCATCGATCGCGAACCGTTGGCAGAGCTCGGGATCGGTGACGAGCTCGCCCTGACCGTTGATGCGCAGCGTCTCGTCGAGCCCGGGGATCAAGAACAGGAGCGCCAAGCCCCTGTTGCTCACCAGGTTCTGGAACGAGTCGAGCCGGTTGTTGCCCGAGAAGTCGGCCCAGCCCAGGCGCCGGCTGTCCAGCACCTGGACGAAGCCGGGCGGCCCGCCCTTGGGCGACCCGTCACACACTCCGGCCGCGCTGGAGGTCGACAAGACGAAGAACGGGGACTTCGCCAAGAAGTCGACACAGTGAGCGTCGAGGTGGTGGATGACCTTGTCCACCGGACCACGGCCCGGTGGCCGGTAGATGGTGCGCAGATCCTCAACTGACGTCAGCGGCATCCGATCAGTCTGACCGGTCCCCCCGCCGAGCGAGGACCGCTTTGGCGCCGGCGCTCGCTCGTTCGAGCCGCTGAGCGTGGCTACTGTCTCGCGGGTCGAGCTCGGTCGCCGAGGTCGAGTCGAACGAGGGGGCGCCCCTGTGCCGAGTACGTCGCCTTCGCGCAAGGCAGCGCGCGCGACCGGGGGATCGCTGATCGCTCTCGTCCTGGTGACGATCTGCTTCGCGGCCATGGTGTTGCTACACGTCGTCCGCACCGATCTCGATCCGGTACGTCAGGTGATGAGCGAGTACGCCAACGGCCGTTACGGCTTCGTGATGACGGCGGCCTTCTATGCCTTCGGGTTGTCCGCGGTGGTGTTGGCGATCCGGCTCGGCCGGTCCCTGGCGCGTCGCCCCCTGACGGTGTTCGTGCGCGTCCTGCTCGCCCTGGGCGGCGTCGGCTTGATCCTGGCCGGCATCTTCGAGGTCGAACGCCCCGCCGTGCCCGACACCCTCGAGGAGGTCATCCACAGCGACGCCACGCTGACGGCCTTCACCCTGATCATCACCGCCATGCTGGTGTTCGCGGCGATCTGTCGGCGCGAGGAGCGATGGGCCGACTTCCAGGGCATCGCGCTCGGTCTGGCGCTGGTCGCGGCCTTGGCAGGAGCGTTCAGTCCGTTCGCAGGGCAGACCCCGGCCAACGGCATCGCCCAACGGGTGCTCGGCCTTGCTGTCGTGCTCTGGCTGCTGCTGACCGCCTTGCACCTCCGGCTCGGCGGCTTTCGCCGGTCACGGCCCGTCGCCACGGCGCGAGGCTCGGGTAATGGTCCGGCTGGTGGAGCGACGATCTGACGACCCGTCTGCGCATCACGGCGCTCGCGTTGCTGCTGCTCAGCGTGGCGTGCGTCGTTCTCCTCCACGTGCTCCGCTCCGACCTCGACGTCGTCGGTGATCGGCTGAGCGAGTACGCGAACGGTCGCTACGGCACCCTCATGGCGACCGCGTTCTTCGCCGTGGGCGGGGCGATGGCGTGCCTGGGCTCAGCCATGATCCTCACGGGTGCGGCCTCGGGGTGGTGGCGGCTGGCCCCGGCCGGGTTGATCGTCGGCGGCCTGGGGATGGTCATCTCGGGCATCTACCAGACCGATCCCACCGGCTCCGGCCCCCAGGAGGCCGTTCACAGCCTGGCCTCCGGCTGCGCCAGCGTGGCCCTCATCGGCGCCGCGGTCGCGTGGTCGGTCGTGGGACCGGGCCGCCACGTCATCCCGGCGCGCGTGCTGGCCCTCGTTGCGCTCGCGCTCGGCGCCGTCAGCCCGACCCTCCACCATTCGGCCTGGACGGGCCTGAGCCAGCGCCTGCTGTGGGCGACGCTCCTCGGCTGGCTCATCGTCTCCACCGTCCAGCTCCCGGCGGCGGCCAGGACCTAGTGCCCGGGCCCGTCGGCGACGACCTCATCACGTGGTGCTCCGTACGGAGATGGTTCGTGTCCGTTGCAGATGCTGCGGAGGGCGGCGAGCGCCCGTTCGGCATCCGCGTCCAGCTGATGCGCACCGCGGAGCTGGAGCGAGAACGCGGCGAGATCGGTGAGCGCCCACAAGAGCCGGTAGGCCAACAGCGCGTCCCGGTCCAGCATGACACCGGTGAGATCACGGTAGGCGTCGATGACGGCCGCGCTGCTGGCATCGGCGATCATCCACAGGTCGCGTTCGGGTCGGGCCAGCGCCACGGTGTCCCAGTCGATCAACACCGGACCCATACCCGTACGGAGAACGTTGCCGGGATGCGGTTCGCCGTGGGTGATCACCTCATCGCCGTCCGTGACGCCCAACCGCCCGGCGAGGCGATCGAGATCCGCGAGCCAACCCAGCACTAAGTCGGAGTGCTCCGCGAGCTCACGCCGCGCGTGTTCGGACAGCGGTCCGCCATCCCAACGATGGTGCATGTCGTCGAGGGCGTGCTCGAAGCCCTCACGGCCGGGTACGTCGAGACCGCGTCGACTGGCGCTGCGCACGGCGGCGGTGCTGCCATGGAGCTGGGCGAGCATCGCGACGTGGTCCCGGTGTTCACGGTCACCGAGCGGTCGACCCCACCGTCCCGGCACACCGTCGACGTAGTCCAAGACAGCGAGGCTGTGGCGCCCGTCGATCCGCACTGCCGGCTCGCCTGACAGGTTCGGGATCGGAGCGACCACGAACCGCAGCCCTGCAGTCCGTAGGTCGATCGCGGTCCGGTACCCACGCAGCAAACCCTCGAACACAGCGTCTGCGTCCGAGCCGAGCCACGGCTTGGTGGTGAGGTCATCGCAGGTCAGAAACCAGCGCCGGTCGTCATCGTCGAAGGCGACCCAATGGTACGCCCCGCCGCCCTCGGGCAGATACCGGACGCGGTGGATCCGCAGCGCCCAACCGTCGATCACCGCGGCCTCGATGGTTCGCTCACTGACCCACGCTGACGGGCTGCGCATGATCCGCATGGTCGCGCCTCCAACACATCGCACCCTCCTCCGTTCCTCCGCGCCACGAGCCGCGACGATCTCTTGCTTCCGTCTGCTGCGGACGGCGCCGTCGCCGCTCGTCGGGCGGTCAGGTGGACACCCAAGGGGCCCGGCCGACAGGCTGGCTCGATGGCCCACCTGCGTTGCGACTTCTTCTCGGAGACGCTCAGCCTGAGCACGACGATGACCGTCATCCTCCCGCAGGCGACGTCGACGCAGATCGGCATGACCGGCGTGCACCGGGCCGGGCTGCCGCCCGTGCTCTACCTGTTGCACGGGCTGAGTGACGACGACACGATCTGGCTCCGGCGCACGTCCGTCGAGCGGTACGTGGCACCGCTCGGCCTGGCCGTCGTCATGCCGCAGGTGCACCGGAGCTTCTACACCGACGAGGCGCTCGGCGGTCGCTACTGGACCTTTCTCTCGGACGAGCTCCCGGAGCTGGTCAACTCGTTCTTTCGCGTGTCGACCACTCGGGAGGACAGCTTCGTCGCCGGGCTGTCGATGGGCGGCTACGGAGCACTGAAGTGGGCACTCCGCCATCCGGACCGCTTCGCCGCGGCAGCCAGCCTTTCGGGCGCGGTCGACGTCGAGCGGCTGCGGATCCTCGGCGGCCGGCCGGAGGACCCGCATCTCCTCGCCCGGGTGCTGGGGGACAGACTGGTCAGCGGCACGCCGGACGATCTCTCATGGCTGATCCGCCAGACCGCGCCGGCGGACATGCCCGCGATGTGGGTGGGCTGCGGGACTGAGGATCCGCTGTACCCGGACAACGAGCGCTTCGCCGAGACGTGCCGGCGCGCGGGGGTCGCCGTCACGACATCGTTCACACCGGGCGGCCATGACTGGGCCCTGTGGGACCAGGAGATCCAGAAGGTGCTGGCCTGGCTCCCGCTCCGAGTCGCCGCCGCCTAGCTCGTGGCTGGTGTCCGGTGGGGTCGATCGTGCCCTGCTGCTGTCACGCCGCCAGTGCCGGCTGTCGATGGATGTCCACGTAGCGGTGGAAGTCCCAGCTCCGGAGGAACTTCGTCGCCGCCCGGCGACCGTTCATGAACAGGAGCTCCCTCGACGCGCTGTCGAGGTCGAAGTCCGTCGCTTGCACGTCACCACAGTCGACGAAGATGGTCCGGTCGACGACGGCAGGATCATCGAGGTGCATGCGGTCGTAGAAGCTGGTCATGGTGCTGACCATCGCCTTCACCATGCCGAACGGCCCACCGATCCCCGCCGGAAGCCGGCGATCACCGGGCGACGGCCTGGCCGAGAGCTTGATGCCGAAGGTCGGCCACCGGGGCCGGCGTCCGTCGGTCCGGTCAAACGCGTCGACCGGGAAGTTCGAGAGGAGGCCGCCGTCGACGAAGCACCGGCCTCGGAAGTTGAACGGCTGGTAGAAGAAGGGGATCGACATCGACATGCGGACGGCATCGACGACGGACTGCTCGGCCGGCGAGACACCCAGCTTCGGGTAGTCCCAGGGCAGCCGAGCAAGGCGGTTGTCGGTCACGTTCGCGGCCATCACCACCAGCTTGAAGGAGCGATCGGCAGGCAGCGAGCTGCCGGAGTCGACGTAGGCCAGGTCGGCGAAGGTGCGCACCTTGCGCTCCTCGAGCTGCTCGGCCAACCACCTCCGCAGGTAGTCACCCTTGTAGATGCCGTTGTGGAAGAGCACCGACGCGGCCTCGCCGATCGGCCCGAAGCGGTCGAGGAGGTTCGGGTCGCGGAACCTCCGGTAGTCCACCGACCGCATCACCGCCTCCATCTGCTCTGCTGACATCCCCGAAGCCACGAGCGACCCGACGATCGCGCCGGCCGAGGTGCCGGCGACGCGCGGGAAGCGGTAGCCGTGTTCCTCGAGGACCGAGATGGCGCCGACCAGTCCTATCCCCTTGACCCCGCCACCCTCGAGCACCAGGTCTGCCTTCAACACCTCACGCTCCTCTCGCCGAGATCGGGCGCGGACCCGACGGGTCCGAGCCATCGCTCGTCCGTCAGAAGAGCGTCGCGAGACCTCGCTGATACAGCCCACGGGCACTTCCGCCCTCGCTGTCGTGCCGTCGCACGACGTCGCGGCCGTAGCTGTGCCCGATGTCTCGGGCCGATGCGGGAATCGGCGGCAGCGGGGAGCCGCCCGCGGCCCCAGTCAGTCTTCGATGTACGCGATGGCCTCGATCTCGACGAGCATCTCCGGCTCGGCCAGCGCGGCCTGAACGGTCGTCCGCGCCGGAGGATCCTCGCGGAACACCTCCGCGAAGACCTCGTTCATGACCTGGAAGTAGCGGATGTCGGCCAGGTACACGTTGCACTTCAGGACGTCGGCCAGCGTCGCCCCGCCCTCCCGGAGGATCGACTCGACGTTCGCGAGCACCTGCCGGGTCTGCGCTCGAGCGTCACCGATGCCGACGAGCTCGGCCCGCTCGTTCCACGCGACCTGGCCAGCGGTGAAGACGAGACGACCCCCCTTCGTCCCCGGCGAGTAGGGGTACTCCGGCCGTGGCTGAAAGCTCAGGTTCGTGGGTCGAAGGACCTGCTTCGGCATCGCGCCTCCTGTGATGTCTCATCCCTCGCGTGGGATCTCCGTGGTGTGGAGGACCTCGCCGGCGATGTTGCGGAGGGCCACGGTCATCGACTCGTCCGAGACCGATGCGTGGCCGAAGTACTGGCGTCCGTCGAGGGGTGACTGGTTGGGGGTCGCGGCGGTCTGGGCGAACTCGAGCTGCGGCCCGAACGTGTCGTCGAGCGTGTTCGGCCCGAAGGTCCCGGCGTTGATCGGTCCGGCCACGAACTCCCAGAAGGGGTCGAAGTCGGTGAACGCGGCCTGGGCCGGGTCGTAGCGGTGCGCCGCGGTGTAGTGCACATCCGCGGTCAGCCAGACGACATTGCGCACGCCGTCGCGCTTGAGGCCGGACAGCAGCGTGGCGAACTCGAGCTCACGGCCGAGCGGCGTACCGGGGTCGCCGTTCGCGACCGCCTCGATGTTCACCGGACCATCCGGTACGACGAGGCCGAGCGGCATGTCGGCAGCGATCACCTTCCACGCCGCCTTCGAGGTGCGCAACCCATGCTGGAGCCACGCCAGCTGAGCCGGTCCGAGGAAGGGCGTCCCGCCCGGCTCCCGATCCGAGGTGTTCGGCCCGCGGAACGTGCGCATGTCGAGGACGAAGACGTCCAGCAGCGGTCCGTAGGCGATCGTGCGATGGACCGGACCCGGGCGGTCGGGCGTCAGCGGGAAGTACTCGTGGAAGCCTCGCGACGCCCGAGCGGCGAGCACGTCCACCCGCCGCTCCGTGTAGCGGGTGTCCTCGAGGATCTGGCCCGGATACCAGTTGTTGTGGACCTCGTGGTCGTCCCACTGGGCGATCACCGGCACCTCGGCGTTGAAGCGCCGGAGGTTGTCGTCCATGAGGTTGTAGGCCCACTGGCCCCGGAACTCGTCCAGGGTCTCAGCCACCTTCGACTTAGCTGGCGTGACGACGTTGTGCCAGATTCTGCCGTCCGGCAGCGTCACCGCGGCCAGGAGCGGGCCGTCGGCGTAGATGGTGTCACCGCTGAAGACGAAGAAGTCGGGCTTCGTCGACCGCATCGCCTCGAAGCCGATCATGCCGCCGAGGTCGGGGTTGATACCCCAGCCCTGCCCGACGCAGTCGGCCGTGAAGACGAAGGTCACGTCGTGATCAGCCCGTCGCGGGGCGCTGCGGAAGGAGCCCTGCTCCGCCGGCCCACGCACGCCGTCCTGATCGACGAACCACACCTCGTAGGCGATGCCCCGGCCCGGCGGGAGGCCCTTGGCCAGCACCTGTCCGGTGAAGGCCGAGTCAGGACCGACGAGTGGCCCCCTCACGACGCGGCCGCCGTCGGCGTTCGGCGTCGTAGCCAGCCGCGCCCACATGCGGGCCGGCCGATCGGTCTGGGCCCAGAGCACCGCGCCGTCGTTGCTGACGTCGCCCGCCTGGACGCCACTCACCACCATCGGGCGCCCGGCTCGCACGAGCGCGGGAGCACCGAATGCCCGCGTGGTCGACGCGAGTGCGGCCGCGCCGACGAGCGCGGCACCACCGCCGAGGAACGAGCGCCGGCTGATCGGCGACCGGGCAGGGTCAGCAGCATCGGACATGTGCGCCTCCGTTCTCTCGAGCTCGGGACGGATGATCGCTCGGGCGGGACTTGCAGGAAGGTTGCCACTCGCGAGGTGCCCAGTGAACACCCCAGGCAGCTCGCCGTACTGCCCCGACCGGGATCGCAGGCGTACGGCGAACGATGGTGCCGTGACGAAAGGACGTATCGGAACCACGGTTCCGGACGTCTCTCTGATGTGATCAGACGCGCCCCGACCGAGCCGCAGACCGAGCACCACGCCCGGCGTTGGTGCGTGCGCGCACAGGACCGCATGTGCTGAGCGTCGTCGACGTCTCCACCGCCGAGGTCGAGCGCGAGGTGGACCTCGGCGGTGAGCCACTGAAGCTCGAGCTGCACGACAGCGCAGTCGTCGTGACGAACCCCGGCCTCGGCATCCTCCAGCGCGTGCCGCTCCACGAATCCGAACCGCAGATCTGAGCCCCTGTCACCGCAGCCGGCTCGCCTCCCGCCAGTCTCGACGTCCACACGTCACGAGCGGTGGAGCTCCACGTCGATCAGGTGCGGGCCGGGCTCGGCCAACGCGGTGCGCAGGTCCTCGACGAGGGCGGCGGCGTCGGCCGGTCTCGTCGCTGGAACACCCATGCCGTGGGCGAGCGCCGCGAAGTCGATCGGCGGCTGCGAGATGTCGAGTGCCCCTTCCGCCCGTGGGCCCACCTGCTCGACGCCGACCCGTGAGAGCTCGAGCTCGAGGATCGCGTAGGCGTGGTTGGAGAAGACGATCGTCGTGACGTCGAGACCTTCGTGGGCTTGGGTCCAGAGCGACTGCAGCGTGTACATCGCGCTCCCGTCGGCCTGGAGCGAGATGACCGGTCGGTCCGGGCAGGCCACGGCCGCGCCGGTGGCGAGGGGCATTCCCTGGCCGATCGCGCCGCCCGTGAGCGTCAGCCAGTCGTGCGGCGCGGCCCCGGCGGTCGCCTGGAGGATGGGTGCGGCGGCCGTGACCGCCTCGTCGACGACGATCGCTCCCTCCGGCAGCAGCGCGCCGACGGCCGCGGCAACCGCCTCGCCGGTCAGCGCGCCGCTCGGCGGCTCGGAACGGGACGCGGGCGCGAGCGGCGCCGCGTCCTGAGCGGCGCCGACCGCGTCGGCGAGCGCCTCGAGCGCGGTGACGGGATCATCACCGTCGCCGGCGAGGACGAGCACCTGGCAGTCCTCGGGGACGAGGTAGCTCGGCTTCCCCGGATACGCGAAGAAGCTCACCGGCGCCCGGCAGTCCACGACGACGAGGTGGCGGAGCCCTTCGAGCTGCTTGGACGCGAACTCGGCAAGGTACGAGAGCCGGTCCAGTGGGGGCAGTCCGGCACCGCGTTCGAGACGGGCCGGGAACGTCTCGCCGAGCACCTTCGCCCCCGTAGTTGCAGCCGCGCGGTGCGCGGCGACGAGGCCGCGCTCGCGCACCGCCCGCCCGCCGACGAGCAGTGTCGCCGGCTCACCCGAGCGCAGCGCGTCTGCTGCCGCGACGACGATCTCGTCGGCGACCTGGCCCGCCGCGAGCGGCACGGCCGGCGCAGCCGGCACGCCACCCTCGTCCCACGAGACGTCGGCGGGGAGCACCAGCGTCGCGACGCGACCCGGCGTCGACAACGCCGCGGCCACGGCCTCGGCCGCGTCCCGCGGCAGCGCGGCAGTGGACGCCGAAGAGCGGAACCAGGCCGAGAAGTTGCGGGCCAGCGACTCGATGTCCGACGTGAGCGGCGCGTCGTAGTGGCGGTGGTAGGTGGCGTGGTCACCGACGAGGTTGACGACCGGCGTGCGAGACCGTCGCGCGTTGTGGAGGTTCGCCGTGCCGTTGCCGAGCCCCGGCCCGAGGTGCAGGAGCGTGGCCGCCGGCCGGTCAGCCATGCGCCCGTAGCCGTCAGCGGCGCCGGTCGCGACGCCCTCGAAGAGGCACAGCACCGCGCGCATCTCTGGGACCGCGTCGAGTTGGGCCACGAAGTGCATCTCGGACGTACCAGGGTTCGCGAAGCACGTGTCGACCCCTGACGCGACGAGCGTGCGGATCAGTGCCTGCGCGCCGTTCATGATGGCTCCCTCCACGTTGTCCCGGCTGACGGTAGTCGTGGAAGCACGTCCCCTCCGATGTGCGATAGTCCCGGCATGAATCGGGCCGACGAATGGCGTGACAAGGGCAGCTACTTCTCGTGGAGTCCGCGCCGCGGAGATGCCGCCGAAGTGCAGATCTTCCACGTCGAGCTCGGTGACGCGAGCGCGCCGCCGCTCGTGCTCGTCCACGGGTTCCCGACGAGCAGCATCGACTGGTTCGAGGTCGCGGAGCGCCTCAGCGATCGTTATCGCGTCTGCGCGATGGACTTCCCAGGATTCGGCTTCTCCGACAAGCCGCTCGGCTGGGGCTACAGCCTCATGCGCGACGCCGAAGCCCTCGAGTACTACATCGCTGAGGTGCTCGGCCTCGAGTCGATGATCATGCTCGCGCACGACCGTGGATCCAGCGTCGCGATGATCCACACGACCAACATCGACTCGCGGGTGAGCCTCGAGCACCTCTTCATCACGAACGGCAACATCTTCCTGCCCTTGTCGAACCTGACCCAGGCGCAGCGCCTGATGCTCGATCCGGAGACAGGCCCCGCACTCCTCGCCCGAGGCACGCCGGAGCAGCTCGCGGTGGGCATGGGCCAGGCGACCTACACGCCGCCCCGCGGCGCCGACGACCCCGAGATCGAAGCGCTCACGGCGATCTTCGCCCACGGCGAGGGCCTCAAGGTCCTCCACGAGACCATCCAGTACCTGGTCGAGCGATCGCAGGACGAGGACTCGTGGCTCAAGGCACTGGCCGCCCTCGACGTTCCCACGACGTTCATCTGGGGCGTCTACGACACGGTGTCGCCACCGCGGGTCGTGAGCTACGTCTGGAACGAGTACATGATGAAGAAGCCGGGACGGAACTCGCTCTACTTCATCCCGGACGCCAACCACTACCTGCAGAACGACCAGCCCGAGGCCCTCGTCGAGACGTTCCTGCACGCCCTCGAGGCGCCGGACGACACGCCACCAGGGGCGATCGCGGAGAGGTTGGCGTCGCCGCTGCTCGTGGACCGCTCGCGACGGGAGATGCCACGAGCGTCCGACCTCCTCAAGAACCCGACCTGAGCCACGGCTCGAGCGCCCCGTGCGCTCATCGCTGAAGGCGGCACCAGCCCGGGGATGGCGGTGTTGGAGCTCGGGTCAGTCGCGTGCTGTGACGAGTCGGGAACGGTGGGTCGTCCGCCGTCGGCCCGCAAGGTTGCGCGGGTCGGACGGGCTTCCCGCCCGGCGAGCGGCATGATGGGCAGCGTGGAGCAGCCGCAGAACGTGATCGCCGGCCGACCGGCGATCAGTACTGCCGTGGTGCACGGGTTCGCGCTGGCGATCGCCTGCCTCATCAGCTACTGGCTGAGCACCCACGTCGTCACCGCCGTCCACTCCCTCTCGAAGACGGACGACATGTTGGGCGGGATGTGGTCGGTCATCGCGACCATCTTCGTGTTCCGCCTCACCTATTCCGGCAGCGTCTCCGCGGCCGCGTCACGCACCGTCGCGACGCTGGTCAGCTTCGTCTTGTGCATCGCCTACCTGCTCGTCTTCCCGTTTCACCCACTCGGACTCGCCGGGCTCATCGGCCTCGGAGCCGTCATCCTCTTGCTCGCCCGCCGTGAGGGCGAGGTCGTCACCGCGGGCGTCACGACGGCGGTGCTCATCGTGGTCGCCGCGCAGACCCCCGACAGGGCGTGGGAACCACCGATCCTGCGCCTGGTCGATACGGCCATCGGCATCGCAGTCGGCCTTGCCGTGGCCTGGCTGGCCCGTCGACTGACCCCTCACCAGAAGGGCACGGGAGCATGACAGCGGCGTTCCGGCCATGCTGCCCAGGAACACTCCATAGGTCTCCCACCTCCACGGCAGAACCTCGAGGGGGAAGATATGGTCGGAGAGCACGGTGGTTTCGATGATCCGAACCTTGGTGGTGACCAGGGGTCACCGCTTCGTGCGCGATGCGTTCTACGCCCTGTTCGAGGCGCTTCCCGATGTGGACGCGTGCCATGTCGAGCACCCGGCCGCGCAAGCGTTCTTCACGCCCGAGATGGCCTCGGACTGGGACGTGTACGTGCTCTACGACATGCCGGGGATCCAGTTCCACGCGGATCGCGGCCCGCCCACGCTCGTGGCGCCGCCGGACCGCTTCGTCGACGGGTTCCGGCGCTTGCTGGATGTCGGCCACGGGTTCGTGTTCCTCCACCATGCCCTGGCCGGGTGGCCGGCGTGGGACGACTACGCGTCGATCCTCGGTGGTCGGTTCCTCTACCAGCCGGATGGCGACCAGCCGGACTCGGGCTATCGGCTCGACGTCAAGGCGCACATCGCCGTCGTCGACCCGGACCACCCAGTGGTCGCCGGCCTCGGCGAGGGGTTCGATCTCGTGGACGAGCTCTACCTGGCCCAGATCAGCGAGGACCAGGTGGAGCCCCTGCTGCGCAGCGACTTCGACTTCGTGGACCAGAACTTCTTCTCGACGGCGAACGCGGTGGCCGGCCACCGGGGCTCCAGGGAGGGGTGGTCGCATCCGCCCGGCTCGAACCTCGTGGGCTGGGTTCGCCCCCATCCGGCGAGCCGGATCGTGTACCTCCAGCCTGGAGATGGTCCCGAGGCCTACGCCAACCCGCACTACCGGACGCTGCTGGGGAACGCGATCGGGTGGGCCGCCGGACACCGTCGATCCGCCGACGGCGGTCCGAGCACGAGGAGGTGAGTGCTCAGGCTGGAGTCCCCCTCGTCAGGTCAGTACCGAGTCGTGGTCGATGACACCGAGCTGGGAGGTGTGCACGTACCCGCCGGGGCGCATGTGAGCGGGACGGGGCCGTGCTTACGATGGCGCGAATGGGCCTCGATGACTTCGCCCGCGTGCCACTGCTGTTCGGGCCGACGCCTATCCACTCGCTGCCTCGCCTCAGCGCCAGCCTCGGCGGCGGGGTCGAGGTGTGGGCCAAGCGCGAGGACTGCAACTCGGGCATCGCGTTCGGGGGGAACAAGGTGCGCAAGCTCGAGTACCTCGCCGCCGAGGCCCTGGCGCAAGGTTGTGACACGCTCGTCTCGATCGGCGGGGTGCAGTCCAACCACACCCGACAGGTCACCGGCGTGGCCTGCCACCTCGGTTTGAGAGCGGTGACGGTGCAGGAGCACTGGGTCGATTGGCCGGACCCCAGCTATGGCGTCGTGGGCAATCTCCAGCTGACTCGGATCATGGGCGGCGACATCCGGCTCGACGACGCCGGCTTCGACATCGGTCTGCGCGACAGCTGGAAGGCCGCCCTGGAGTCCGTCACCGCCTCCGGCGGCCGGCCGTACGCGATCCCCGCCGGAGCCTCCGACCATCCGCTCGGTGGACTGGGGTTTGCCAACTGGGCCCGTGAGGTCGTCGCCCAGGAAGCCGAGCTCGACGTGTTCTTCGATCACATCGTCGTCTGCACCGTGACCGGTTCGACGCACGCCGGCATGATCGCCGGGTTTGCGCTCGAAGACCGCAACGACCGGCGCGTCATCGGCATCGACGCGTCCAGGACGCTCGACCAGACCATCGCCCAGGTCACCCGAATCGCCAACGACACCGCCGACAAGATCGGTGTGGGACGCCTGTTGCGCTCGGACGAGATCACCGTCATCGACGGATACGCCGGCCCGTGCTACGGCATCCCCGATGAGTCGACCGTGGAAGCCATCCACCTGGCTGCTCGCACGGAGGGCATGCTCACCGATCCGGTCTACGAAGGGAAGTCGATGGCCGGACTCATCGGCATGGTCCGATCGGGGGAGATCCCGGCTGGCTCGCGAGTGCTCTACGCCCATCTCGGTGGCCAGCCAGCGCTGTCCGCCTACGCCTCGGTGCCCGGCCTCGGCTGATCGACCACGACCCACCGCACCGCCCGTTGTCACCGATCCGCGGCACGTGCTCGCCGCTGACGGCACTCGCAGCGCTCACGCGTGACCCCATCAATCGAGTCGGATGCGGCACGTTTCAGCACCGACCTAAGCCCTGGGCACCATCGGACCATCGGTCGAGCCTGGCTCAAGCTCGCTCACCGGCGGCCCGGCTGAGTACGTCAAGGGCGAAGACCCTGGTCAGGTCGGCATTGGCCCGGAACGCCGCATCCATGGGTGCCGCGAGGCGCTCGGGGTAAGTAGGGCCGGGATGGCCGGCGGGCGTGTAGCGGTCGAGCGTCGCGTTGGCCTCGGCGAGGAAGTCGGCGACGTCGATGTCGTCGGCGATCGCGCCGTCGACGCCTCTCGCTCGACACATGGCGAAGGCGAGACGGGCCTCGTTCACCGTGCCCACGCAATCGGTCGGCTTGTGGCTCTCGAGGCCGAGCATCTTGCGGAGCATCGTGCGATTCTGCGGGATGCTGAACAGGTTGCGATCGAAGCACGCAGTGACCGTCTCGGGCGGGAGCCAAGCGACATAGCTCATCCACACGTAGAGGCACTTCGCGCACCGGCCACACCACGGCTTCAGCTGCGCACACGAGTGCGTGGCGGGAACCGCTGCGAGGTCTCGGCGCAGCAGCGAGAACACGTTGACGTCGTAGATGGGCCGCAACAAGTGGAACATCGTGAGGTCGGACACGAGCTCCCGGCGTACGTAGTCGTGCAGCAGGCGTTCCGCGTCGGCACTCATTCCCCACAAGTAGTTGATCTCCTCACCCGTCTTGTCCCACACCAGGTTGTGCTCGTCAGTGCTACGGGTGATCCCGAGCGCAACCTCGGTGAACCCATGCTGGAGCGCGAGCGGCAAGGCCAGCCAGTACGAGCTGACCGTCTCCGCCGAGACGATCCGTCCGATGCCGAGGTCGGGGTACACCCGGGCGATCGGCGCTTCGAGCGCGTCGTCGATCACCCAGGCCCGGTGCACTTGGCGCGTTGTGCAGTGAGCGATCAGTCCGTCGATCAGGTCGTGCTGGAACTGGGCGCGCCCGTAGGTCGAGTGGGAGTAGACGAACGTGTGGTAGTCGGTCCCCGTCCGCTCGAGCAGCTTCATGGTCACGAGGCTGTCCTTCCCGCCGCCGCACAGCACGAGGAGCTTGCTCTCCCCGTCGCGTGCTCCGGCGACCGGTCCAGCCTCGAGCGTCGATGCTGACGCCGGCCGGGGCAGGCGGTAGTCGGGGAGATCGTTCTCATACCGCCACACGCCCCACACGTGGCGGAAGAACGTCTCCCAGAGATCCCAGAACGAGTCGGTGACCAGATCGGCGTACGGCCCGAAGTCGATCACCGCCGGTGCCAGGCTCGCTGCCTTGTTCGCTTCGAACGTGAGGAGGTGGAAGTAGACCCTGCGCATCCACTCGCTGCCGTGCCGCGCCTCGAGCTCGATGAAGTCCACGTCGTCGTACCAGTAGGACGTGCTGAACGCCATGTCGTCCACGCGGTAGCGCAGCACGAGATGTCGGCGCCCACGTACCACCGGTTCGAGCACCAGCCGTCGCACCGACGCAATGTACCCACCGGCCCCCACAGCACCGGCCGTCGAGTCGTGGTCGACGGGTCGTTCACGGATGACGACGACCCGTCGTGGCGGCCACAATCGGATCCATGGACGCGGCCTTGACGATGTCGCACTGGGTCCCGGACGGCAGCGGGCCTCCACTGCTCGAAGGTATGACCGTGGGAGCGAGGCTGCGCGCCATCGCCGCCGCCGTGCCGGAGCGCACTGCCCTGGTCGAGGGCGGCCCAGGCGGCGACGTGCGGCGGTGGACGTACGCCGAGCTCCTCCACGACGCCGAGGCGTGCGCGTGCACCTTGCTGAGGTGGTTCCGCACCGGCGAGCGGATCGCGGTGTGGGCCCACAACCTCCCCGAGTGGGTGCTGCTCGAGTACGGCGCCGCGCTGGCCGGGATCACGCTGGTCACGGTCAACCCGAGCTTCCAACCCGCCGAGGTCGCCTATGTGCTCGGTCAGTCCCGCGCCGCAGGCCTGTTCCTGGTCCCGGACGTGCGCGGCAACCCTCTGGCGTCGCATGCCGACGCGATCCGTAGCGAGCTGCCGGAGCTGCGCGAGGTGCTCCGCCTGGACCAGCTCGTCGAGCACCTGGCCGAGGCATCCGCCGACATCGACCTGCCCGTGCTGCACGCCGACGATCCGGTGCAGATCCAGTACACCAGCGGCACGACCGGCTTCCCGAAGGGTGCCGTGCTGCGCCACGGCAGTGTCATCAACAACGCCAGGCTGTGGGCTGACCGCGTCCAGATCCCGGACGGCGCGGTCTGGCTCTCGCCCATGCCCCTGTTCCACACCGGCGGCTGCGTGATGGGCGTCCTCGGCGCGCTCGACCGGCGCGCCGCCCTGGTGCTCATGCCGATGTTCGACCCCGGCCTCTTCCTCCAGCTCATCGAGCGGGAGCGGGCATGGTTCGCCGCCGGTGTACCGACGATGCTGATCGCAGTGATGGACCACCCGGACGCGTCCACGCGCGATCTGTCGTCCTGGACCGCGACGGTCTCCGGTGGCGCCCAAGTCCCCGAAGCGCTCGTCCGACGCATCGAAGGCACCCTCGGTGTCGACTTCACGATCGTCTATGGGCAGACGGAGTGCTCGCCCGTCCTGACCAACACGCTTCCAACGGACTCGGCCGCGGACAAGGGGCTCACCGTCGGTCCACCACTGCCGCACACCGAGATCCGGATCGTCGATCCCGTCACGCTGGAGACCGTGCCCGTGGGCACCGCCGGCGAGCTGTGGGCGCGGGGGTATTTCACGATGCTCGGCTACTTCGACAAGCCCGAGGAGACGGCTGAGACGCTGCGCGCCGACGGCTGGCTGCGCACGGGCGACCTCGCCACCATGGACGAGCGCGGCTATTGCCGCATCGTGGGACGGCTGAAGGACATGATCATCCGCGGTGGCGAGAACCTGTTCCCCGCCGAGATCGAGGAAGTCCTCTACCGCCATCCCGCCGTGGCCGAGGCGGCGGTCGTCGGCCTCCCGGACGAGACGTGGGGAGAGGTCGTCGGCGCGTTCATACGGCCCAGCGATCCGTCGGCGCCACCGTCCGTCGCTGAGCTGCAGGCTCATCTGCGCGCCGAGCTGTCCCCACAGAAGACGCCGACCAAGTGGTACACCGTCGACGGCTTCCCGCTCACCGGGTCAGGCAAGATCCAGAAGTTCGCCATCCGGGAGTCATGGGAGAATGGCGCATACGCCGACCACGCGCTCTGAGCAGCAGCGGCGGCGGCCGACTGCCCCCGCCGCCCGAAACAGGACCTTCACTGGCATCGCCATCCGATGATCGTTTCGCCGATGCGGCGTGACCGTCCCCGTGGGCTCAGCTCGTCGCGAGGTTGACGAGCGCCTCTTCGGCGTCGAGTCCCTCGGGCAGAGCCAGCGGCACTGGTTCCGGCCGCAACTCGACGACGGGTGGCACCACCGTCCCTTGGGGCACGAGGCCGATGCACCCGATGCTGAGCTTGACCGCGCTGAGGCCGCTCATGTCCAGCGCGGTCGCCGACGCATCGGCGAACAGCGCCCAGTCCGCCAGCGCGCCGCGCCCCCAGAACGAGAACGGCGGGCCGGGGTCGACGTTGGACGCGGGCTGCGCGGGGATCGACGCGCGTAGCACGCCGGTACTCGCCTTGAGGTTGAAGGCCTCCACATGGGGGAACAGGGTGAACTCGACGGCCGGCGGATGCGGGATGGCCGGAGTCGGTCGGCGCGCCATGAGCCAGTGGCCGGAGTGCTGGACCCACACCAGCGCCGAAGCCGTTGCTGATGCACCGATCAGCTCGAGCTCCAGACTGCCCACCTTGAGCTCGAAGATGTTGGCCGGGATCGTCGCCGACGCCGGACTGGGGCCGATGCCGACGGAGAACCGCAGACCGCCACCTCCACGCAGCTGGTCGAGGGCGGACGTGTCGTCGATCACGACCTCGATGACCGGGTGGACGACGTCGAAGCCTGCGGTCTGCGCCTCGTTCAGCCGGACGAAGATGTTCTGCCACGTGATGACGTCCGTGGGCAGCGTCGTCACGCTCTGCAACGAGAGCTGCACCCGCTTGAGCGGATCCGTGACGAGGTCGCGGTCCACGTCCGGGTGGAGCAGGCCGTAGTCGAAGCGGACGCTGGACGCGTCCTCCAGCTGGTAGATCTCCAGAGCCCGCCGAGCGACGAAGACGTCCTCCGCGACCAGACCGGCGAGCTGGCGGGCGACGTTCAGCAGGACGCCGAGCGCGGCATCGAGGAACGCCTTCGTGGCGTTCCACCGGCCGAGGAGTCCATTCGCGACCCCGATCTCGGCGGCGTAGTCGGTCACCCGAGCCTGGGCGGCGACCAGCTGGTCACGCGCCTGCTGGCCGCGCAGGTTGGCGACCATCAGTTGCATGTTCAACGTTGCCATCTGCATCGCGAGCTGCTTGATCGCGGCGTCGTTGCCCGAGAGGCTCAGCTCGTCGTACACCTTGCTGAAGTTGGTGATGGCATCCTTTCCGCCCGACATGAGGTCGGAGAGGTCGCCACCGATGTCCTTGTCGTCCCAGAACGAGTTGCCGTCGGCGAGGAACTTGAGCACCTTGCGGATGCCCGACTCCGGGTTGTCGACGGCGGCAAGCGCACCCGGTATCGCAACGATCGCTCCGACCCCGGTGGCCACGCCGATGACACCTTCGGCCACCGCACCGAGCGTCGTCACCATCTCTCCCAAGCTCAACGTCTTGTGCCGTAGGTCGAAGATCTGGTTCTGCAGGTTCGTCACTTGCGTCGAGAACATGTTCCTCTCCGCATCGGCGACCCGGACGCCGTCGCCGGCGCTGACCACGTCCAGCTCCGCCTCGGCCATGCGGTCAGCCAGCTGGCGGACGACCAGGCTCAGCTGATCCCTGGCGGCGGCCGCGATCTCCTCCTGCGTTGCCGTGGCCTGCACCGCAAGGAATTCCGAGAGCACGAGCTGCGTCTCTCCCAGCAGGCCGGCCGAGACGTCCTTGACGTCGGGTGCCATGTCGAGGTCGCGCGGCGCCCCGCCGGGTGTCTGCTGTTGGATGAGGCGCTGGCGCAACGTCGCGGCGCGGGTGTTCGTCGGATCGAGCTCGAGCGCGGCGTCGAGCTCGGCTAGCGCGTGCAGCTGGCTGGCCGGATCGAACCGGCGGAACAAGAACTCGCCGACCTCGGTCCGATAGGCCGACCAGCGCGTTCGGGTGTCGAGGTCGACGTCGTCGAACACGTGGCCCGCCGTTGCCTCGGCGACGCTCACCGGGCCCGCCGGCCCTTGCCTCCCCGGCTTGCCGTCCCGGCCGCGCGTGCCCGGCGGCTTGCCCGATCCGCCCGCTCCGCCCGCGCCACCGGCACCGCCCGGCCCGCCGGGGGCGCTCGCCGTGGGCGCGGTTG
>JBKPRL010000055.1:0-9873 GCA_046734535.1 bacterium | reverse complement strand
CGGGTTGGTGTGCCTGCGGCCGCGCGTGGGCGCGCCCTCAGCCCCACGACTCACGCGGCGTAAGCGCGAAGATGACCACCATGAAGGGGCCGCAGCCCGAGGACGCCGACGGTTTCCGCTCGGCTTGGGCGGAGTCGCAGCAGCGCTGGAGCGAGACGCTTGGGAAGGCCAAGACGCTGGACGAGGAGCTGCTCCACGAGCGGCTGAACGGCGAGTGGTCGTTCGTCCAGACGCTGCGGCACCTGCTGTTCGTCACCGACTCGTGGGTCCGCCGCGGCGTGCTCGGCGAGCGCGACCCGTGGCACCACCTCGACCTGCCGCCCACCGGCATGACGAGGGTCAAGGGGCTGGCCGACGCCGACCTACGAGCAGAGCTGGCCGAGGTGCTCGCCCTGCGGGCAGAGCGCACTCGGACCGTGGACCGGGTGATGACGGGGCTCACCGACCGGGAGCTCGACGAGGAGCGGCGCTGCATCGGCCCCGGCCACCCGAAGGCCGGGATGTGGCTGGTGCGCCGCTGCCTGACCGCCCAGGTGAACGAGGAGTGGCGGCACCGCGACTACGCAGTGCGCGACCTCGCGCAGCTGACGGCCGGGAGCGGCTGAGCCATGGTCGAGCACCACGACACCGTCGTGGTCGGCGGCGGACAGGCCGGGCTGGTCATGAGCTGGCACCTGCAGCGACGCGGCGTGGACCACGTCGTCCTCGAGCGCGAACGGGTCGGGGAGCGCTGGCGGAGCGAGCGCTGGGACTCGCTGATGTTCCAGTTCACGAGCGACCGGCTGAGCTTGCCCGGCTACCCGTACGACGGCGACGACCCCGATGGGTTCGCGCACCACTCGGAGGTGCTCGGCCGGATCGCGACCTACCACCGGCTGATCGACGCGCCGGTGCGGGAGCACACCGAGGTCGAGCGCGCGACGCCGCACCTCGACGGCTGGGAGCTGGCCACCTCCGGCGGCGCGATTCGGGCGCGCAACGTGATCTCCGCGACCGGCCCCTTCCAGCGCCCCCACGTGCCCGAGCTCGCCGACTCGCTGGCGAAGGACGTGTTCCAGGTCCACGCCAGCCGCTATCGCAACCCCGGCCAGCTGCCGCCCGGCGGCGTCCTGGTGGTGGGGGCGGGCGCCTCCGGCCTCCAGATCGCCGAGGAGCTGCTGGAGGCCGGCCGTCCGACGTACCTCTCGGTGTCGAGGCACCGGCGGATGCCGCGCGGCTACCGCGGCCACGACCTGTTCTGGTGGCTCGACCGGTGGGGCTTCCTCGAGAGGACCCGCGCCGAGTGGCCGGACGGCCGGATGCCACCCAGCCTGGTAGTCACCGGCGTGGGCGGTGGCCACGACGTGGACGTCCGGCGGCTCCGGGCGGACGGAGCGGTCGTGCTCGGCCACCTCCGCGGCGTCGACGGACACCGACTCACCTTCGCGCAGGACGCCGAGGAGCTGCTGGCCGCCGCGGACGCGATCCACGACGACTTCGTGACCCGCGCCGAGGACGAGATCGCCGGCCTCGGGCTCGACCTGCCCGTGGACGACCGCGCCGTGGCCGCGCGGACGCCGGTGCCCGCCGTACCCGACCTCGACCTCAGGTCCGCCGGCGTCACCAGCGTCGTATGGGGCACCGGCTACCGCCTCGACCTGGAATGGGTCGACGCACCGGTCCTCGACGCCGCGGGAGCCCCTGACCAGGTCCGCGGCGTGACTCCGGTCCCCGGCTTCTACTTCCTCGGCCTGCACTGGATGCACACGTTCGGCTCCGGCCTCTTCTCGGGAGTCTCGAACGATGCCGCCGTGCTGGCCGAGCGCCTCACCAGCCGAGGCTGATCAGCCGACCGCGTGCGCCCTCGCGATCGCGGCGTACACCCCAGCGCTCGGCTTCGGGGTCCGCGCGAAGGTCTCGTGGTCGACCTCGTGCAGCCCGTACTGGTAGGCGTAGCCGAAGATCCACTCGAAGTTGTCCAGCAGCGACCAGTGGCAGTAGCCCAGGACCGGCACGCCGTCCTCGATCGCGTGGAGGAGGCCGGCCAGCGCGGGCTCGATGAAGGCCGCGCGCAACGTGTCGTCCGGCGTGCCCATGCCGTGCTCGGTGACCAGCACCGGGACCTGCGCGACGTTGTGGGCGTAGTTGACGGCGCCGGCCAGCGAGAGCGGCTCGACCTCCGTACCCATCACGTTGACGGCCGCGTCCGCGGCCGGCTTCACGATGCCGTCGGAGTCGAACGGGACCCGCTCGTAGTTCTGCACGCCGATGAAGTCGTCGTCGCGGGCCAGCTCGAGCCAGGGCTGGTAGCACTCCACGCGCTTGCGGTCGCGCACCGCCGGCTCGGCGCCCTCGACCACGACGTCGTCCATGATCGCCAGCGACAACCCCACCGGCAGCTCCGGGCGCAGGGCCCGGATCGCTGCCCGCGCGGCACGGTGGCCGGCGGCGAGACCGTCCTCCGTCGCCTGGATCTCCTCGGGGACGACCACGTTGGCCAGCCGGTACCGATCCACGCCCGCCGCCTCGGCGGCCGCGGCCAGCGTCTGCCGCTCGAGGTCGCGCACGAACTCCGGGAGGCCGAACCACGACAGCACGTGCGGGAGGTTCGGCTCGTTGAGCGTGACGGCGTACGCGATCCGGTCGCCGAACCGGTCCACGACCCGCTCGCAGTAGCGTGCGAAGAGCTCAGCCGCCTTCGGGTCGAGCCAGCTGCCGCGCAGGGCGAACCAGTGCGGGCACGTGAAGTGGTTGAAGGTGACGACCGGCGCCATGCCCTGCGCGACCACCTCGTCGACGATCGCCTCGTAGTGGTCGAGCGCCGCCTCGTCGAAGGCGCCCTCCTCGGGCTCCACGCGGGCCCACTCGACCGAGAATCGGTACGCCGTCATGCCCAGGTCCTTGGCCAGCCCGACGTCCTCGCGCCACAGCTCCCAGTTGTTGCACGCCTTGCCGGACGGCTCCGCGAAGACCGTCGGCGTCACGTGCTCGGCGAACCAGGTGTCGCTGTTGGTGTTGTCGCCCTCGACCTGGTGGCCTGCGTGCGCCACACCCCAGAGGAAGCCGGGCGGGAAGGTTCGTTCACTCACCGGTCCAGCCTGTTCGCTCCGCTGCTCGATCGGAACGTGGCGGTGGTGATGGCTCACATCAGGCGGGCTGGGACTCGACCACCGCTCATCGAGCCTGTCGAGATGTCCGCAGGGTCGGCTCCCAGGTTGCGGAGGTCTCGACGAGCTCGACCAGCGCGAGCGTCAGGCGTGCTTGGCCCTGATCGCGCGGCCCAGCTTCTTCAGCTGGCTGCCCAGGTTGCGCCGGTTCGTCTCCTCCAGCCAGCCGTTGGGGAACGAGAGCCGGAGGACCCGGTGCCAGGCAGAGGCCACCTGCGGAACCAGCGGCCGGGTGTTGTAGCTGAGCCCGTAGCGCTGGAAGAGGTCCTCGACGTCCGGCGCGATCTCGGCGTACCGGTTGCTCGGCAGGTCGGGGAAGCAGTGGTGCTCGATCTGGTGGGAGAGGTTGCCGGTCATCAGGTGCATCAGCGGGCTGCCGGAGATGTCGGCCGAGCCGAGCATCTGGCGGAGGTACCACTCACCCTTGGTCTCGTTCTCGTCGAGCGTCTCGAGCTCGAAGGTCTCGACACCCTCGGGGAAGTGGCCGCACATGATGACCGAGTGGCTCCACACGTTGCGGGTGAGGTTGGCGACGGCGTTCGCGGCCAGGGTGCGCTTGAACCGCCTGCCGGTGAGAGCCGGATGCACGACGTAGTCCTTGGCGACCTGTCGGCCGGCCTTGCGCAGCATGAGGCGCAGCCGGCGCTTGTCCTCAGCCGTCATCTCCTTCTTGCCGGCGAGATCGCCGAGGTCGGCGTCGTACATGGCGATGCCCCACTCGAAGATGCACGCGGTGAAGAGGTTGATCAGCGGTTGGGTGAGGTGCCAGGGCTCCCAATCCTGCTCCTCGGCGACGCGCATGATGCCGTAGCCGAGGTCGTTGTCCTTGCCGATGATGTTCGTGTACTTGTGGTGCGTCTCGTTGTGGGCGCGCTTCCACTGCTCGGGCGGCGACGCGTGGTCCCACTGCCAGGTGGTCGAGTGGATCTTCGGGTCACGCATCCAGTCCCACTGACCGTGCAGGACGTTGTGGCCGATCTCCATGTTCTCGAGGATCTTGGCCAGCGAGAGGCTCGCGGTGCCGATCCACCACGCAGAGCGCCGGGTGCCGAGGAGCAGGATCGCCCTGCCGCCGAGCTCCAGC
The DNA here is from genome assembly GCA_046734535.1 of bacterium. Taxonomy (GTDB): domain Bacteria; phylum Actinomycetota; class Acidimicrobiia; order Acidimicrobiales; family Ilumatobacteraceae; genus DASTFY01. Next base: position 5,643 of record JBKPRL010000055.1, on the reverse strand, counting down.
GCCCGCTGGACGGTGATGACCCGCCGGATGTACGTCGCGTCGCGCTCGCCGCGACTCTCGAGGACCCGCTGCCGGATGGCGTCGAGCTCGGCGCCGATCGCCTCGATGTCCTCGGCCGTCAGATGGGCCGTCGGGCTCTGGGTGGGGGTGTCTACGACGGTCATTCGATCTCCGGGGTGCGACGAGAAGGGACGCCATCGGGGTCCGAGATGACTGCTTGCTGCCAGCATGGCAGGTACCCGCAAGTGAGGCCATTCAACGCGGCGATTCAGCGCACGTGTCCGTACCGCGCCTCGCGGCCCCGCCCCGTGACGCTGAGGTCGGCGTACGGGTTCCGCGGTCCCTCGGGCACCACGCGCCACAGCCGGTACAGCGTCGGGAGGAAGACCTCCCAGTTGGCGATCTCCTCGGCAGCGTGCGCGGCCCACACCTTGCCGGCGGCCGCGTCCTCCGGCTTGCGCGCGCCGATGCCGCTCGAGCGGCCGAGGACGCCGGTGTCGCACGCCGACCACTGGTGCACCCGGTAGCCGAGCGGATCGTCGGCTTCCAGCTCCTCGCGCGAGAGCCCGAGGCCCGCCACGACCATCACGTGGTCGTGGACGATCACCTCTAGGATCTCCGGTGGCACGTCCTCCAGCCGCTCGAACCGGATGAAGAGGTCCTGGCGGACGCCGTCGTCCCATGTCTGCGGAGCGTTGTGGATCGCGCCGAGCGGGTCACCGTGCTTCGGCGGCACCGGCCACTCGAGGTACTCGTGCTGCTCGGGGTGCCACAGCACGAAGCCCTTCTCCATGTTCGACCAGAACCAGTCGATCATCCGCGGTGTGACGCCGTCGAGCGACCAGTTGAAGTGGGTGCCGAGGTCGTCGTGCTCGACGGTGATGTCCATGCCGCGACAGTAGGGACAACCGCAGCCGGACGGGCATCGCCAGCGGGGATGGCGGCCATCAGGAGTCCGCGCTTCCGCGCGCACGTGACGGCAGGCACAGTCGGCGGCATGTTCGAGTACTTCACCGGGCCCAAGTACGTCTGGAACCTCGGGGTGTGCGCCACGCTGAACAACGGTGGTGCCATCGACGAGGTCGACCGGGCCTGCCGGCCGGCGCGCGAGGCTCCGGACGTCAACTCGGGCAGCAGGATCTTCATGCAGTCGTGGAAGGCGATCGCCGACCAGGTCGCCGAGCAGGCGCGTGCCTCCGAGGCCGCCGGCCACCTGCGCACCGCGGGGCAGCAGTGGTACCGCTCCGGTCTCTACGTCTGCCAGGCCGAGCGGATGCTGAGCAACGCCGACCCCGGCCGCCGGGAGTTCTACCAGCAGGCGCTCGACGCCTTCGCCAAGGTCTTCGAGCTCGCCGACCCGGCGACCACCCGGGTCGAGGTGCCGTTCGAGGGCACCACGCTGCCGGCGTACTTCTCGAACGCGAGCAGGAACGGCGAGCCGGCGCCCTGCGTGATCATGTGGAACGGCCTGGACTCGACCAAGGAGCACATGTACACCTCGGGCTGGCCGCAGGAGATGCGCGAGCGCGGGGTCTCGGTGCTGATGGTCGACTGCCCGGGCTCGGGCGAGGCGCTGCGCTTCCAGGACCTCAAGGCCCGCATCGAGACCGAGGACTGGGCGAAGGCCTGCGTCGACCACCTCGAGACGCGCAGCGACGTGGACGCCGACCGGATCGGCCTGGCGGCCTGGTCGCTCGGCGGCTACTACGCCCCACGCGCTGCCGCTTTCGAGAAGCGGCTGAAGTTCGTCGCCGTCTGGGGCGCCAACCACAACTGGGGCGAGGTCCAGAAGCGACGGCTCCAGCGCGAGGGAGAGAACCCGGTGCCGCACTACTGGGAGCACGTCCTGTGGGTGTGGGGCTTCGACGACGTCGCGAAGTTCATCGAGTACGCCGAGGGCATCCACCTCAACGGCGTGGTCGACAAGCTCACGGTCCCGTTCCTCATCGCCCATGGCGCGAACGACCGGCAGATCCCCGTGGAGTACGCCCACCAGTCCTACGACCAGGCCCTCAACAGCCCGAAGCGCGAGCTGCGCATCTTCACCGTCGACGAGGGAGCTGCCGAGCACGTCGGCCTCGACCACATGCCGCACATCAACGCGTTCGTCGCGGACTGGGTCGAGGACACGCTGGCCGGTCGATGATCTCGCTCGCAGGCCGGGTCGCGCTCGTCACCGGTACGGCGGGCGGCCAGGGCGCGGTCGCGGCCGAGCTGTTCCGGGAGGCCGGCGCGACCGTGGTCGGCTGCGACGTGAAGCCGGCCGCGGGCGTCGACGTCGTCGACCTCACCGACGAGGCCGCCACTCGAGACTGGATCGACACGAGCGCCCGCGAGCACGGGCGCATCGACGTGCTCTACGCCAACGCCGGCGCCACCCGTTTCTCGCCGCTGGAGGACACGACGGCCGAGGAGTGGGACTTCGTCCTCCGCCACGAGCTCGACGTCGTGTTCTTCCCGGTCAAGCACGCGTGGCCCCACCTCAAGCGCACCGGCGGCACCGTCATCCTGGTCGGCTCGACCGCCGGCCTCACCGGCTCGATGACCAACACCCGGGTCGCGCACACGGTCACCAAGGGCGGCGTCATCGCCCTGACGAAGCAGCTGGCCGCCGAGGGCGCTCCGCACGGGATTCGGGTCAACTGCGTCAGCCCGGGGATGATCGAGACGCCGGCGACCACGGGCGACCTGCTGGCCGACGACCATCCGATGCGCCAGATCGCCGGCGCCATCCCGCTGGGCCGCATCGGCCGGCCGGAGGAGGTGGCCCGCTGCGCACTGTTCCTGGCCAGCGACGCTGCGTCGTACGTCACCGGTGCCAATCTCGTCGTCGACGGCGGCTGGTCAGCGGTGCTGCCCGGCCTCAGGTGAAGGTCTGGACCCCGGACCCCACCTCGAGCTCACGCCCGTCCGCCAGTGACAGCACACCGGTCACACCGTCGGGCAGCGTGGTCTCGACGACCAGCTCGTCGGCCGAGCGCTCCCAGCGGATCGCCACCAGCCCTTGCCTGGTCTCCAGTGAGGCGGAGGCCCAGGTCAGATCGCCACCGGGGCGAGGAGCGAAGAGCACCGACGCGTAGCCGGGGGAGAGGGGGGCGATGCCGGCCACAGTGCGGTGCATCCAGTCCACCACCGCGCCCAGCGCGTAGTGGTTGAACGACGTCATCTCGCCGGGGTTGATCGAGCCGTCCGGCAGCATCGAGTCCCAGCGCTCCCAGACGGTGGTCGCGCCCATCGTCACCGGGTAGAGCCAGGACGGGCACTCGCGCTGCTGCAGCAGCGCGTAGGCATCCGAGAGGTGGCCGGTGCGGGCGAGCGCCTCGCAGATGTACGGCGTCCCGGCGAACCCGGTGGAGATGCGATGGCCGCTCTTCACGACGAGCTCGGCCAGCCGCTCACCGGCCAGGGCCTCGAGCTCGGGGGAGAGCAGGTCGAAGACGATCGCGAGCGTGTACGCCGTAGTGCAGTCGGAGTGGACTGTCCCGTCCGCCTCGACGTACGCGGCGTTGAACGCGACTCGCAGCCTGTCGGACAGGGCAGCGAACTCCCCGGCGTCCGCCTCGTGCCCGAGCAGCGTCGCCACCTCGGCGACGATGCGTGCCGTCCGGTGCAAGCAGGCGGTCGCCACCACGCCCGGGTCCGCCCTCGCCCGCCACGGCTGGTCGGGCGGCGCGTCGGGATCCAGCCAGTCGCCGAACTGGAAGCCGCCGTCCCACAGCCCGCTCGGCGACACCTTGGTGGCCGCCCGGCGCAGATGCGCACACATCGAGTCGTACTGGCGCGCGAGCACCGCCGGGTCGCCGTACGCCTGGAAGAGCGTCCACGGCACCCACACCGACGCGTCGCTCCAGATCGCCGCGGTGTCCAGCGGTGGCAGCCCCGGGGGAGGCGGCATCCGCTTGAGCACGTCGGGCACCACGACCGGCACGAGCCCCTCCGCGTTCCGCTGCTCGACGTCGAGGTCGACCAGCCAGTCGGACAGGAACGCCGACACGTCGTAGAGGTACGCCGCCGACGAGGCGAACACGGCCAGATCGCCGGTCCAGCCGAGCCGCTCGTTGCGCTGCGGGCAGTCGGTCGGCACGTCGAGGAAGTTGCCGCGCAGCCCCCAGACCACGTTGCGGTGGAGCTGGGTGAGCAGTGGGTCGGAGCACTCGAACGTGCCGGTGCGGCGCAGGTCGGAATGGACGACGACGGCGTCCAGCGAGGCCGGGTCGAGCGGTCCGGTCACCTCGACGTAGCGGAACCCGTGGAACGTGAACGTCGGCTCGAACGAGTCGAACCCGCCGCTGAGGATGAAGCGGTCGGTCGCCTGCGCGTCCCGCAGCGGGCGCGTCCCGAGCTCGCCGTCCTCGAGGACCTCGGCGTGCCGGATCCGGACCTCGTCCCCGGCGCGGCCCCGCGCGCTGAACCGCACCCAGCCCACCAGGTTCTGCCCGAAGTCGACCAGCGTCGCGCCCGACGGCGACGTCCAGATGCGCTCCGGCCGCCGGGTCTCGTGACGTACGACGGGCGGCCCGATGGCAGGCACCAGCACGGAGGCGTCGAACGCCAGAGGCACCGCGGCCAGCTCCTGCGGCATCCAGTCCGGATTGCGACGGCGCGCGTCGATGGTCTGGCCGTCGTACAGGTCGTCGGCGATCGTGTCAGACGGCCCCACCGTCCAGGACGGATCCGTGGCCACGACCTGCTCGTGGCCGTCCTCGAACACGACGTGCAGCTGCGCGATCAGCCCGAGCCGGTCGCCGTACAGCGCCCGACCGCCGAGGAAGCCGAGCCGCCCTCGCCACCAGCCGTTCCCGAGCGCCACGGTCAGCTCTGATCCGGCACGGAGGAGGGACGTGACGTCGTGCGAGCGGTACCGCAGCCGCCACTCGTACGCCGACCAGCCGGGCGAGAGCACCTCCGGCGAGACCGGTACGCCGTCCACGAAGCACTCGTGCACGCCGAGGCTGGAGACGTGCAGGACGGCCGCGCCCACCGCGCCGTGGCCGCCGTCCAGCTCCACCGGACGGCGGAAGACCGGTGCCACCAGGTCGACCGGTGAGGTGATCATCTCGGCGGTCCACGTCACCTCGGCCATGCCGCCACGGTAGGTACGCCCGCTACCGCCTCGGAACCACGTGCTGCTGATGCTTGGTATGCCCCGGGGTCGACGCCGTTGTTTCCGCCGGGTAACGTCCCCTGAAATCGCGGCCGGGGAGTGGCGCCGCGATGGGAGCAGCACCTCGTCACTTTGGAAAGGCTCGTCCTCATGAACCTTGCACGTCTCGCCTCGCGCGTCGCCGTCGGCGGCACCGCCGCGGCGCTGGCCACGGCCGGCCTCGTCGGCGTCACCAGCACGTCGGCTTCAGCCGCGCCGGTCAGCACCACCTACACCTGCTCGGCCGCGGGCCAGAGCTTCCAGATTCCGGTCAGCGTCGACATCGCCCTGCTGCCCAGCACCGCGCCGGCCGGGTTCCCCGTCCCGGCCGGCCTGCTGTCGTTCAACTCGACAGCGACGGTCCCGGGTGCGGTCCAGACCCTGTCTCTTATACACATCTCCGAGCCCACGAGACACTAATCTCCATCGCGTATGCCGTCTTCTGCTTGAAAAGGGGGGGGGGGGGGGGGGGGGGGGGGGGGGGGGGGGGGGGGGGGGGG
>JBKPRL010000054.1:0-7251 GCA_046734535.1 bacterium | reverse complement strand
ACCTGAAGAACGTCGCGAAGGCGCGGGCGGCCGGACTGCTCGGGTGAGCCGGCCCGCGGCGGCGTCGCCTCGGATCAGTGGCCGGACGCGCGTGGCGGGCATCATCGGCTCGCCGGTGGGCCACAGCCTTTCGCCGGCGATGCACAACGCCGCGCTCGCGGCGTGCGGTCTGGACTGGTGCTACGTCGCCTTCGAGGTCCCGGCCGGCGGCGCGCGCAGGGCGCTCGACGCGGTTCGGGCCCTCGGCTTGGCCGGGCTCTCGGTGACGATGCCGCACAAGGCCGACGTCGCCGCCTTGGTCGACGAGCGCAGCGCGACGGTCGAGGCGTTGGGCGCGGCCAACACCGTCGTGGTGGGGCCGGACGGCCGCCTCCGGGGCGAGAGCACCGACGGCGACGGCTTCCTCGACACCCTTCGGATCGACCACGGGATCGACCCGGCGGGGATGGCCGCGGTCGTGCTCGGCGCGGGCGGAGCGGCGCGGGCCATCGTGCTCGCGCTGGCCGGTGCGGGCTGCCGGGAGGTCGTCGTGGTGAACCGCACCGCGAGCTCTGGCGAGGCCGCGGCCGCCCTCGCCACCGGGCGGGGGCGCGCCGGCGGTCCGGACGATGTCGGCCGCGCCGATCTCCTCGTGCAGGCGACGCCGCTCGGCATGGGCGAGGACGGCGCGCTGCCGGTGGACCCGGGGCGCCTGCGAGCGGGCCAGGTCGTCGCCGACCTCGTGTACCACCCCCTGCGCACCCCCCTCCTGGTCGCGGCTGCGGCGCGGGGCTGCCGGACGGTGGATGGTCTCGGGATGCTCGTCCACCAGGGCGCGCGCCAGCTGGAGCTCTGGACCGGGCTGGAAGCGCCGCGCGACATCATGCGGGACGCGGCCGAGGCGGCGCTGACGGGCTCGTAGCCCGTAGCCCGCGGCCGGCGATCGGCACGCCACTGGTCCTGTCGTGTCGGCTTCTGGCGCGGGATCGTCGCGCGGGCGAGACGATCCCGCGCCGGAAGACCGCGACGGTGGCCGAGGTCGGGCACGCGTCATCGTCCGCGCGGTCGGCCGTCTGGATGACGTGTCCCGCACCACGACCCTCGTCGCCGCCGTCGCCCGGCCGGTCGGCGCGCGTGAGCGGCGCGACATCGTGCTCACGGTCGCCGGCGTCGTGCTCGTCGGGCTGGTCCACGCCGGCTGGGGTCACGGCCAGCTCGCCGTCGACACCGTCGCCACCGCCTTCCTCGTGCCGCTCGTCCTCGTCGACCTGCGGGAACGGCGGCTGCCCGACCCGCTCACCTTGGGCGGAGCGGCTGCCGTCCTCGTCATCCTGGCGGCGCGCAGCGCGCTGACCGGCGCCGTCGGGCCGACGGCCCACGGGCTGCTCGGCGCCGCGGCCATGGCCGGCGTCCTCCTCGCGTTCCACCTGGCCAGCCCCCGAGGCATGGGCTTCGGCGACGTCAAGCTCGGTGTGCTGCTCGGCCTGGTCGTGGGGGCCCGATCGCTCGACCTCGTGCTGGTCGCCCTGCTGCTCGCCGGCCTCCTTGGCGCGCTCGGCGGCCTCGTGCTGATGATCCGGCACCGCCGCCGCGACCTGACGCTGGCGTTCGGGCCGTACCTCGTGGCCGGCGCGGCGCTGGCCGTGGTCCTGGGCGTGGCCTGACCCTGAAGGCCCCGAGGACCCCCGAAGGCCCTCTGGACGTCCCGGTACCATGCCGGGGTGCTCCGCTACCTGACCGCCGGCGAGTCGCACGGTCCGGCCCTCGTCGTCATCGTCGAGGGTCTGCCCGCCGGGTTGGCCGTCACGGCGGAAGAGGTGCAGGGCGAGCTGGCCCGCCGCCGGCTCGGCTTCGGCCGCGGGCCACGGATGCGCTTCGAGGCCGACGAGATCACGCTGCTCGGCGGGATCCGCCACGGCCGGACGCTCGGGTCGCCGGTGGCCATCGAGATCAAGAACAGTGAGTGGTCGAAGTCCGACCGCTGGCACCAGGAGATGTCGCCGGCGCCCGGCCGCACCGAGCGGCCCCTGACCCAGCCCCGTCCTGGTCACGCCGACCTGGCCGGCATGCAGAAGTACGGCTTCGGCGATGCCCGGGACGTGCTGGAGCGGGCCAGCGCCCGGGAGACCGCAGCACGGGTCGCCGCCGGCCACCTGGCCAAGGCCCTGCTTGCCGAGCTCGGCGTGTCCGTGCTGAGCCACGTCATCCAGATGGGCGGCGCCCGCACGAAGAGCGAGGCCCGGCCCGGGCCGGCGGACCTCGACGCGGTCGACGAGTCGCCGGTGCGCTGCTTCGACCGCGCCGCGGCCGACGCGATGGTCGCCGAGATCGAAGCCGCGGCGAAGGAGGGCGATTCGCTCGGCGGCATCGTCGAGGTCCTGGGCTACGGCGTTCCCGTGGGGCTGGGCAGCCACGTCCACTGGGACCGCAAGCTCGACGCGCTGCTGGCCCAGGCCGTGATGAGCATCCAGGCCGTGAAGGGCGTCGAGATCGGCGACGGCTTCGAGGTCGCTGCCCGACGCGGTTCGCGGGCCCACGATCCGATCGTCTGGGAGGGCGGCGCCGACGGCGGCTACCGCCGCGAGTCCACCCTGGCTGGCGGCACCGAGGGCGGGATGAGCACGGGCGAGCTGCTCGTCGTCCGAGCGGCCATGAAGCCGTTGGCGACGCTGAACCGGCCGACGTTGAAGACCGTCGACGTCGAGACCAAGGAGGAGACGGTCAGCTTCAAGGAACGCACGGACGTCACCGCGGTCCCGGCCATGGGGGTCGTCGCCGAGACCATGGTCGCACTGGTCCTGGCGGCCGAGGCACAGCGCAAGTTCGGTGGGGACTCGGTCGCCGAGCTCACCCGCAACGCCGCGGCCTACCGCGCCTCGCTGCGGTGAGCGGGCGGCCGTGAGGGTCCACCTCGCGCTCGTCGGCATGATGGGCTCCGGCAAGACCACCATCGGCGTGCGGGTCGCGGAGGCCCGCCACCGGCCGTTCCTCGACAGCGATCAGATGATCGAGTCGCGGGAAGGGCGGACCGTGCGGGACATCTGGTTGACCGAGGGCGAGCCGGCGTACCGCGTGATGGAGAGCGAGGTGCTCCGGGAGGCCCTGGCCTCGCCGGACCCCGTCGTCATCGGGGCGGCCGGCGGCGTCGTCCTCCGGGAGGAGAACCGACGCCTGCTCGAACGGCCCGACGTGCTCACCGTGCGGCTCGACGCCCCTCCCGAGGTGCTGGTCGGTCGGGTGCGTCACCAGGACCATCGCCCCCTGATCGATGACGACCCACTCACGACCCTGCGCCGCCTCGCCGCCGAGCGCGAGACCCTCTACCGCGAGGTGGCCGACGTGACGTTCGAGGTGGGCGAGGCCACGGTCGAGGAGGTCACCGAACAGGTGCTGGACGCTCTCGACGAGCGGGAGCGGTCGTGATCCGCGTCCAAGTGCCGTTGCCGGGTCGCGCGTACGACGTGTGGGTCGGCGCCGGCGCCTCCCGCCGGCTGGGCGACGTGCTGCCCGACGGGGTCCGGCGGGTCGCCCTCGTCACGCAGGCCGGCCTTCCCGATCTCGTCCACCTGGACCGCGCGGTGCTGCGATGCGAGATCGGTGACGGTGAGCGCCACAAGACGCTGTCCACGGTCGAGGACCTGTGTCGCGCCTTCGCTCGCGGCGGCCTCACCCGCGCGGACTGCGTGGTCGCCGTGGGCGGGGGCCTCGTGACCGACGTCGGTGGCTTCGCCGCCGCGACCTACCACCGAGGCGTACCGGTGATCCACGTCCCCACCACGCTGCTCGGGATGATCGACGCCGCCATCGGCGGCAAGACCGGTGTGAACCTGCCGGAGGGCAAGAACCTGGTCGGCGCGTTCTGGCAACCGGCCGCCGTGCTCTGCGACCTCGACGTGCTGGCCACCCTGCCCGAGCGGGAGTGCCGCAGCGGCCTCGGCGAGATGGCCAAGTACCACTTCCTGACCGGGGACGATCTCCTTGCCCTCCCGATGGAGGAGCGGGTGGCGGCCTGCGTCGCCATCAAGGCCGCCGTCGTGAGCGGCGACGAGCGCGAGGGCGCGGGCGGCAACGGCGCCACCGGGCGGGCCGTCCTGAACTACGGCCACACCCTCGCCCATGCGCTGGAGATCGAGGGAGACCACGACCTGCGCCACGGCGAGGCGGTGGCCGTCGGCCTCGTGTACGCGGCCGAGCTGGCGGCCGAGCTCGGCCGCATCGACCAGGCGCGCGTCGACGACCACCGGCGCGTCCTCGAGGCCTACGGCCTCACGTGGGTGCTGCCGCACGGTTCTGACCCTGACCGGCTGGTGGCGCTCATGGCCCGCGACAAGAAGGCCATCGACGGGCTGACGTTCGTGCTCGACGGCCCACGCGGCGTCGAGCTGGTGGCCGGTGTGCCGCGGGTGTCCGTGGAGGCGGCGCTGGCCCGCATGGGAGCATGAGCGCGTGAGTTACTCGGCCAGCGAGCAGGACGCCCCGGCGGGTCCTCCTGTCATCCTGTTGCTCCACGGGCCCAACCTCAACCTCCTGGGCGAGCGGGAGCCGGAGGTGTACGGCACGGCCACCCTCGCCGACCACGTCGCGTGCGCCCGCTCGGCCGCCTTGGCCCGCGGCCTCGAGCTCGAGGATCTGCAGAGCAACCACGAGGGCGATCTGGTCGACGCCATCCACGGCGCGCGCGGCCGCTGCGCCGCCATCCTCGTCAACCCCGGGGCGCTGACCCACTACGCCTGGTCGCTCCACGACGCGCTGGCCGCCTTCGACGGCCCCGTCGTCGAGGTCCACATCTCCAACCCCAACGCCCGCGAGCCGTGGCGGCACACCAGCGTGGTCGCGCCGGTGGCGGTCGGCTCGATCGTGGGGTTCGGGGCGACCGGCTACGAGCTGGCGATCGAAGCGCTGGCCCGGCTGATCGGAGGCCCGTCGTGACCGCGCCCTACGACCTCCCGCCCCGGTCGGTGCCATCCGGCCCGATACCGCCACTCGAGGTCGGTCCTCGCGCCGGTCGGGTCCGGGCCCGGATGGCGGCCGCGGGCATCGACGCGCTGCTCGTCACCGACCTGACCAACGTGCGCTGGCTGACCGGCTTCACCGGCTCGGCCGGCCGCGCGCTCCTCCTGCCCGACGAGCTCGTGTTGGTGACCGACGGTCGCTACGAGGAGCGGGCCACCGAGGAGCTGGCCGGGGCCGGGGCGCAGGCCCGCGTCGCCATCGGGCGGTCCCTGGCCGTCCAGATGGAGCTGCTGGCCGGCAGCGTCCGCGGCCTCGGCCGTCTCGGTCTGGAAGCCGAGCACGTGAGCTGGGCCGCCTACGACCGCTACCGGGAGGCGCTGTCGCCCAGCCTTGTGGCGACCTCCGGGCTGGTCGAGGCCGAGCGGCGGACCAAGGATGCCGGTGAGGTGGCCCGCATCGAGCACGCCTGCGCGCTGGCCAGCCGGGCCCTGGCCGACGTCCACGGGCTGCTGGACACCGAGCCGACCGAAGCGGCGTTCGCCCTCGCCCTCGAGGACCGCATGCGCGCCCTCGGCGCCGAGGCTCCGAGCTTCCCGTCCATCGTCGCCAGCGGACCGAACGCAGCCAAGCCCCACCACGGCACCTCGGATCGTCCGATCCGGGAGGGCGACTGCCTGATCCTCGACTTCGGCGCGCTGTACGACGGCTACCACTCCGACATGACGCGCACCGCGCTGCTCGGCGACGTCGATCCCTGGCTGGTCGACGCGTTCGCGGCGGTGGAGGAGGCGCAGGCGGCTGGCGTGGCGGCCGCCCGGCCGGCGTTGGCCGGTGCCGACCTGGACGCGGTGTGCCGCACCCGCCTGACGACGGCTGGCTACGGCGAGCAGTTCACGCACGGCACCGGTCACGGGGTCGGGCTGCTCATCCACGAGGTGCCGTGGGCCACGGCCAGCTCCGTCGACACGCTGCAGGTGGGGGACGTGGTGACCGTGGAGCCCGGGGTCTATCGTGCAGGACTCGGCGGTGTCCGGATCGAGGACTCCGTGCTCGTCACGAGCGAGGGCTGCCGCCCCCTCACGCACACCCCGAAGGACCTGTCATGCCTGCGATCTCCACCAACGACCTGAAGAACGGCATCACCCTGCAGCTCGACAACGGCCTGTTCACCGTCGTCGACTTCCAGCACGTGAAGCCGGGCAAGGGTGGGGCGTTCGTGCGCACCAAGCTGAAGAACGTCCGCACGGGCGCGGTGCTCGAGCGGACCTTCAACGCCGGCATCAGGGTCGAGCAGGCCATCGTCGACAAGCGCGACATGCAGTTCCTCTACCGCGACGGTGACGACTACGTCTTCATGGACAACACCTCCTACGACCAGGTCCACGTCCCGCCCGCGGCGCTGGGCGAGGCCGCCGACTACCTGGTCGAGCAGATGACCGCCAACCTGGCCACCTTCCAGGGCGAGATCGTGCAGGTGGAGATCGCCCCGTCGGTCGAGCTCACCATCGCCCGGACCGAGCCGGGGGTGCAGGGCGATCGGGTGTCCGGTGCCCGCAAGCCGGCCACCCTGGAGACCGGTCTCGTCATCCAGGTCCCGCTCTTCGTCAACCCCGGCGACCGGGTCAAGGTCGACACCCGCAGCGGCGAGTACGTCACACGGGTCTGACCCGTGCCCCACGACGACCTGCGGGAGGACGCCCGCTCGGACGCCCGCGAGCGGGCCCTGGCGCTCCTGTACGAGGCCGAGTCGAAGGGCGTGGCGCCCGGTGAGGTCCTGGCCAGCCTGCCCGTCCCGCCGGCGCCGTTGGTGACCGACCTGGTCGCGGGCGTCGAGGCGAACCGGCCCGAGCTGGACGAGCTCATCGCGGCCCACGCCCGCAACTGGAGCCTGGAGCGCATGCCGGCCATCGACCGCAACCTGCTGCGCCTCGCCCTCTACGAGCTGAAGGACCGACCCGACGTGCCGGTCGCCGTTGTCATCGACGAGGCCGTGGAGCTGGCCAAGCGCTTCTCCACCGACGACTCGGGCCGGTTCGTCAACGGCATGCTCTCCGCCATCGCCCCCAAGCTCCGCCCCGCCGACCCGGCTTGAGCAAAGCTGTACCGGGCCCCGTCCGGCCCCGTCCGGCGCCGCCGCGGCGCGGGGAGATCGCTGACACCGTCCGAGGTTGTCAGCGATCTGCCCATTCATCGGGTAGATGGCTGACATCCTCGGAGGCAGGCACGGAAGTGCCCGCCGACGGGTGGTGTGGGTGGCGCCGCGGACGCGGTGCTGTCGCGAGGGGTCCGCCGTGGGAGAGGGGGACGACGGTAAGGTGG
>JBKPRL010000053.1:0-15003 GCA_046734535.1 bacterium | reverse complement strand
GGCGAGAACGCAACCGCCGCGTCCGTAGGACGGCCGTACTCTTGCGTCTGGTGGAGCCGCCGTCTGAGGTTCGGGTGCACTACGAGATCGAGATCGCCGAGGCGGATCGGCTGACGCGTCGCGCTGGTCGTCTCGAGCTGGTGCGCACACAGGAGATCCTCCGGCGGTATCTCCCGAAAGCGCCACTGAGGATTCTGGATGTCGGTGGAGGGCCAGGAGTGCATGCCGAGTGGCTGGCAGACGACGGCCATAGCGTCCACGTCGTCGATCCAATGCCGGACCATGTAGATGCGGCGCGGCATCTCGGGATGCCGGGGAGGCGAATCACGGCTGAGGTCGGCGACGCCCGTGATCTCGCCGCCACTGACGACAGCTTCGATGCCGTACTACTGCTCGGTCCGCTCTAGCACCTCACAGACCGGTCCGATCGGGTTCGTGCGTTGAAGGAGGCGTGTCGCGTCGTTCGAGCCGGTGGGTTCGTTTTCGTGGCTGCGATCTCGAGGTTCGCGTCCCTGCTCGATGGACTCAGTCGCGGGTTCCTCTTTGACGGACGGTTCCGAACGATCGTGGAACAAGATCTGCGAGACGGTCAGCATCGCAATCCGGAACGGGTCCCGCATTGGTTCACCACGGCCTACTTCCACGATCCTTCCGAGCTTCCTGACGAGGCGGCGGCGGCCGGAATGGGCTGTGTTGAAGTGGTCGGCGTCGAAGGTGTCGCCGGCTGGCTCGATCACATCTTCGATCGTTGGGATGACGAGGCCAGCAGGGAAGCGATCCTCTTCGCCGCTCGCGTCGTCGAGTCCGAGCCCTCCCTGCTGGGCGCGAGCGCGCACCTGTTGATGGTCGCGTGCAAACCGACAGTGTGAAACGGCCGACCCGCCAGTGACAGATCGACGGATGCGTGCGCTGCTCTGGTCGGACTGCTCGCTGGCGAGCTCCGGTGACCGGATCGCCGGGAGCCTCAGCGCAACCACACCCGGAGCGGGCCGACGGGAGCGAAGCCGTGCTGGGCTGCAGTTTCCAGGGCGTTGCCTGTCTCGTAGCCGACAAGGGTCGTTCCGGGGTAGAGGGCACTCGCCAAGGCGAGGCAGCCCCGCCAGCTCACCGATGCGATCTCGTCGTCGGCGAAGAAGTTCGACAGGCCAACGACGGCGGTGCTGCAGTTGAGAATTGCTCCGCCAAGGACGTGACCTTTGACCCGTGCCGCGAGCACTGTCACTGCGGGGTCACGGAGCAGTTCGGCACGGAGAACGCCCGACTGGCCGTTGTGGTGCCGCCATGCGTGTTCCCATGCGGTGAAGGCATCGATGTCCCGGACGACCGTCCAGTGCGGGCCCACCGTGGTGACGTCCGGCGTGGTCGGGGGCCGGACGAGCCACTGTGCGTCCAACAGCAGCCGGAACCCGTGGCGTGTCAGGCCGAGCGAGGCGAAGCTGTCCTTGATCGAACACCCCCGCGAGCTGTCGATGCGGGCCAGGAGCTCGAGAGGTCCAACGTCAGAGTCCAGCGTGATCGCGTCCGGGTAGAGCGGCGGCGTTCTCGTCGGACTGGTCCAGGCGGCGTCATCGACCTGGGTATCGATGTCGTGCGTTCGACAGACAAGGTCGCACCATGCGGCGTTGGTGGCTGCGGCGATCGCCGGCCACGCACCCACCGAACCAGCGTGTCAGATTCCACCGTCGCCGGGTCGAGAACCTGAAGCGTCTGCTCGCCGAGGTCGATTCCTTGAGACCGCCGACCGCCGACTCGAAGGAGCCGTCGTCGGCCGGGTGCTGGCGGCCAAGCCCTCCCGCTGGGAGTGACTGTCCTAGGCGGCGACCTCGGCGAGAAGGGCGTCGATCTGGGACATGCAGGCCTTCATGCCTTCGGCCACGCCCATCGCGATCGCTTGCTCCATCCCTTCGAGCGAGTCGAAATGAGTGGTGAGGACCATGCGGGTCGTGTCGCCCGCCGCTTCGATGTCGATCTCCATGCGAGTCATGGAATTGCCGTCGCTCGGCGTTCCGTCGTCCTCCACGATGGCGTCTTCGACCACGAGCCTCGTCGGGGCGTCGACCTCGACCACGTTCCAGGTGCCGTCGAACCTGTCGCCGCCGTCGGGGCCGGACATGAAGTAGGTGATCGTGCCGCCCGGCCTGAGGTCGTGATGCTCGAAGGTGGCCGGGAACCCGGGCGGACCCCACCACCGCTCGAGTAGGCGCGGATCGGCCCACAGCTGCCACACGTTGGTGATGGACGCCTTGAACTCCGCAGTGATGACCATGGTCTTGGCCTCTGCGTTCTTGTCGACGTTCCAAACGGTCATTCGTCTTCCCCTTCAGTGGTTTGCTTGAGGACGCCTTCGAAGCGTTCGAGGCGGGTTCGCCACAACGTTTCGAGCTCTTCGAGAAGTTCGTGCGCGCGGCGCAGCTGGTCGAGCTCGCCGCGCACGAGCTGTTCCCGTCCGCTCCGGTGCTTTGAGACCAGTCCGGCACCGACGAGGACCTCGACGTGCTTCTGCACCGCGGTGAGGCTGATCGGGTACAGCCGGCCGAGCTCGCTGACGGAGCGCTGACGGTCGAGCGTCTGCGTGACGATGTCGCGCCGTGTTGCGTCGCTGAGCGCGAAGAACAGCCGGTCGGTCTGCTTGCCGCGCTCGAGAGTATCTACAACCATTTGGTTGTAGATTACGCCTCCCGCAGTCGATGTCAAGCGGAGAGCGCTGACGGTGGGGCCAGACTGGGGCGATGGTGCATGAGAGCGTCCATGTGAGCACGACGATCGATTGTCCTGCCGGTGACGTGTACGACTACGCCTCGAACCCGCTGAACCTGTCGACCTGGGCGGCGGGGCTCGCCCATCAGGACGTACAGCTGGTCGACGGCGAAT
The DNA here is from genome assembly GCA_046734535.1 of bacterium. GTDB lineage: Bacteria > Actinomycetota > Acidimicrobiia > Acidimicrobiales > Ilumatobacteraceae > DASTFY01. The sequence goes on along the minus strand of JBKPRL010000053.1, from coordinate 12,132 downwards.
GGGTCGCCGACTCGCCGATGGGACGCGTCGTCGTGGCCTTCGCTCCCTCGAACGACTTCGGCATTCTGGACCACGACGTCACCCTGCCGGTCGGCGAAACGGTTCGTAACCCGATGCGGGTGATCCCCAACGGCGACGGCTGCGACGTGGTCTTCACCGTCCGCCGCCGACCCGGCATGAGCGAGACGGACTTTGCCGCTGACATCGACGCGGTGACCGCTGATCTTGCCGCGCTGCGCGCGCTGATGGAGCGCTGACGCCGAGGTTGCGATGGGTGACGCCTCCGGCGCGTGCCCACAGCTCCGCGTCCAGGAGTGACCGCGACGTGTCGGGCGTGAGCTCGCCCTCAGGGGACGACCTCGTCATCGGGTGAACGTGAGGTGGGTGACGCCACTGGGCGTCGAGACCACCTCCACGTCGTATTGCTGCTCCAACGCCTCCAGGCCGTCCCAGAGCCGAACACCGCGGCCGAGCAGGATCGGCACCTGCACGACGTGCAGGTGATCGACGAGACCGGCGGCGATGAACGCGCGCATCATGGTCGGGCCGCCACCGACGCGGACGTCGTGACCGGCGGCGGCGTCCCGTGCCACCTCGAGTGCATCCGCTGGCGCGGCGTCGAGGAAGTGGAACGTCGTACCACCCTCCATCTCCAGCGACGGGCGCGGACGGTGGGTCAGCACGTACGTCGGCGTGTGGAACGGCGGGTTGTCGCCCCACCACCCGCGCCACTTCGGGTCGTCCTGCCAGCCCGGAGGGCCGAACTTGCCCGCGCCCATGATCTCCGCACCGATCCCGGGTCCGTGCCGTTCGGCCATCGCGTCATCGACACCCTCGGTGCCGCCCGACTCGCCCAGGACTTCGCGGCGGGCGAACCGGGTGGCGAGCAGCCACTCGTGGAGCCGATGGCCGGCGTGGCCGAACGGCGTCTCGAGGGCCTGCCCCTCGCCGGTGGCGAACCCGTCGAGCGAGATCGAGAAGTTGTGGATGCGGACGCGCGACATGGCGGCTCCTTAGGGCGGCGATGGTCGGTCAGATCGGTGGACCTGACCCGCAACGAGGTCTCCTCGGGCGTGAGTTCAGGCGACCCCGAGGTGGTGAGCGAGCTTCTGCATCGTCTGCAGACCGAGCTCGACAGCGCCGAAGCCGATGGCAGCATCTCGCAGCTCGACGGTTGGGTGGAGCTGGCGCAGCGTCAACACCGTCTTTCCATCGGCTTGCTCATCGAGGGTCAGCGTCACTCGGAAGCGTGCCGGGTCATCGTCGGTGTCGGAGCCGTGATCCAGCACCAACCTCTCGCCTGGAACGACCTCGAGGTAGTCGAAGCGATTCGTGAACACGGTGCCGTCTCCGGAAACCATGTCGAAGCGCGCTCGACCGCCCCGGCGCACGTCCATCTCTCGGACAGTGCAGGTGAACCCATCGGGACCGAACCACTGGCAGAAGGCATCCGCATCGGTCCACGCGGCGAACACCGCTTCGCGCGTGGCGTCAAGAACTCGAACGAGGACGATCTCACGGTCGAGAGCCCACGTCGTCGGATCGGTGATGGACGGGGTACTGCTCATGGCTTCTCCAATGTGGCTCGGGATGCGGTGCGGTCAGACGTGCGTCGGAGGTGCGCGTCGAGCCGGTCGAGACGGTGCTCCCACGCAGCTCGAGTGTGCTCGGCCCACGCGGCGATCTCGACCAGGGGCTCCGGTCGCAGCTGGCACGGCCGCCGTTGTCCATCTCGGCCGCGACTGATCAGACCCGCCTGCTCGAGGACCTTCAGGTGACGGGAGATGGCTGGGAGGCTGATCGGGAAGGGCTCGGCCAGCTCGAGCACCGTTGCCTCACCGCCGGCCAGCCGACGCACGATCGAGCGCCGCGTGGGGTCCGACAAGGCGGCGAAGACGACGTCGAACCGATCGGGGGCCGTCACGGTCATCGTTGTCGTCGATCCCGGAGATATTTCACAGATTGGTTATTTAACAGATTGACTACATATAGTCAAGCGCCCGAAGTGGCGACGCGCACATCGCTTCCCCCCTCAGGGGCAGCGGATTGCTCGACGCGATTGGTCGGTTACTCTCCGGCGCCGGGGCGGGCGAGGTGAGGGGGAGGATCGTGAGCGAGGCCGACAACTACCGCACGCTCAGCCAGATGGACCTTCGACGCGTGTTCACGTCGCTCGGGCTGCCCCGCAGCGCGTTCCGCGACCCGCACACGACACCGGAACGGCCTTGCTTCGACGCGGTGCTCAACGCCGACTCCCTCATGCCCGGACGCATGTGGCTCTTCAAGGGCTCCGACTACTTCCTCTACAACCTCGTCAGCGGGGAGATCGAGGAGGGCCCGAAGCGCATCGCTGACTGGGGTGGCGGCACGCTGCCCGAGCTGTTCAAGACCGGGATCCACGCCGCGTTGTGGGCCGGCCCGGTGGCCCCGCACCGGTGGGTGTTCTTCAAGGACGAGTGGTGGGTGACCATGGACTCGAGCCAGGGGTTCGTCCCGGTCGAGGGTCCTGCGGGCGTCCTCGGCCACTGGGCCTCCGGTGCCTGGACCGACGCGGCGGGGTCCTTCACGACGCCGGGGACCCCGGCCGCGTTGCACGGCCTCGGATCGGAGTTCGACGGCAAGGCGCACTTCTTCAAGGACGGGCACTACATCAGGCACAACCTTCGCAATGGCGCCACGGACTGCCCGCTGATGCCCGTCGCCGACGCCTGGCGCCTCCCGGAACCCTTCCTCACCAAGATCGATCTCGCGTTCTACGGGACGGGGCCGGCCGCGGAGAACATCTACTTCCTCTCCGGCGAGCAGTTCGTCCTCTACGACTTCCGCACGGAGGAGGTCCTCGCCGCAGGATTGATCGAGGAGCGGTTCCCCGCCTTCGCGCAGTTCCTCGGCCGGCCGCAGCTCTTCCTCGTGGAGGACTACTCGCTCACGACGTTCGTCGGACCACCGCACCTCGGCCGGCTCATCGACACCCGCTCGATCGGGGCCGGGTCGTCGATCACCCGCATCCTCGTGACGGAGACGACGGACACCTCCGTCGACACCATCAAGCAGAGCCTGCTCGACAGCCAGGACTCCTCGGTCGTGAACAGCTTCTACGACCACCTGGACAGGTCGACGTCGGAGAGCGGCGGCAGCGAGCAGTACAAGTACCAGCTCAACGCCAGCGCGCACGGGGACGCCAGCGCCACGGGCATCTGGGGCGGCGAGGTGAACGCGCAGCTCCACGTCGCGGGCGACACGGATACCCGCCGGCACGCGCTGAGCGAGGCGACGTTCGATTCGATCCGCAAGCAGGTCGACGAGTCCAAGCGAAACACGGTGCAGAAGACGTACAACTCGGAGCTGGAGATCTCGACGTCGGTCCACGTCCTCCGGAAGGAGGTCTTCCAGGAGAGCAACACGTCCGACCAGGTGCGCGTGTACCAGTTCTTCGAGCAGCTCGAGCCGTACATCACGCTGCTGGCGCTCCAGTCGGTCCGACTGGCGTTCTCGTCGGACGCCACCCAGCCTCCCCGGATCGTCGATCTCAGCCAGACGTCCGGCCTCCTGAGCGACGTGCTCGTCGATGAGGCGCTCCAGCAGCAGGTGATCGAGTTCCTGCGCAGCGAGCTCTCCAACATCGCCGACTACCTGGGCGCGCCCGGTTCGATCCTCGTCGAGGGCGGTGCGCAGCTCGCGGTGAAGCCCCGGCTCAGCTCGACCTACGACGTCGTCAAGGCCGACGGCACGACGCAGACGGTCGCGGTCAGGGGCTATGCCAAGGCCGACCGCACGTGGGTCGAGCCGACGTTCACGATCACCTGCGTGCAGGTCTGACCGCTCGTCTGGTCGGACCCCATCGCGTGATGCGAGCCCAGAGGATCAGATCGCCCGCCGCGTCAGGTGTTCGTCGTCATGGCAGGTTGAGCTGCCAGGTCACCCCGTAACGATCACCGACCCAGCCGAAACGTGTGCTGAACCCGTAGTTGTCGAGCGGCATGAACACCTGGCCGCCATCACTGAGCCGATCGAAGAGTCGCTCCAGCTCCTGGTCGTCGTCGCAGTCGATGAAGAGTGACACCGCAGGGGTGAAGCCCCATTCATGACGAATCGGGCTGTCGGCACAGCTGAACTCGCTACCCGCGAGACGGAACCTCGCGACCTTGACGGTGCCTTCGGGTCCGCTGTCCCCCGGGCCGTAGTGGTCGACCTCGATGAGCTCGAAGTCGTCGAAGATCTCGCGGTAGAGATCGAGTGCTGCGGTGGCCACACCGGCCTGGAAGGTCAGGAAGGTTCGGAGCTCCTGCGTCATCGGATCGAACACTAACGACCGCTCTTCGCGGCTCCCCGCCCGGTGGTAGCGGAGAGACGTAAGGGCCCGTCACGCTGGGCACCCACGGCAATGGGCGTTCTGGCTCAGCGAGCCACGCCGAGCACCCGAGGCTCGCGCCGGCGAGCCGCCGTCGTTCCACCCGCAACGTTCTCCGCGCTGCTGTACGCTCGTCTGATCAGCTGGATCAGCGTCCGGCGACGGCGTTGGTGGACTAGTTGGGGGGACCGGGTGGGCAACGACGGTCAGATGGACATCCCGACGTCCGCGATCGGACGGCGCCGGTTCCTCGTCGGGGCGGGTGCGGCGGCTGCGGTGGTCGGCATCGCGGGCGTCGACGGACGAGCCCACGCGAGCAGCGCGCCCGAGAGGACCAGCGGCTCGACGGCCGGCGCGGCCGCGACCCCGGGCTCCGCCCGTGCCATCCAGCTGTTCGCGACCCCGCTGCAGAACCAGTTTGCGGCGTGGGCCTTCGAGTACGTGGCCGAGGGCGCGGACGTCGGGGAGATCGAGGCGATCGCCAACGACATGGCCTCGGACGACGACGGTGCCTACTACGACGCCTGGTACCTGCACGCGACCCGGCACCGGGCCAAGGCCGATGAGGCCGAGCGGCAGGGCAAGACCCACACCGCCCGCTACCACCACCTGCGGGCGACGGTGTACGCCAGCGTGAGCTACAAGCTGCTGTTCGGGAAGCCGGTCGACCCCCGCTTGTCGACGGCCTTCGAGACCCAGATGAGCTCGTTCGAGCGGGCAATGGCGCTGACCGAGCCGCCGGCCGAGCCCATGAAGGTGAGACTGGACGGCCATCGGCTGACCGTGCTGTTCCTGCGCGCCGCTGGCGACGACGGCAGGCGCCGACGTCCGACGATCATCACCGTCAACGGGTACGACGCCAGTGTCTCGGACATGTACCTCGCGATGGGCCTCCAGGCCGTGGCCCGCGGCTACCACGTCGTGCTGGTCGACGGACCGGGACAGGGAGCGCCCCTCATCCGCGACGCGGTGACGCTGATTCCCGAGTGGGAGCGCGTCATCCGGGCGGTGGTCGATGCCGTCGTCGCGCGCCCGGACGTCGATCGCCGGCGGCTGGTCCTGCAGGGATGGAGCCTGGGCGGGCACCTGTGCCTGCGCGGCGCGACCGGCGAGCCGCGGCTGGCCGCCGTGGTCTCGGACCCGCCGGCGTGGTCGATCCTCGAGGGACTCCAACCCGCGGCCGCGCAGCTCGGCCTGACGCCCGAGGCCTTCGCACGGCTCCCGGAGATCTCCGACGCCGATCTGACGAAGATGATGGCGGCGATCGAAGCAGAGCCTCGGTTGCGCTGGGTCTTCCTTCAGCGGGGGCTGTGGGTCAACGGAGCCAGCGACCTCCGTGACTGGCTGCAGAAGGTCTCCTTGTTCACCCTGCAAGGACGGAGCAACCGCATCCACTGTCCTGTCCTCGGCACGTTCGCCGACCGGGACCCCCTGGCCCTCGGCGCCAAGCCGACGCTGGATCGCCTCGACACGCAGACGACGCTGCTGACGTTCTCCGCCGCAGAGGGCGCCGGCGGCCACCAGGAGACGCTGAACCGGGCCCTGGCGGAGACGTTGATCCTCGACTGGCTCGACGACACCTTGGCCTGAGCCCGCCCTGAGACCCGGTTGCAGTCTCGGTCGCCGAACCCTGTCGCCCCAGTGGACGCCGCGCCGCAGCGCACTCGCCGGACAACTGCGACGGTGCGGCGATGAGTTCGACCGTCGGGGGAGGTCGAAGAGATGAGGGCTTCGAACCCGACGAGAGGATGGACCACCATGGTGACCGTCAACCTCCCCGACGAGCTGGCACCAGCGACGGAGCTGGCCGACAAGGGCCACCAGCCGTACCCCAACGACAGCGACGAGTACCGGCGTGCCCGCAGGGCGCTGCTCGCCGAGGAGATCGAGCTGCGCCGACACATCCAGCGCGTCGCCGGGCAGCGGCGGGCTCTGCCGCCCGGCGGAGAAGCGGGTGACTACCGGTTCCGCACAGAGGACGGCGACGAGGTCGGCCTCGTGGACCTGTTCGGCGACCACGACACGCTGTTCACCTACTTCTGGATGTTCGGCCCCGAGCGCGGCCGGCCCTGCCCGATGTGCACGTCGTTCCTCGGCTCACTCGACGTCCCGTCCGTGGATCTCACCCAACGGATCGCGGTCGCCGTCCTCGGCCGCTCGCCGGTCGCCCGCCAGCTGGCCTTCGCCCGCGAGCGAGGCTGGCGCAACCTGCGGTTCTACGAGACGGTGGGGGACGACTTCGCCCGTGACTACCACGCCCTGTCGCCCGACGGCGACGAGGGGGCAGCAGTCGACGTGTGGGTCAGGGACGGCGCCACCGTCCGCCACTGGTGGGGTGCCGAGGGTGGCGGCGAGACCGCTGACCCTGGCTTCGACCCGCACCTGGCTCCCGACGTCATGCTCTGGAACATCCTCGACCTGACCCCGGGCGGTCGGGACAGCGACTGGTACCCCTCCTTGGAGTACGGGCCGACGAGCTGATCGTCAGTGAGGGCGCACCGGCGCAACGGGCACCGCCCCCCAGATCGGGTGGCCTCGGCGGGGAATGGCGCGTTCAGGGGATCAGCAGCACTCGGCCGAAGGCCTGGCGGCTCTCGATGTAGGCGTGTGCCGCCGCAGCTTCTGACAGCGGGAAGGTCCGGTCGATCACGACACGCAGCGTTCCGTCGGCGACCTCATCGAGCTGGCGGGCGACCATGGGGTGGGCGCGCGTGCCGAAGAACAGCTCGGCGCCGAGGAAGTAGCCGGTCAGGCTCTGGTTGTTCGGTCGCAGGCCGGACACATCGAGGGGCTCCGCCGCGCCTCGGCCGGCGTCCCCGACGGTGATGCACCGGCCCCGGTACGCGAGCGCGGCGAGGCTCTGCTGAAGGGTCGCCCCGCCGACGGAGTCGACGATGACATCGACCCCTCGTCCGTCGGTCAGTCGGCGCGCCTCGACGACGAAGTCGTGGGTCGAGTAGTTGATGCCGTCGTCAAGTCCGAGCTCCTCGAGCCGAGCGAGGCGCTCGTCGCTCGACGCGGTGGCGAGCACGCGTGCGCCTGCCTGCTTCGCCATCTGTATGGCGGCGATGCCGACGCCTCCAGCACCCGCGTGGATGAGCGCGGTCTCGCCCGCCTGGAGGCGACCGAACTCGAAGAGGCAGTCGTGGGCGGTTCCGAACGCGATCGGGACCGCGGCCGCCTCGGCGACGGCGAGCCCGTCGGGAACTCTCCAGACGAAGCCTTCCGCGACAGCCCGCTTCTCGGCGTGCGAGCCGTCGAGACCGATGCCGACCACCCGATCTCCGACCGCGAAGCGCGTCACGCCGTCTCCACGTTCGATGACGGTGCCCGCGGCCTGGTAGCCGACGATGTGCGGCACCCGAGCCATCTCGCCGCGCAGACGGTTGAGCGTGTCGCCACCCTCGATGCTGATGGCCTCCACCCGGATGAGGATCTCGCCGGAGCCCGGAACGGGGTCGGGCACGTCTTCGTAGCGAAACACGTCCGGCGATCCGGTCTCGTAGTACACGGCAGCCTTCATGACCGGTGCGCGCTCCTTCGGACGATGGCCCGTTCCATTGTGCCGCCTGGGCTACTGCCTGCGGCGAAGGACGCTCCCGGCGACGCACAGCAGGACGATGGCGACGATCTGGCCGCCGAGGATGATCCGGTTGACGTCGACGGCCGGTTGCCAGCGCACCTGGCTTCCCTCGATGACGTACACGCCGGCCGGCTTGGCCGTCAGGCCGAAGCCACCGCCGGAGCCCGAGCCGCTCCCACTTCCGTCCGGGGCCTCGCCTTCTCCTCGTCCGCCCCCGGCCCCGCCGCGTATCGAGGCCGCCGGGATGACGGTCACCCCGTCGCGCTCGTAGGCCTCACCGAACACCCGCTTCACGGTGAGTGCGTCCCTCGCCTGCTGCATCACTTCGTTGGGGTCCATGGCGCCGGCCTCCTCATCGCTGCGGGGTACAACCACACTGGGCACACGTACACCCTCCAGAGCCGGCCGTCCAACCGGCAGACGTCACCGCCTGTCGTCGGTCTCCTCCCGCTGGCTGTCCGACGGTTCGTCAGCGATCTCCCGACGGAGACCGTGCCGTCGCAGCTCGTCCCGAGCCTGGTGCTCGAGCGGCCGTCGTAGGTCCCGTTCAGATGGTCGCTGACAAGCCGATCGCTCGACCGTCGCGGAAGATGGTCACCGGACCGTTCTCGCTGACGACGGCGATCGTCGTCGACGGGTGGTCGTAGCTGAAGCGCTGGGCCGAGCGGTGCCGCATCCCGCGATGGCTGTCGACGTTGCGCTCGGCCTCGGCGCTGGAGCGGAGGCCGACCCCGAGGTACTCGATGCTCCCGTCGGCGGTGACGAGGGTGGCCAGGTCATGCTGTTGCAACGAGGCGAACAGCGCCGGGTAGTGCTGGCGGTTCTTGATCGAGAGCTTGGGTGCGTGGAACTTCGTGGCCACGTCCAGCGACGCCCACTCGAAACCGTGCTCGTGGACGACGATGGTGGCGCCGACCCGTGCCGGCGACAGCCAGTGCACGGCAAGGTCGAGCAGACCGTGGGCCACGGCGGGGTCGAGATCGGGAGCGCAGGCGCGCAGCGCCGTGAGCAGCGCGCCGGCGGTCGGACGGTCGGTCCAGGCCCGCCCGTCCCAGGAGATGACGCGACGCTCGGTGAACAGCCGGACCTGGCCGAAGATCGGGGTCCGCTGCACGATGCGCGCGCCCGTGACCTCCTGCAGCTGGACGAGCTCCGCCTCGTACTGGACCGGACGATCGAAGCAGACCAGCACCGGGCTCTCGTCGTGGCGGTTGACGACGAAGGCCGAGCGGCCATCGGCGAACGTGCGGGCCATCGACCGCGGAAGGCCGTCCAGCGGCACGAGGTCAGCGATGCCACCAGCGGTCGTGATGCTCATATCGGGGGGCATCGAGAACGAGCCGTAGAGCGGCCGGCGTCCCTCGAACATCGGGATGCGGCGGGCGTAGTCGAGCTCGTCGAGAAGCAGGTCGCGCACACGTTCGTGCTCCTCGAGCTTGACGCCGTCCTCCTCGAGCTCTTCAGCGAGACGGCGGGCCGATCCGGACAGCAGCTCCTCAGGCACCCCGACCACGCTACGGCCGGGAGCCGCCCCGCTGCTCGGCCCGCGCGAGCCCAGACCCGCACCGATCGAGCAAGGCGATGACGTCGGGAGCGCCCGATGACGAATGAGGTGACCGCGGAGACGATGCTTCACCGGCTATGACCCGCGCTCAGCGTGGGCGAATTGGTGAAAGTCTGACGACGAGGCTAACGGAAAGCGCTTTTGCGCCGGCATGTGGTTCACACTCGAACGATCGGGGCTCGCCATCCTGCGGGACCGATCAGCGGAGAGGGGAACTGCGATGTGGAAGGTCCGAGTAGCGGCTCTGGGCTGCGCCGCGGTGAGCATCGGGTTGCTCGCCACGCCGGCCTCGGCGGCGCAGACCGTCACCAAGTTCAGGGGCAAGGACGCCAACCTGGTGGTCTCGAACTGCACGCTCGGCTCGCCCGCGGGCACGACGTGCACCGCCTGGAACGTCTTCGCCAGTCAGTCACGCCTCCTGAGCGATGGCACGGTCACCAAATCGCCCTTCCTCGGACTCGACAAGTACCGCGTCAGGTTCACGAACAGCGGGTTCACCTTCAGGCTCGTGAAGTCGTACCAGAGCACCACCGTCAGCTTGAACGTGGCGGACAACCTGTCGACCGCTTCCGGCAGCGGCGTCATCAAGAGGTCGGGAGACGACATCGACGTCTCCTTCTCCCTCGTGGCCAACGCCCCTGCCGACACCACTCATTCGCGGGTCGTGCAGAAGTTCGACGATTGCAAGATCATCGATCGCCAGAGCTTCGCCAGCCGCACCGCTGACGGGTCGGCGACGATCGACGACATCACGTATCCGACGGTCCTTCCGGACTCCGGGTTCGTCAGCACGATCGACGTGAGCGGCCAGACCACCATCACCAGGGGCGACTGCCCGCCGCCGCCGACCCCGTAGGACCTTTCCGGGACGAGGCCGATCGCGCCGCCGTCGGCAGAAGGCGCCCGCGTGTGCGATCGGTCACGTCCACGAACTGAGCCCTGTCGGTGACCGTAGTGACCCGGCATGCGAGTGCTCATCGTCGGTTCCGGGCCTGCCGGCCTCACCCTCGGTTCCACCCTGGCCCGTCGGGGCCACGAGGTCATCTCCGTCGACCGCGACCCTGGCCCCGCGGCCGACGGCACCTGGCGACGTCGTGGCGTCATGCAGTTCGACCACGCACACGGGTTCCGGCCCCAGGTTCGGGACCTGTTGCTGGCCGAATGGCCGGACGCCTACGACGAGTGGGTCCGCCTCGGTGCGGAACCGATCAGCTTCGAGCTCCCGAACGGCCGCCCAGGCGGCACCATCGTGCGCTCCCGGCGGCGCACCTATGAGCGGGCGCTGCGCTTGGCGGCGGGGCGGGTCCGTGGACTGACGCTGCGGACGGGTCACGTCGACGGGCTGATGGAGCGCCGTGGCCGGGTCGTGGGTGTCGTGATCGACGGGTCGGCATGCCCCGCCGAGCTGGTCGTGGATGCATCCGGGCGGACCGCACGGATCGCCGGATCCGCCGTCGACGAGCTGGACGGCGACTGTGGCATCTCCTACGTCAACCGTTGCTACCGCCTGCACGAGGGCGCTGCGCTGGGACCGCTGACGATGCCGCAAGCCTGGGGAGGGACCTTCGCCGGCTACCACGCAATGGTCTTCCCGCACGACCACGGGCACTTCTCCGTGGTCATCGTCCGACCGACCGCCGACACCGCGATGCTGCGCCTGCGTCACCGCGACGCGTTCGAAGCGGCGTGCCAGGCCATCCCCGCCCTGGCGGACTGGACCGACCCGGGGCGCTCGGCCCCGACGAGCGAGGTCCTCGTCGGTGGCCGCCTGCGCAACGTCTACCGCGAGCAGCAGCGCGTCCCCGGTCTGGTCGCCGTGGGCGACTCGGTGTCGACCACCACCCCGACCGTCGGTCGAGGCGTGGCGATGGTCAGCATGCAGATCGGCGCGCTCCTCGAGCTGCTCGACGGCGGCACCGACCCGGTCACGATCGCCGACCCGTTCGGCGACTGGTGCGACGAGCACATCCGGCCCTGGGTGGACGACCACATCGCGAGGGACACCGAATCCGCGCAGCGCCTGCAGGGAGCGGACATCGACCTGTCCCGGCCGCTGACCTCGACCGCCATCGTGGATGCCGCGCAGGTCGACCAACGCATCCTCGAGCACGTCGGAGGTTTCCTCGGCATGACGGCGCTGCCCGCGACGCTGGCGCCCGCCGAACCGTTGGCCCGCGCCGCGTACCTGACCAGCTGGCGTCCGCCCTACGCCGAAGGGCCCAGCCGTGATGAGCTCGTCGAGCTCATCGAGTCGGCGATGGACCGGAACGGTCGAGCACTCTCGGCCTGACGTCGCGACCGCGGCGCGGCCGCGGGCGTCAGGGATCCCGCTCTGCGCTCGGGCGGCGTCATACCCTCGGTGGACGTGAGGGTGCGCACGGGTGCCCTGCGAGCCGGGATCGCCGCGTCGGTGGGCCTCGCGGCGTGCAGCTGCAGCGGGGCCCCTGCGCCCACCGTCGGCCCGGCGACGTCCGCGCCGACGACCACCGCCCGGATGGCTCCGACGGTGTTCCCGGCCATGGTCGTGGCCTCGAGGGTTCCCCGCGCTGTCCTGGCGATCCCGCCGGCGACCGCGCCGGCGATCCCGCCGGCGACCGCGCCGGCGACCGAGGCGACGGCACCGCCGACCTCCGC
>JBKPRL010000052.1:0-14578 GCA_046734535.1 bacterium | reverse complement strand
GTCCAACCCGGGCCAGTCGGTGCAGTTCCGCACGAGGACCGAGCGCTCGAGCAGCCCCTGCCACACCGCGGCACCGTCGGCGGTGGTGGGCCGGAACAGCACGAAGTTGGCGCCCGACGGCCACGTGTCGAGGGGCAGCTGCCGTAGCCGCGCCGCGATCCGCTCCCGCTCGGCCACCACCTGCTTCACCCGGGTCTCCATCTCCGCCACGAACCGCAGGGCGAGCCGGCCGGCGACCTGCTTCGCGGCGTCCAGGTGGTACGGCAGCGCCACCTTCTCGAGCTCGGCCACGAGCCACGCGGGGCCGACGAGGTACCCGAGACGGGCGGCCGCCATCGACCACGTCTTGGAGAACGTGCGGGTGACGACCAATGGCTGCTCCTCCTCGACGAGGTCGAGGGCCGACCACGGCGCGAACTGCCCGTAGGCCTCATCGACCACGAGCAGCCCTGGCACCATCTCCAGCATGCGCCGCACCGTCGACTCGGGCTCGACGAGACCGGTGGGGTTGTTGGGCGAGCAGAGGAACGTGACGGTCGGCTCGGCGTGGGCCAGCACGTCGGCCGCGCTGTCCAGCTCGACCGTGAAGTCCTCGCGCCGCTCGGCCTCGACCACGGTCGCGCCGGTCAGCCGCGCGATGTGGCCGTGCAGCTGGTACGTCGGCTCGAAGGTCACGACCGCCCGGCCCGGCCCGGCGAAGGCGAGCAGCAGGGTCTGCAGCACCTCGTTGGAGCCGTTGGCCGCGAAGACCTGCTCGGGCGGCACGCCGTGCAGCGCGCCGATTGCCTCCCGCAGGTCGGTCGCAGCGCGGTCCGGGTAGCGATGCCAGTCCAGGCGGGACAGCTCGGCCGCGAGCGCGTCCCGCCACGCGGCCGGCGGCGGCTCGGGCGACTCGTTGGTGTTGAGGCGCACCCGGACCGACACCTGCGGGGAGTGGTAGCCCTCGAGTGTCTGCAGGTCGTCGCGCACCGGCACCCGGGTCACGCCGTCCCGTCCAGCCGCAGTCGGATCGAGTCCGCGTGAGCGGGAAGCTGCTCCTCCTCGGCCAGCGCGACCACGTGGCGGCCGACCGTGCGCAACGCGGCTTCGTCCAGGTGGACGACGTGGACGTGCTTGGTGAAGTCGCCGACGGTCAGGGCCTGGCCGAAGCGGGCCGAGCCGAAGGTGGGGAGCACGTGCGACGGCCCGGCCACGTAGTCGCCCACGCTGGCCGGTGACCACGTCCCGGTGAACACCGCGCCGGCGTGACGCACGAGCGGGACGAGGGCGTCGGGCTCGGCCACCATCAGCTCGAGGTGCTCGGGGGCGATCGCGTTGCTGACGGCCACCGCGTCCTCCGGCGAGTCGACGAGGACGGCGTACCCGCCCTCGGCGAACGTCGCCTCGATGTCGCCGCGGCGGGGGTTGGTGGCCGTGAGCCGGGCGATGGCAAGGCCGACAGCGTCGACCACATCCTCCTCGCACGAGATCAACCAGGCCAGCCCGCCTGGACCGTGCTCGGCTTGGACGATGACGTCGATCGCCGCCAGGTCGGCCGGGACCGACCGGTCGGCGATGACGACCACCTCACTGGGACCGGCGAAGGCCGAGGGCACTCCGACCAGCCCCTCCTGCGCCACCTCCCGCTTGGCGATGGCGACGTAGACGTTGCCCGGTCCGGCGATCACGTCGACGGGTTCGATCGACTCGGTGCCGTAGGCGAGCGCGGCGATGGCCTGCGCGCCGCCGATCCGGTGGACCTCGTCCGCGCCGGCCAGCGCGGCGGCCGCCAGCGTCGAGTCGGGGATGCTCCCGTCCCGGCCGGGCGGAGTGGCCAGCGCGACGTGTGGTACCCCGGCCACCTTGGCCACGAGCGCGGTCATCAGGACGGTCGAGGGATATCGAGCGCGCCCGCCCGGCACGTAGCAACCGGCACGGTCGACCGGCACGGCCATCGAGCGGATGGAGATCCCGTCGTGCTCCAGCGCCGCCGGCTGCTCCCGCTGTGTGCGGTGGTAGGCCTCGATGCGGGCCGCGGCGACGGTGAGGGCCTCGCGCAGGCCGTCGGGGATGCGGTCGAGCGCAGCCTTCAGCTCGTCCTGCGGCACGGTGAGCTCGGCGACGCGGACGCCGTCAAGCTCCTCGATGAGGTCGCGCACGGCCGCGTCGCCGCCGGCCCGCACCGCCGCGAGGATGCGCCGCACCGCCGCGACGGGCTCGTCGCCGCCCACGCGCGGGCGTGGGAGCAGTGCGGCCAGGGCCCGCGACGAGGCGGGCAGCGGGCGCCCGGTCGTCGCCGCGCGGAGGTCGAGGCGGGTGAGCATCGGCGAGGCGAGGCTACCGACGACGGTCTCCGGCGACCGAACGCGTTCCCCCGGAGGGACCGGGCAGACCAGAGGACGGCCATGGCGGACGCTGGGCAAGAGAAGCCAGCGGGACGGGTGGGAGACTGCCGCCATGGTCCACCACGCCGCCGAGGTCACCAGCATCCGCACCCTCGTCGAGGAGCTGCAGACGCGCGTGGTGGGGCTGGCCCAGGCGTACGAGCGCGACTCGCGAGAGGACCTCGGGCGGGCCCTGTTCGAGACCGAGCGGGCGCTCCGCACCGCCGGTCGCCACCTCGCCCGGGCCGAGAAGCTCCTCGTCTAGCCGTCGGGGCCGGGTGAGGTAGGGCCAAAACGGCGGCGACGGCCCCTCGCGGGGCCGTCGCTCTGCCGCGACGCCAGGCGGCGGATCCCGGCATCGCTCTCAAACCAGGTGGCGGGAACCTGGTTGGTACCAAGAATCGTACCGCATACAACCAAGGGCGCAACCCTTCTCACCACTTTCTGCGGTTCTCAACCGGCCCGCCGGACCGGCCTGGCCGTGGGTACCCGTGAGGACGGGCAGATGTCGGCCAGCACGCACACCTCGCAGCGTGGGCGGCGCGCGTCGCACACCCGCCGGCCGTGCAGGATCATGCGCAGGCTGAACCGGCCCCGCTCCTTCGGCGGCAGGTAGGAGTTGAGCTGGCGCTCCACCTTGACGGGATCCTCCTCCGTCGTCAGGCCGAGACGCCGGCTCAGCCGACCGACGTGGGTGTCGACTGGGAGCCCAGGCAGGTCGAAGGCCACGCTGCGCACGACGTTCCCCGTCTTGCGGCCGACGCCGGGCAGCGTGACGAGGTCCTCGAGGCGGGTGGGCACGTCGCCGTCGTAGCGCTCGACCAGGGCCTGTGCCATGCCGACCAGGCTGCGAGACTTGTTGGCGTAGAAGCCCGTGGACCGGACGATCTCCTCCAGCTCGGACAGGTCGGCGCCCGCCAGCGCTTCGGCGTCCGGATAGCGGGCGAAGAGCGCCGGGGTCACCATGTTCACCCGGATGTCCGTCGTCTGGGCGGAGAGGATCGTCGCCGCGAGGAGCTGGAACGGGGTCTCGAAGTCGAGCTCGCACCGCGCGTCCGGGTACTCGAGCGCCAGCCGCCGTGCCACCTCACGGGCCCGACCCTTCGGGCTGCGCGGCCGCCGCCGCGGGCCGTCGGGAGCGGTGGCCGCCATCGGAGCGGCAGGCTACGCCGTGGTCGGCCGCGCGCCACCGGTAGCCTCCCGGGCGTGCGCTGCCTGGAGATCAAGCGGCAGATGACGCCGACCGACATCGCCGAGGTGTCGGGGCTGCTGGAGGCCGCGGAACGAGCCGACGGCCACCGCCCCCTCGACGACCACGCGTGGCTCGACCTGGTCGAGGGTGGCCGCCCGGGCTTCGCCGGCCTCGTCGCCTGGGAGCCGGGACACGACCACCCCGTCGCCTACGCCCAGGTCTCGCGGGGCAACAACTCCTGGGGGCTGGAGCTCGTCGTCGACCCGCACCACCGCTACGAGATGGCGACGATCGGCCCCGAGCTCCTCGGCGCCGCGGTCGGCGTCGTGGCCGAGGAGGGCGGCGGCCACGTCCACTGGTGGGTGTTCGAGCCGACGACCGCGCACGACGATCTGGCCGGCGCGGTCGGCCTGTCCCCGGGTCGTGTGCTGTACCAGATGCGCACACCGCTACCGCTCGACGAGCACACGGACCTGGTCACGCGACCGTTCCGACCGGGCGAGGACGAGGAGGCCTGGCTGGCCGTCAACAACCGCGCCTTCCACGAGCACCCGGAGCAGGGCGGCTGGGACCTGGACACGATCACCGCGCGGGAGAAGGAGCCGTGGTTCGATCCCGCCGGCTTCCTCCTCCACGAGCGAGACGGCCGGCTGGCCGGCTTCTGCTGGACGAAGGTGCACGAGGACCACGACCCGGTCCTGGGCGAGATCTACGTGATCGCCGTCGATCCGGACTTCCACGGCCACGGCCTCGGCCGGGCGCTGACCCTGGCGGGGCTCGACCACCTGACCGCGCGAAGCGTGCCGGTCGGCATGCTCTACGTCGACGCCGACAACAGCGCGGCGCTCGGGCTCTACCGGTCCCTCGGCTTCACGGTGCACCGGACGGATCGGGCCTACACCGGCGACATCCCCGGATGACGGTCCGGTCCCGGTACGACGTCGACCGGGCCGAGCTCGGCGCGGTGCTGGCCGGCGAGCCGCGCTACCGCGCCGACCAGGTCTGGCAGGGGCTGTACGCGCAGCTGGTCGAACCGGGACAGCTGACCACCCTCCCCCGCACGCTCCGGGAGCGCCTCGACGACCTGCTGCCGGCGGCCCTGGCGATCGTCACCGAACAGACCAGCTCGACCGGCGACACGCTGAAGCTGCTCTGGCAGCTCCACGACGGCGTGCTCATCGAGACGGTGCTCATGCTCTACCCGGACCGGGCCACCGTCTGCGTGTCGACTCAGGCGGGCTGCGCGATGGCCTGCGGCTTCTGCGCCACGGGCCAGGCCGGGTTCAGCCGCCACCTCTCGACGGGCGAGATCGTCGAGCAGGTCGTGCGGGCCGCGGCGCGAGCCCGTCTGGTGGGTCGCCGGCTGTCGAACGTGGTGTTCATGGGCATGGGTGAGCCGCTGGCCAACCTGGACCGGGTCTGGCCGGCCGTCGAGCGCATCCATGCCGACCTGGGCCTGTCGGCGCGCCACCTGACGCTCTCGACCGTGGGGCTGATCCCTGGCATCGACCGCCTCGCGCGAGCGGATCTGCCCGTCAACCTGGCCGTCTCGCTCCACGCCGCCAACGACGGCCTGCGCGACGAGCTCGTGCCCGTCAACCGCCGCTACCCGCTCGACGCGCTCATGGCGGCCTGTGCCCGCTACCTGGAGGCCAAGGGGCGCCGGCTGAGCTTCGAGTGGGCGCTGATCGACGGGGTCAACGACCGCCTGGACGACGCCGAGGAGCTGGCCGACCTCGGTCGGGCCCTGCCGCTCGCCCCCCACGTCAACCTGATCCCGCTCAACCCGACGCCCGGGTGGCCGACGAAGGGCACGGCGGCAGCGGGCGTCCGGCTCTTCCGCGACCTGCTCGTCGCCCGCGGGGTCAACGCCACGATCCGCCACAACCGGGGGACGGACATCGACGCCGCGTGCGGCCAGCTGGCCGCCGGCCAGGCCGTCACGCTGCGCCCTGCCCGAGGCGCGCGGACCGCCGTTCGTCGACCTCCTGGTTGATGCCGTCCTTCGACCGGCACACGACCCTCAACGGCCGTCGAGGTACCGCGGGTTGGCCACGGCCAGCTTGTCGCGAACCGTGGCCCAGACGACGTCCTTGACCTCGTCCAGCCGGTCGTCGAGGTCGCCGGCGCGGATCCGCGCCGCCAGGTCGCCTTCATCGGCCACGCCCAACCCGGCCAGGCGAGCCCGGTGGGCCTCCGCCTGTGCGGGACCGAGCGCCAGCTCCCGCTCCACGATGGCCAGGACGTTGACCGCCACGCGGGCGTGGAACTGGAGGCGGCCGTCGACCGCCGGCATGAGGTCGCGCTCGAGCCACTCCCGCACCGCCTCGAGCAGCTCCTCGGCCGTCGGCGCGTCGTGCGGTGCTCCCATCGGACGGCTCAGCCCAGCAGGAGGAGCAGGTCGTGCTCGTTCTCGCACACCCGGCGACCGATGGCGGCCAGCTCGTGGCTCCTCACCGTCCCGGTCAGGTGGGCGCTGGCCTGCATGATGCACATGATCCCCCACTTGAGCGTGCCCAGCACCTCCCACCACCGCACCACCTCGGCGTCGACCGGCCGCCCCGACGCCTCGGCGTACGACGCGAACAGCTCGTCGTACGTGCCGACCCCGGCCACGGGCTGCGGCGAACCGAACCGCCAGGACTTCACGCACAGCCAGCCGAGGTCCTCCATCGGGTCGCCCACGTGGGCCAGCTCCCAGTCGACCACCGCGGCCAGGCCCTTGTCGTCGACGATCAGGTTGCCGAGGCGGAAGTCGCCGTGCACGACGGCCTCCCGGCCGGCTGGCGGCCGGTGGTCCTGCAGCCACCGGAAGCCCAGCTCGAAGGCCGGATGGGGCTCGCCGACGGTGTCGAGGACCTCGCGGTACTGTGCGACCTGGTCGGTGGCGACGAGGCCAGGGACGGTCGCCGGGTCGAGCGCGTGGAGCGCGGCCAGGGCGTGGCCGAGCTGGGTGGGGAGGGCCTCGCGGGCGGCGGCGAAGCGCTCGTCGCGGAGGATGCGGCGGGCGATCGTCTCGCCGGGGACCTCGGTCACGATCATGAACGGCGCCCCGAGCACCTCCGAGTCGGTCGATGACGCGACGACCTCGGCCACGGGCACGCCGGCCGCACCCGCAGCACGGACGGCCGCCGCTTCTACCGCGATGTCCCGCTCGCTGCCCGCGCGCTGTCGTTGCAGGATCAACGACCTGCGGGCCCGGTTGTCATCCAGCGCAATGAACGACCACGTCTCCCGCGAAGCTCCGCCCGACAGCCGCCGGAGCTCTTCGATCCCGTCGGCGCTGAGGACGGAGGCCAGCCGGCCGGCGAGGTCCGCGTCGGCGCCGCTCGTCATCCGCAGGCGGCGCGGGCCGTGGGATACGGATCGACGGCTGCCCCTCCACCGGGATGGACCTCGAAGTGGAGGTGCGGTGTCCCGCGGGCGTTCCCGGTGTCACCCACGTACCCGATGACGTCACCGGCGTTGACCGCGCCGCCCTTCCCGTAGTGGTCGAAGTGCGCGTAGTAGTAGGTGTTGCCGTCCGCGCCGTTGAGCCAGAGCGCGTTGCCGCCCAAGCGGTTCTGGGAGATGCGGATGGTCCCGGCCACGACGGCCACCGAGGGCGTGCCGCGGGCGCTGAGCATGTCCACGCCCTGGTGGCGGCGACCGCCGCTGCGGGCCGCGCCCCAGGTGTCGACGAAGGTGGACGGACCGGCAACGGGGCACAGCAGGCCGGATGCCACGTAGACACGGGAGCCGATCACGGGTGAGCCGCCGAGGGCCGTGGCCCGCGCCGCGGCCTCGGCTGCCGCTCTGGCCGCCGCGGCCTCGGCCTGCCGGCGCTGCTCGGCCGCGATCGCCTCGAGGGCTCGCCGGACCGCGGCGTCCTTCTGGCGCTGCGCCTCGGCCTTCTGGAGCGCCACGATCTTCTTCTCGAGGTTCTTCCGCTGGGCCTTGAAGTTCGCGGCGGCCTGAGTGGACCTCTTCTTGGCCGTCTCCAGCAGGGCGCGCGAACGCTCGAGGTCCTGCAGCGACGTCTCGTAGGCGTCGACGTCCTGCGCGCCGGCACGAGCCGCGATCTCGGCGTACTGATCGGCCTGCAGCTGATCGCTGACCCGGGCCCCGAGGAGCAGCCCGCCGGTGTCGACCGCACCCTGGACGTAGCGCAGGACGGCCAGCTGCTGGACGGCCGAGCGGAGGTTGGCGGTCTTCTCCTGGAGCGCCGCCTGCTCGGCCTCCACCTTCTCCAGGTCCTCCTCGGTCTGGGCCACCTGGTCTTCGGCGTCGGCGAAGGCCTGCGCCGCGGCGTCGGCCTGCCGGCGCGCCTTGAGGATGTCGCGCACGGCCTTCTCGGCCGCCCGTTGGTCCTCCTCCGCGGTCTGCGCGCCGGCGCGCCCCGACGGGCCGACGGTCGAACCGACCGTCACGGCCAAGAAGGTGAGGAGGACCGCCACCGGGAAGACCACACGTCGCCCGCGCATCGCGGGCGCAGAGGCTACCGAGTGTTGCGGTTTCCTTACGTTCACGAGCAGCTCACGCCGGGACGCGCCCTTCAGGCAGCCCCAGCGCCGCTCGCGCGTCCCGGACAGTAGCCGATGGCGACCGCTACCGTTCCCGCCGCCATGCCGCCCCTGCGCCTGACCGACGTCCGCCTGGTGCGGGAGGACCGGGCCATCCTGTCGCCCCTCAGCTGGACCGTCGAGGACGGCGAGCGGTGGATCGTCCTCGGCGCGAATGGGAGCGGCAAGACGACGCTCATCCAGATCGCCGCGCTGTACCTGCACCCCTCGAGCGGCCGCGTCGAGGTGCTGGGCGAGACGCTCGGCCGCTGCGACGTGCGCGTCGTGCGACGGCGGATCGGGCTCGCCTCGGCCGCGCTGGCCGCGCAGCTCCGGCCGCAGCTCACCGCCCTCGACACCGTGATGACCGCCACGTACGCCGCGCTCGAACCGTGGTGGCACCGCTACACGGACGAGGACCGGGCGGCGGCGCAGCGGGCCCTCGACCGGCTCGGGGTCGGGAGCTACGCGGCACGCACGGTGGGCTCGCTGTCCTCGGGTGAGCAGCAACGGGTGCTGCTCGCTCGGGCCTTCCTGACCGACCCCGGTCTGGTCCTGCTCGACGAGCCGACCGCGCAGCTCGACCTGGGCGGCCGGGAGGCCGTCGTGGCGGCACTGGCCGGCCTGGCGCAGGACCCCTCCGCGCCGCCGATGGTGATGGTCACCCACCACGTCGACGAGATCCCACCGGGCTTCAGCCACGCGCTGGTCCTGCGGGAGGGCCGGGTCGTCGCCGCCGGACCCGTGGACGCGACGGTGCGGGCCGACGTGCTGAGGGCGGCGTTCGGCGTCGACCTGGAGGTCGAGCGGCGGCCCAACGGCAGGTTCAGCGCCTGGGCTCGCTGACCAGCGCCAGCAGTCGGTCACGGCTGCGGTCGACCTCGTCGCCGAGCAGCCGCTCGAGCACCGGACCCCACAGCGCGCCGCCGTAGTGCAGGCGCATCGCCAGCGCGCTGCCGCCATCCACCGCGGTGACGTCGGCCTCCAGCAGCCAGGCCGAGTGATGGCGGCCGTCGATCTCCCGGCGCTCGAACACGGCCCGCGTCGGCTCGCTCCGCGCCGTGCGGACCATGCGCAGCCGCTTGGAGCGCGCGAACGGGCCGACCTTGCCCCGCAGGTCGACCGTCCACGCCATCTCGCCATCCGCGGCCGGCGTCTCGGGCTCCGCCCGCTCCACGATGCCCAGCCACGAGGGGTAGCGGCTGAGGTCGTCGACCCATGAGAACAGCGCCTGGGGAGGGCACGGCGCCTGCATCGCGGCGGTCAGGTCCACCGCCCCAGTATCGCGGGGCCGGGGTCAACCCCTCACGACGCCTTCACACCTCCCTCACAGATGGCCGCCACGCTGACCTCGTCCCGCACGACACCACATGGAGCCCGATGATGAAGACCCGTACCCTGCTCGCCGGACTGGCCCTCGCCGGCGCCGTGACCGCCGGCGTGACCGCCACGGCGGTCGCGCAGAGCGATCCGTCCCCCGCCCCGACGACCACCGCGACGACCCCGACCTCGCCGGCCAAGGACGCGGCCGACCCGGCGGCGAAGAAGGCCCGGACCGACTTCGTCTGCGCCCACCAGGATCAGATCAAGGACCTCATGAACCAGCGCAAGAGCCTGATCTCCGGCCGGCTGTCCCTGCTCCAGGAGGCCCGCACGTCGGCCAACGACGCAGGCGCCACGAAGCTCGTGGCTCGGATCGACACCCGCATCGCCAAGGCCCAGGCCGAGGCCACGAAGGTCGACGGCCGCATGGAGAAGCTCACGACCTGGGCGGGCGAGCACTGCCCCGGCTGACACGCGGGACGCCGAGGTAGGCGACCTCCCCGGGGGGCGCCCCCGTCTCCTGCGCAGCAGGGGCGGGGGCGTCGTCGCGCGGGCTCGCTCGCCCGCCTCAGCCGGGGGGTCGGGCCCGGGTGCCCGAGCCCTTGACTCGGCCGAAGGCCCGGCTGAGGAGCGGCGAGGTGGCGTTGAGGACGCCGTCCAGATCGTCGTCGGCGACGAAGGTCGGCGTCCATGCGGGCACCGCGACCAGCGGCAGCGGTGGCGGCAGCGTCTCGCCCTGCGTCACGGCGACCGCCGCGTCGGGCGGGGGCAGCGGCAGGTCGACGACGGCCGCCGGCCGCCGCGATCGCCCGGGCCTTCGTGCCGGGCGACCGGGCGCGCCGCTGGCGCCGGGCGACGTGAACAGCTGCTCGGCCGAGCGCCGATCCTCCAGCCACCAACCCTTCGGCACCACCATGGCCTCGGCGTGGCGCCGGCAGAGGCGGCCGTGGTGGGGATCCGTGGCGACGAACACCTCCAACCAGGCCACACCCCGGGAGGGGTCGAACCCGTACGCCACTGCGGCCGGCTCGGCGCAGGCGGGGCGCTCGCACTGGTGGGGCACGAGGGAACGGTAGCCAGGCCGACGCCGTTGGACCGGGATGCTCTCGGACCGCGACGCGGCAGCCCCGCGGTCGTCGCCATGGGTGACGCGTCGCCGCGTTGGGTACTCCGCCGACCGCATGGCGTCGGCGCCGAACGCCGCAACGGCGGAACCTCCAGCATCGTGATCCAGGTCGTCGCGCTCGCCACCGGGGTAGCCGGCATCGCGGTCGCGCCGAGGCGCGTGCCGGCGTGGGTGGTGGCCAGCGTCGTCGCCGCGGTCGCCGTGATGACGGGCATCGTGCCGCGCTCGGCGTTCGGCGAGGCGCTGGCCAACCTCGGGCCGCCCCTGGGCTTCCTGGTCCTCGCCGTGCCACTGGCCGTGCTGCTCGATGACCTCGGCTTCTTCGCCACCGTCGCCGCACTGGTCGACGGGGGTCCGCGGCTCCGCCTCGCCCTGTGGGTGCTGGCCGCCTTGGTCACCGTGCTGTTCAACCTCGACGCCGCAGTCGTCCTCCTCACCCCGCTCTACGTCCGCATCGCGGTGCGTCACGGCGACGATCCCGTGCTGCTGGCCTTCCTGCCCGCCCTGCTGGCCTCGCTGGCGTCCTCGGTGCTCCCTGTGTCGAACCTCACTAACCTCGTCGTCGCCCGGCGGCTCGACCTCGGCACCACGGACTTCCTGGCCCACGCGGCACCGGTCGCTCTCGCGGCGACGATCGCCGGCTGGCTCGTGTGGTCACGACTGGCCGGCCCGGCGCCAACCGTCCGACCGACACACGACCCAGCCGTTCCCGGCTCGCTCGCCGTCGGCGTACCGGTCGTCGTCTGGCTCCTGGTGGGCTTCACGGCCGGCGATCAGCTCGGGGTGCCGGCCTGGGTGGTCGTCGGGCTCGCGCTGGCCGCTCTCGCCCTCGTCACCCGGCGCGTGCCATGGCAGCACGCGCCGGTGGGCGCCGCCGCGCTCGCCCTCGCGCTGGGCACGCTCGCCCTGGGCGCCGCCCCCGCCCTCGGCCTTGATCGCGTCCTCGGCGTCCCCGGCCCCGGCGGCGAGGCACTCACCTTCGGGGTGGCGGCCCTCGGCGCGGACCTCGTCAACAACCTGCCCGCGCTCCTCGTCGGCCTTCCCGCGCTCGACCTCCACCCGGGCCGCGTCTGGGCCGTCGTCCTCGGCGTCAACCTCGGGCCCACGCTGTGGGCCACGGGCGCCCTCTCCACCCTCCTCTGGCAGGCGACCATGGACCGCCTCGACCGGCCGGTCAGCAATCGCCGCTACGCCGCCGTCGGCGTGCGGGTCGGCCTCCCCGCGATGACGGTCGCGCTGCTCGTCCACCTCGCGCTCACGGCGCACGTCTGATCGGGCCCGGTCGGTGCAGCAGCTCCCCACCCGGCCGTGAGCTCGGCGCGTCGGCGGGCGGTCAGGCCCCGGTGAGCGTGGCGGCGATCTCGGTCGAGGAGTCACCCGAGCGCCTCAGCACGAGGGCGACGAGGCCGAGCGCGAGGAGCGTCAGCCCGAGCATGATCGTCGACGCCGCGCCGATGTCCGGCCTGATGATCTGGCGCAACGACGAGAACACGTAGACCGGGAAGGTCGTCGATCCGGGCACGCTGACGAACTGGCTCACGATCACGTTGTCGAGGCTGAAGGTGAAGGCCAGGAGTCCTCCCGCCAGAAGGGCGGGGTAGACCAACGGCAAGGTGATCTGGCGGAAGGCGCGGGCGGGGGTGGCGTAGAGGTCGGCCGCGGCCTCCTCGAGGGATTCGTCGATGCCCGCCATTCGGGCGCGCACGATCAGGGTCACCACCGCCGAGCTGAAGATCGACTGCCCGAACCACAGCGGGAAGAGGCCGCGGCGGAAGATGCCCCCCAGGTTGACGAACCAGATCTGCAGGCCGATGGCGTCGACGATCTCGGGCGTCACGAGGATCAGGAACACCAGCGCCAGGAAGCCCTTGGTCCATGCCCCCGGCCGGCGGGCCAGCGCGATCCCGGCCAGCCCGCCGAGCACCACCGAGATCAGCGTGGCGACGATCGCCACCTTGATCGAGTTCGACAACGACGTCTTGAGGCTGTGGTTGTCGAGCAGCCGGCTGTACCAGCGCGTCGTGAAGCCTCCCCAACGGGTGAAGTCACGGCTGTCGCTGAACGAGTGGATGACGACGAAGGCGATGGGCAGGAACAGGAAGACATAGACGAGCACCGTCCAGGCGGCGAGGCCGAGCGTCACGGTGTCGAACCGGCGGACCTTGCGCGGCGTGGCTGCGGCGCGCCGGGTCCTCGTCGCGCTGGCGGGGATCGCGGCGGTGGTCATGTCACCACGAGTCCGAAGTCTGGCCGAGGCGCGATCGTCACCGCACGGCGCCGCCGGAGCAGCGCACGGCCGATGAAGGCGAGTGCACCCGCCACGGCGATGCAGAACAGGATGCTGAAGATCAGCACCACGGCGACCGCGGAGCCGAGTGCCTTGTTCTGCGCCTGCAGGAACTGCGCCGCCACCAGGGCCCCGGCCATGTTGCCCTTCGCCCCGCCGAGCACCGCCGCGGTGATGTAGTCGCCGGTGAGCGGGATGAACACGAGCAGCAGCCCGGCGATGATGCCCGGCGAGGAGAGGGGCAGCGTGACCTGGAAGAACGTGCGCACGCGGTTGGCGCCGAGGTCCTTGCTGGCCTCCCGCAGCGCTGGATCGAGCCGGTCGAGTGCGACGAAGAGCGGGAAGATCATCAGCGGCAGGTAGTTGTAGACGACACCGAGCTGCACGGCGAAGCGGGTGTTCAGCAGCTGGATGTTGGAGTGGCGCAGCCCGATGTCCTGGAACCAGTTGGAGAAGAAGCCCTTGGGGGACAGGACGATGCGCCACGCGATGGTCCGGATGAGGAAGTTGGTCCAGAACGGGATGATGACGAGGCCGAGCAGGACCCCGCGCCAGCGCGACGGCACCTTGACGGCGATGAAGTACGCCACGGGAAAGCCGATGAGGAAGCAGAGGATCGTGCCGATGATCGACGTGCGCAGCGTCTGCTTCAGCACCTGGAAGAACGTCGAGCTCAGTGCGTCGCCGTAGCGGGCCAGCGTGGGGTGGCTGGTGTCGACGTCACCCGCTGTGCCCTGGATCTTGGAGCCGAAGCTGTAGACGACGATGAAGATCAGGGGAACGACGAAGAAGCCGAGGTACCAGAGCCACGACGGGATGGCGAGCGCGAACTTGGGCACGAGCGAGCGACGCCTGCGCGGCGGTTCCTCGCCGCGGCGGAGCTCGCTCGTGCTCACCGGTGTCGTCACCCGCCGGCCGCCGCCTTCACCTTGTTGTAGACCTCGACCTGGCGGTCCTGCGCGGTGTTGATCACCTGTGTGGACATGGTCTTGACCTGCTCCGGCGTGAAGAAGACGAGGTCCGGGTACTTCGCGTCCGACATCTTCTCCTGGATGCCGTTCACGCCCGTGTTGTAGCCGTGGTAGGCGAGCTCCTTGGCGGAGTTGTCCGGGTCGAGGATGTAGTTGATGAAGTCGTACGCGGCATCGAGGTGCTTGGCGCCCTTCACGATCGTCCAGTTGTCCATCCACAGCTCCGTCATCGGCGCACCGAGGCCCCACGTGTACTTGGACGGGTCGTCGCCCGCCTCTTCGACGGCCAGCAGTCCGGCGCGGGCGTCACCGTTCCAGATCTGTGACAGCGCGTAGTTGCCCTGCGTGAGGTTGATGCCTGGGTAGGAGTCGAACGCCTTGATGTGCTTGGCGAATTGGTTGACCATGAAGTCCTCGGCCTTGTCCAGGTCCTCCTTCTTCTCGGTGTTCCAGTCGATTCCGTTCGCCCAGAAGTAGGTGCCCGTCTGGTACGCCGGGGCGTCCAGCATGGACATGTTCCCGCTTGCCGTTCCCATCGCCGCATCGATGAAGTCCTGCCAGCTCTTGATGGGTGTCGTGATGACCGTGTTGTCGTAGAGCCACCCCGTCGAGCCCCAGTCCTTCGTCACGCTGTGCTTGTTGCCGGGGTCGAACGTCTGGTTGGTGTACAGCGTGTCGATGTTCCTGAAGTTGGGGATCTTGGAGAGGTCGAGCTCTTCGAGCAGACCCTTCTGCGCCATCTGCGGGATGTAGGCACCGGTCGGCACCACCACGT
>JBKPRL010000051.1:0-38723 GCA_046734535.1 bacterium | reverse complement strand
ACCCTGAGCGGGGCCGGCACCCATCAGGGAACGTTCAGGGAAATCCCCGATGGTGCTCCCACGAGGCCGGCCGTACCGTGCTCCCATGAGCGTGACCGAGGCGGAACAGGAGCCGTTGCCTCCCCCCGACCCGCCGGCCCCTCCGGTCGTGCACCGCGTCTACCGCAGCCAGCATCGCATCGTGGCCGGGGTGGCCGGCGGTCTGTCCAACGCGGTCGGTGTGGCGCCGATGTGGGGCCGACTGGCCTTCGTCGTGCTGACGCTCTTCGGTGGCCTCGGGATCGCGCTCTATGTCGCGGCCTGGCTGCTGCTACCCAGCGGGCCGACCGCGCCGACCCCGGGACTGGCGCGCCGAGTGGCCGGTCTGGCGCTCGTCCCGCTCTGGTTGCTCGCGGCCGGGGGCGGAGGGCGCCTGCTGCTCGTCCGCGGGCCAGCCGGTCTGGTGCTGGCGCTGATCGGTGTGGCAGTCGCGCTGTGGACCCCGCGGTCAGCGCCGGAACCCGCCGTCACCGCGGCCGGCCCCCTCCCGGCCGCGGTGACGGATGCGCTCCCTTCGCGCGCCCGATCGCCGCTCGGCCGCCTCACGCTCGGGCTGGCCCTGCTGGTCGCCGCGGCGGGCACGGCCGTCAGCGGCGGCTCACCGACCGGGGTGAAGGTGGCCTTCGGGCTGGCCGCACTGCTCTGCGGGGTGGGCCTCGTCGTCGGCGCGTGGGTCGGATGG
Source organism: bacterium (assembly GCA_046734535.1). GTDB lineage: Bacteria > Actinomycetota > Acidimicrobiia > Acidimicrobiales > Ilumatobacteraceae > DASTFY01. Next base: position 38,002 of record JBKPRL010000051.1, on the reverse strand, counting down.
GCCCGATGGCTGATCGTTCCGGCCGTCATCTTCGCCGGGGTCAGTGTGGCCGGTGGGGCCACGGACGGGCTCGGCGTCCACCTCAACGGCTCCAGCGGGACGTCGTTCTGGAGCCCCGGCGACCCGACCCAACCCACGCCTCCCACCCACCTCGATCAGTCCCGTGGCGTGCAGCTGCAGCTGCAGGACATCCAGCACCCCGTCGACGGCGTGATCCGGGTCGGGATCGGCAGCGTCCGCATCGACGCTGCGGACGACGTCCGCCTCGAGATCCACGCGCGGGTGGGCTTCGGTCGCATCGATCTACCGAACGGCGCCTCGACCGGGTACCGGCGGGAGGCCTCATACCACGGCGGTCCGGCCGACGCTCCGCTCGTCCGCTACGACATCGCCGTGGGGTTCGGCGACGTCGAGGTCCATCGCTTCGACCCCGCCCGGGGCTCCGCGGCCATCCCGACCCCGCCGGTCCGGCGCCCGGGCGTCGTTGGCGAGGACGGGGCGGGCGGCCTGCTCTACGTGAACGGCGCGCACCAGCTCGCCGACGGCACGATCGTCCTGCCCGACGGGAGCGAGATCTTCCCGACCGGTGGCCGCGTCTTCCGCTCGGAGGCGCGGGTGCTCCGCTCGGGCGTCGTGGTCCTCGGTGACGGGACGCAGGTCGAACCCGACGGGTCTGTCACCTTCCCGGACGGCCTGCGCATCCAACCCGTGCCGCCGGGGACGCCATCGCCGACGACGGTGCCCGCGGGAGCGACCGCCACCACCGCGCCGCCCGTGACCACTGTGCCGAGCCCGCCGACGACGGTGCCTGCCGGGGCGACGGCGTCCACCGCGCCGACCGTGTCGACCGTGCCGACGACGACGGTGCCTGCGTCGGGGGTCCCCCAGCCGTGACCCGCCACCCGTTCGACCCGCTGTCCTTGCTGCTCGGTGTCGTCGCCCTCGTGCTCGGCGTCGGTGCCCTCGCCGGCTGGTTGGGTCCCCTCGTCAACACCCCCGCCGGCGCGGTGGCCATCGTCGTGGGCCTGCTGGGGGCCTTGCTCCTCGCCTCCGCGTACCATCGCCCGTCGTCCGCCCCGCCGCCGCTCGACGAGCAGTCCTAGCGCACGACCACGCCACCGGGCGACGGGCCTCGCCGGTCGGGGCAGGAGCTGCGCCATCCGTGTGCCACCACTGGCGCGCTGCGGTCGCACATCCTCGACGTGTGTCCGGCCGCTGGCGATCCAGGCGGGTGCTCGGGTTCCTGGGTCGAAAAGGGGGCGTCCGGTGCGTCAAATGCTTGGCTGAAACACCGCTGACCGCTAGGTTCCGGCCACATGGCCGGGCCCGCTCGACGGCATCGGGTCGCGGTGCTCGTGTTCGAGCACCCCTCCCTGTTCGAGATGGCCGTCCCCTGCGAGGTCTGGGGGATCGACCGCACGGCCGTCGGAGTCCCTCCGTCCGTGGTCAGGGTGTGCACGCCGGATCCTTCACCGCTGCACACCGACGTCGGTTCCACCGTGATGGTGCCGCACGGCCTCGAAGCGCTGCGATGGGCAGACACCGTGGTCGTCCCGGCCGCGCCCAAGCCGCCGGGGCAGCACGCGGCACCCGACGCGGCGTTGGCCGCGCTGCGCGCCGCCCATCGCCGGGGCGCTCGGATCGCCTCGCTCTGCTCCGGCGCGTTCACGCTGGCCGAGGCCGGGCTGCTCGACGGACGCCGGGCCACGACGCACTGGATGTACGCCGACATCTTCCGCGCGCGGTTCCCTCGCGTGGAGCTGGACCCGTCGGTCCTCTACGTCGGCGGCGACGGGATCTACACGTCGGCCGGGACGGCGGCTGGCATCGATCTCTGCCTCCACCTGGTCCGCCTCGACCACGGCGCCGAAGTGGCGAACATCATCGCCCGGCGCATGGTGGTCCCCCCGCACCGCGAGGGCGGCCAGGCCCAGTACGTCGACGCGCCGGTGGCCGAGCTGGGCCGGGAGGATCCCCTTGCCGCGGTCGTGACCTGGGCGATGTTCCATCTCGACCGCGACCTCAGCGTCAACGATCTGGCCCGGAGGGCGTTCATGGCGCCCAGGACCTTCGCCCGTCGGTTCCGGGCTTCGACGGGCTCGACCCCGCTGCAGTGGCTGCTGCACCAGCGGGTCGCCCTGGCGCCGAGGTTGCTCGAGACGACCGACCTACCCGTCGACGCGGTCGCCCGTCAGGCCGGCTTCGGCTCGGCACCGAGCTTGCGCCAGCACTTCGGACGGGTCGTGGGCACCAGCCCACAGGCTTACCGGTCGCGCTTCCGCCGCGCCGGCTGAGGCTCTCCGAGCGGCTCAGCCGGCGGGGGGTCGGTAGGATCGGTGCGCCCGGGGACGTAGCTCAGCTGGCTAGAGCATCTGCTTTGCAAGCAGAGGGTCGTGGGTTCGAGTCCCATCGTCTCCACCGGATCTACCAGGGCTGATACCGTCGTCGCGGCGGCTAGCGGCCATGGGCCGCGTCTCGGTCTCTTCGACTCGCTACACCGGTGCGGGGAGCGGTGAAGGCATCACCGGCGGCGTCGAGCGTGCGGATCCTGCCAGCGAGATCGCCTGGGACAACCGGGCGCAGCCCGACGAAGCCGCGCAGCGCGAGTTCGGACGTTTCGAAGGTCATCTCGTCTGGCGCATCTTGGTATCGAGTCGCATCGATCCGACCGCGGCCAGGCGAATGGGCGGCCGGCTTCGGGGAGTGTCGCCTTGAGCTCGACTGAGTTGGCTTGCTCGCTGAGCAGCAGCTTGGTCTACGCGACTGCGAAGCCGCTTCGGTCTTGCACCATGTACGCCATGATCAGCGCGAGCGGGAAGAAGGCGAGGCTCAGGATGAAGTATCCGATGGCGCTGTGCCCTTTGCGTGCAGCGACCCGCGCTGGCCAGAACGCAATCGCGATCCAAAGATGAGACCGATGATGCCCAGGCCAATCCACATGAGGCTGTCCCCTCACGCCTCTGTCGGTCCGTCCTTGCTGGACTCGCCATGATGTGATCCTGCGGCCAGTGGCGCCGATTGTCCTCATCCTGACCTGGGTGATCTCGCTCCCGGGAATGAGGACGGTTCACCCTGCTCCGGGTGAGGACCTCGCAGGTGCATGTCTGTCATCGTGAGCACTGATGTGTGTCACGGCGTCGGAGGAGCGGTTGACGGAGGGGACGTCGCGCTGAACGACGCGCGGCAGGAGCTCGGCCCGTTCTCCAGGCCGTGGGCGCCATTCGTGCGGCGTGCGCCCACACGGATCGCGTAGCGCCATGGCTCGTCGCGCGTATCGGCTCGTTGTCACGGGCGAGATGGGACCGGCGATGCGCGAGGCGTTCGGGGACCTGCAGGTGCACACCGACCATGGCCGAACCGTGTTGTCGGGGGAGCTGCCGGACCAGCCCGCGTTGTACTCGGTCCTCGAGCGGCTCCAGGCACTCGGTCTCGATCTCATCGATGTCTCCGTCGAAGGCGACCTGGACTAGCCCGTCGAGAGCCGCGTTGGTCCCGCGCCGCTACATTGCGAGGCTTGGACCTGGATCATGGGCGGGCTGATCTCGGCGGTGAGACGCGCCGCGCACCGTCGCCAGTGCCACCGCTGCCGCCGTTTCATGTCGCTCGCCCGCGGCTGCTCGACATCCTGAACAGTGGTACGGACAGGCCGCTGACCGCCGTCGTGGCACCCCCGGGCGCGGGCAAGAGCGTGACGCTCGCAGCGTGGGTGCGTGAGCGTTGTCCGAATGCCGCGTGGGTCGGTTGCGACGAGCTCGACAGGGACCCGGTCGTGTTCTGGGGCCATGTGGGTGCCGCGTTGCGCGCGGCGCAGGGCGATCGGTGGCTTGATGTTGTGGACCTCCTCGGCGCACCCGAACCCGATCTTGTGGTCGTGGTCGACACCGTGCTCCGCTGGCTGGCTGACGAGCCGGCTGTCCTCGTGCTCGACGACGTGCACGTCGCCCGCGACGCTGGGCCGTTGATGTCACGGCTGGTGGAGCGGCTGCCGGCCGGCTCCCGCGTCGTGACCGGCAGCAGGGGTGACCCGCCGTTCGCGCTGCATCGGCTGCGCGCCGACGGTCGCTGCCTCGAGGTTCGCGAGGCCGAGCTTCGGCTCAGCCCAGACGAGGTCGACGGATTGGTCAACGCGCTGGGCGTGAGCCTCTCCGCCGAAGCGCTGCGAGTACTCGCCGATCGCACCGACGGATGGGTGGCGGGCGTGCAGATGGCGGCGATCGCGCTGAGGAGCGAGCCCGATCCCGACGCATTCCTCGCGGAGTTCTCCGGCAGCGTCCGAATCGTGAGCGACTTCCTCGTAGAAGAGGTGCTGGCACACCAGTCGGAGGTCGTGCAGCGATTTCTGTTGCGCACCTCGGTGCTGGACGAGCTCGATCCGGGCGCGTGTGCAGCGGTGACCGGCCACGACGACGCCGCGACGTTTCTCCGGCGACTTGAAACCTCCGGGATGTTCATCGTCCCGACCGGGCCCGAGACGTACCGATATCACCAGCTGTTCCGCGACATGTTGCGCTACCGGCTGCGGGCAACCAGCCTCGAGGGAGCGCTGGATGCGCATCGGCGTGCAGGAGAGTGGTACGAGAGCCGGGAGATGGTGGCTGCGGCGCTGCCGCACCTCCTGGGCGCCGGCGATGTCGATCGCGCCTATGAGCTCTTGCAGGCGAAGCTCGCTCCCGTCTTCATGCGAGGAGGCGCGATCGCGGTGCGTGCGCTCGTCACGGCGATGGCGGGCGGCGACCCGACGCCCGACGCCGGACGCATGGTGACGGTTGGATCGGGCCTGGTGATCGCGGGAGCGCTGACGTCCGGCGGCGCTTGGCTCGAGCGAGCGCTACGTCAGTCCGGAGACCTCGACGACGAAGGGCGGCGCCGACTCACGGTGGCGCGGGGACACCTCGCCGCGGAGTGGGGCGATGCGCGGGGGGCACTCGAGCTGCTCGAGAGTGTCGACCCACAAGTATCGGATGACGGCACCGTGATCGCGGCGCCGTTCTTCGAGATCCACACGCGTGGTTGGCTTCACGATTTCAGCGGAGCGCGCGAGGCGGCGGCGCGAACACGCACGTTGCCGTCGCTGGGGGCCGTCTACGACGAGGTCATGGTCGGGGGCGCGCTCTCCTGGGCTGTGTGCGTGGAAGGGTCATTGCACGAAGCGGAGGGGCTAGCCGAGAAGGCGCTCGCGACTGGTACGGAGCTCGGCTTGCATGATCATCCAGCGCTCATCGAGCCGCTACGTACACGCGGTCGGCTGTGCTTTGAATGTGGGGACCTGCGCGGGGCCGAAGCGGCGCTTGAACGCTCGGTCATGCTGGCCGAGAGGTGTCGTCCGCCACTCGCCCTCATCAGCGCGGCGACGCTCGCACGTGTCTGGGTGTCGGAGGGACGTCTCGACGATGCGACCGAAGCGGCGGCGACGGCTCGCGCCTTCCTCCCGCCCGATGTCGAGGGTCCGCTGTCGACGCTCCTGGACGGGCTGGATGCACGGATCGCCCTGCTCCACGGTGACTCCGGCCGGGCCGAGGCCATCACGCAGGCGCTGCCCGCTTCCTTCAATCGCAGCCGGCTCGAAGCCCGCCGGCAGCTCGCTGAGCGCGCGCCCGACGCGGCGTTGAGGGTCCTCGAACAGTGTGTACCGGAGACGCCCCGCGAGAAGGTTGACATGTTGATGTTGCGCGCCCGGTGCGAGGTCGACCTTGTGTCGTCGAACGCGAACGCGTCGCTCGTTGCTGCGGTCGGCGCGGCCCGTCTCCACGGCTTCACCTTCGCGATCGCGGAGGAGCTGTCTCCCCTCGCCCCCAGGCTGGGCGCGCTCCTGCGTTCGGCACCACTCGATGACTTCGCGGTCGAGGTGCTCGAGCTGCTGGAGCGAGTTGTCCCGTTGGCCGAGTCCGCGTCGAAGACGACACTCGTCGACCCGCTGACGAACCGCGAGCTCGTCGTCCTTCGTTACCTGGAGTCGCGACTCACGACGTCAGAGATCGCGAGCGAGCTGTTCGTGTCGGTGAACACCGTCAGGACACACACCAAGGCCTGCTACCGGAAGCTCGGTGTGGGCTCGCGTCGGGACGCGGTAGCTGAAGCACACCGTCTGGGGATCCGCTGACGTAGATCAGGCCCGCCTACGGCGATCCGTCCCTCTGCGCCTACTGACGTGCCATGGCGATCTGCCAGCGCTCTTCGGGAGTGATGAGGTGGTCGAGGTCCTCGGCCTTGTCGTCGATGTCGATCTGGACCCAGTGCACCGTGCCCGTGAACTCGTTCTCACCGCGCCGGTACTCATCACTCACGCCGGTGCCGTTGTCGCGGCCGACATCGGTCGTCTCGTCACCCGAGAACAGCATGGGAACGGTCGCGGGGAGGCGACCCTCTCCGACCTTGTCGCCGTCGACGTAGAGCGTGACGGTCGCCCCCTTGGCGAGGCCGCCTCCGTCGTAGGCGAACTCGGCGCGTACCTGGTGGTCGCCGGCAGGGATGGGCTGTTCGCCTTCGATGATGAACCGCTCGAGTCCGAGCAGGTTGTAGCAGTACTTCGGCCTGCCGTCCTTGGTGTACATGCACCATCCGGCGAACGCGCCGCCCTGAGCGATGATCACGCCTTCGGCACCACCGTCGGGCACGGTGACGTTGGCGGTGATCGCGTGCGACTTGTTCTTGGTCGTCAGGACGGAGTTCTCGCTGAGACGTCCCATGCCGCCGAAGAGCAGCTGGGTCTTGCCCCTGATCAGGACGGGCCGACCCGCGAGGTCGGCGTTGAAGCGTTCAACTCGACGGTCGTCGAGCGGCAGGACGTTGTACTTGGTCGCCTCGATGAGGAACAGACGCTGGAGCTCGGCGAGCTTGGCCGCGTTGTCGGCCGCGATGTTGTGCGCCTGAGTCCAGTCGTCCGGGCCGTACAGCTCCCAGACGTCAAGGTCGAGCGCCGGCGGCGGATCCGTCATCCAGGGCGTGCTGTGACGGGTGACCGCGGCCCATCCTTGGTGGTAGATGCCACGGTTGACGAACATCTCGAAGTACTGGAGGTCGTGGCGCTCCGAAGCCCCGGCATCGTCGAAGGAATAGATCATGCTCGTGCCGTGATGTGGCATCTGCTGAACACCGTGCACGAACGTCGGCGCGGGCAGTCCAGCGGCTTCCAGGACCGTCGGCGCGATGTCGATCACATGGCAGAACTGTGAGCGGAGCTCCCCGCGCGCGCCGAACCCGTTCGGCCAGTGCACGATCGTGCCGTTGCGCGTGCCACCCCAGTGCGACGCGACCTGCTTGGTCCACTGGTACGGCGTGTCCATCGCGTGCGCCCAGCCGACCGCGAAGTGGTTGTACGCCTCGGGTCCACCGAACTCGTCGATCTTCGACGCCATGAACTCGGCGGTCTCGAGGAATGCCGCACCGTTGAACGCGAACGTCTCGTTGAACGTACCGTTGATGCCACCTTCGGCCGACGCGCCGTTGTCGCCGATGATGTAGTAGACGAGGGTGTCGTCGAGGATCCCGAGCCCGTCGATCGCGTCGATGAGACGCCCGATGTGGAAGTCGGTGTGCGCGAGGAACGCCGCGTAGACCTCCATCTGGCGCGCGAGGACGGGCTTGAGCTCGTCGGCCATGTCGTCCCACGCCGGGATCTCGGCGGGTCGTGCGGTGAGCTCAGCGTCGGCGGGGATCACGCCGAGCGCCTTCTGGCGCTCGAAGATCTCGTTCCGCAGCGCGTCCCATCCCGCATCGAAGCGGCCGCGATAGCGATCGATCCACTCCTTGGGCACATGATGGGGCGCGTGCGTCGCGCCCGGCGCGAAGTATGTGAAGAACGGCCGGTCGGGCATCAACGACTTCTGCTGGCGCACCCATGCGATGGCCTTGTCGGTCATGTCCTCGGTGAAGTGGTACCCGGCCTCCGGAGACTTGGGTGGCTCGAGCGGGGTCGTGCCTTCATAGATCGCTGGGTAGTACTGGTTCGTCTCACCGCTGATGAAACCGTAGAAGTACTCGAACCCGCCGCCACCCGTCGGCCACGCGTCGAAGGGGCCCATCGGGCTCGACTGATGCACAGGGACTTCGTGGCACTTGCCGAACTGCGACGTCGAGTACCCGTTCAGCTTGAGGATCTCCGCTACGGGTGCGGCCGTGTTGGGACGGATCCCCGTGTAGCCCGGCGCCGACGTGGCGAGCTCGGTGATGCATCCCATCCCGACGGCATGGTGGTTCCGACCGGTGAGCAGCGCCTGACGTGTCGGCGCGCAGAGCGCAGTCGTGTGGAACCGGGTGTACTTCAGCCCACTCGCAGCGAGCCGCTCGGCGACGGGGGTGTCGCAGGGCCCACCGAAGGCACTCGATGCTGCGAACCCAACGTCGTCGAGCAACACGACGAGAACGTTCGGCGCGCCTGCCGGGGGACGCAGCTCCTCGGTGGGCGCAAATCTCGTCGCCGGGTCCTTCGCGTCGTAGGTGACCAGTCCTGGGTAGGGCTGATGCGCATCCGGGATGGGCAGGTTCTGTCGGCCGAGCGCTGGCTCCGATGCCATATGCGACTTCTCCTCTGGGAGATCGCGCTGGTGCGCGATGCGTGGGGTCCCGTGTGGTCCGCGACTTGGATGAGCCTCCGAGGACTGGCCCAAGGATCGCTCAAACCTGATGACCGCGCATCACCACCTGGTGGGTGACCCTGCGTGCCGTCGGATGCCGGCTGAACGTCCTCGGCTCACCCACCCGGAGGTGACGACATGCGAAGACCGCGGGCGCACGATGAATCGGACCGCATCAGTGGTCCTCGGGCAATTCGTGGCCGCCATCGGCCGAACTCCAGGAACGAGACGTCATGAGCGATGTAACCATTGATCAGCTAGGGCCGGTCGACTACCTCGTGGTCGAGTTTCCGGCGAACACGAGCAACTTCACGGGGGAGATGCTGAAGGAGCTGGTGGCCCTCGTCGACGGCGGGACCATTCGTGTCATTGACATGCTGATCCTGACGAAGGACGCCGACGGCGGGATCGATGTCGTCGAGCTCGACGACCTCGACGAGCTCGGCGAGCTGCAGGCCATCGAGGCCGGGCTGGCCGAGATGCTGGCCGAGGACGACGTCGTCAACCTTGCGGCGGCTATGGAGCCCGGCAGTACCGCTGGCGTGCTGATCTGGGAGAACCTCTGGGCGGCGCCGTTCGCCTCGGCGGCACGTCGATCGGGCGGTCAGCTGATCGCCAACGGACGCATCCCGATCCAGGGGATCATCGCCGCCATGGAGGCGGACGAAGCGATGAGTAGCGAAGGAGCATGACATGCCCATGAGAGCAGCCCGAGCCGGACGAGCCGGCGTCATCGGAGCACCGGTGGCGAGGACCGCCGTGGTCGCCGCAGCCGTGACGCCCGGACCCGCGCCGGTCGCCAAGGCCGCGGTTGTGGCGAGCGCGGTCTCCCCTGGACCCTCACCGGTGGCCAAGACCGCTGTCGTCGCGGCTGCGGTCACCCCTGGACGCCGGCGGCGGTTCTAAGCCCTTCGGGGGCGAGTTGACCGACTCGGACCGGTCATCGGAGAACGACGATGCACTTCGAGGAATGGATGGAGAACGTCGTCAAGGCGTTCGAGATCGCCGGCGTCGTGATGCTCGCCGTGGGGTCGATCGCCGCGCTCGTGCGCGCCGCGACGGTACTGAGGCGAGGCGAATCGCGCGACGCGTACGAAACCGCACGACGAGGAATCGGCCGCTCCGTCCTCCTCGGCCTGGAAGTCCTGATCATCGCCGACATCGTGCAGACGATCACGATCGATCCGAGCGTGGAGAGCGCTCTCGCCCTCGGGCTCGTCGTGCTCGTGCGAACGTTTCTGAGCTTCTCGCTCGAGATCGAGCTCGAAGGAACGCTGCCATGGCGTCGACAACAGCACCCCGAGAAGTCTTGAGCGGGCCGACGAACTTGCCAGCAACGAACCCACGGGTGGCTTGCCTCTCATCATCCACCCTTGATCGGTAGCTCTCGCTCACGATGAGGGACGGCGACAAACGATGACGGGCCCGACCTCGACCACCAGGCAGGCGATCCGGACGCCGCGGGCGGCGGCCGTAGCCGGCATCGCGTTCTCGGGGCTGCTCATGACAGCGATGGTGCTCGTCCGCCTTGCCCTACCGAGCGATGCGGACGACACTGAGGATTGGCTCGCCGACGGCTCCCAACGTGCCGCTGTGCTCCTAGCACTCAACCTGCTGCCATTCGCTGGCATCGCCTTTCTCTGGTTCATCGGTGTGGTCTGGGACCGGATAGGCGAAGGCGGGGACCGATTCTTCGCGACGGTGTTCTTGGGGAGTGGGTTGCTCTTCGTCGCCATGCTGTTCGCGACCGGAGCGGTGGTTGCGGGCCCTCCTGCTCTCGGGGGAGGACATTCCGGCGCCCGGCGTGTGGTCGTTCGGCCGTCGCGTGTCCTACACGCTGCTCACCGTGTACGCGATGCGGATGGCAGCGGTCTTTGCCATCTCCACCACCACGATTGCCAGCCGGCTTCGGCTCGCTCCACGCTGGCTCACGGGCCTCGGCCTGGCCACCGGCGTCATCCTTCTGCTCTCCGCCGGCTTCATTCCGTGGATCGAGGTCGTCTTCCCCGTCTGGGTGTTCGTGGTCAGCCTGCACATCCTGCTCGCCTCCTCTCGGCACGGCCTGCCCACCATCGGCGACGAGCCGGTCACCTGATTCCGGTGTGGGGCCCATCAGCGGCGTCGCCGACCCGCGATGTATCAGAGATGTATCAATCCGGTCCGCATCGGTCCGTCCGCCCTGTTCCGCTCGATCCGCAAAGAGCCTGCTCAGCGGCACTGGTCGACACGCGTTCGCACGAGCCGGACGGCTCCAATTCAGCTTTGCAAGCAGAGGGTCGTGGGTTCGAGTCCCATCGTCTCCACCAGAGCGGCGTCGCTCTGCTCGTTGCGCGCAACCTCGTTGCTGCATGCGAAACGACGCGGGGGAGCCCGCCGCGGTGGGGGTCAGCTCGCTGGGAGCGCCGCTGAGCCCCTCTCGTCGAACCACGCGGGCGACCTCACGGGGTCGTGACCGTCGACTGCGCCAGCGGTGACAGGGCGTAGATCTGTTCGAGATCTTCAGCAGGAGCGCCTGCGCCATGAACTGCCGCCCGGGCGACATCACGCCGGATCCCGCCAGTCATGTCCGACCGTCTGCCTCCTGCGCCTCGTGGAGCGCGTCCTCCTCCTGGTCCGCCCGCTCCTCCCAGGTCGCGGCGAACGTCGGGTACCCAGCTCGGCGCACTGCTTCGAGCACGACGGGATCGTCATCCACCACGATCCCGATGGAGCGGTCGCACGCCATCGTGCGGAGCAGCTCCATCTTCACGACGGCGGCAGACCGCCGGTCGCCTTCCGGCCGCATGAGGACCCGATGGCCGCCGAGGTGGTGTTCGTTTAGCCACGCCAGCGTGTCGTCGTGCAAGTGGCTGGGTCGGCCGGTGAGGAAGACGACCTCGTGGTCCTCGGCCAGGATCCGGACGATGGCGACCCCCTCTGGATGGGCGTCGTCGTCAGCCGCCGCCGCGAAGAACGCCTTCCAGTCCTTCCGCCGCCCCTGGAGGTGGTGCAGACGGTGCCGGACGTCGGCGACCACGCCATCGAGGTCCACGACGGCCAGCGGCCGCGGCTCGCTCATGGGTCTTCTCTAGTCCGTCGTGTGAGGTCGACGGGAAGGCGGCACCGACGACGACGGCCAGCGACCTCATCCGGGTCCACGTACTCTGGCCGCCCGTGAGGTTCCGGCGAAGTGAGTGGGACGTGGCGATGCCGAACGCGATCGTCTCGTACTGGACCGCCTGGAACGAGCCCGCGCTCCATCGGACACGCCAGCACCTCGCAGGCGCCGTGACCGACGATGTCGAGTGGAACGATCCTCGGGACTCCTTCGTCGGGATCGACGAGCTCGAGGCCGCCATCCGGCGTCTCCGTTCGAGCAAGCCCGACTACCGGTTCGTCATCACCTCCGAGATCGATCACCACCATGGCCGGTTCCGCTACCGCTGGGACATGATCCGCGCCGGTCGCACCTTGATGGAGGGGCTCGACGTGGTCACCGTCGAACCCTCGTCCGGCCTGATCGCTCGTGTCGACGGCTTCTTCGGGAGTCCGACCCCGATCGACGGCGACGGCAGCGGTGTGCCGCGGGCACTGCGCACGGTGCCGATCGCGACGGTCGAGCGCAGCTCGACCGACGGCTGAGCGCCGCTCCGCGCGTCGCTGTCGTCGACGGCGTCGGTGAACAGCTCCAGCCCGCGGGCGATGTCCGGGCTTCATGTCTTGTACGGCATATGCGGCGTATGGCATGATAGGGCCTCATGTTCACCACGTTCGAGGTGCTGGCGCAGCCGATACGGCGGTCGATCCTGGACCGCCTCCGCGACGGTGAGCACCTGGTCGGCGACCTGGCCGAGACCCTCGGGCTGACCCAGCCGCAGACGTCCAAGCACCTCCGGGTGCTGCGCGATGCCGGGTTCGTCACCGCCAGGATCGAGGGGCCCCGCCGCTGGTACCGGCTCCGCGTCGATCCGCTCGAAGAGCTCGACGAGTGGTTGGAGCCGTTCCGCTGGATGTGGGAGTCCCGGCTCGACGAGCTCGGCGCCCACCTCGACGAGATGCCCGACGACGAAGGAGCCACCGATGTCCACTGACCAGTTCGTCATGCTCGACGGGCGACCGACCGTGCGGGTCGCGCGCCACTACCCACACCCGATCGAGAAGGTGTGGCGAGCCGTCACGACGCCCGAGCACCTCGGCCAGTGGTTTCCCAGCCCCGTCGAGGTCGATCTGCGGCCCGGCGGGGCGATGCGCTTCCGTGCGTTCGACGGCGAGCCGGCGGGCACCGGCGTCGTCGAGGCCGTCGACGCCCCGCGGCGGCTCACGTTCACGTGGGGCACCGACCGCCTGGTGTTCGATCTCGCCGCCGAGGGCGACGGCACGACGTTCACGCTGACCCACTCCTTCGACGACCGCTACGGAGCGCCGAGCTTCGCCACGGGTTGGGACCAGTGCCTCGCCGGCCTCCGCTGCATGCTGGCCGGCCAACCCCTTCCGGCGCCGGACCGCGGCATCGCCCGCCACGAGCAGCTGGTCCACGAGTTCGGACTCGACCGGCCGGAGGTGGAGGAGTCCGACGGCCGTTGGACGGTTCGCGTCGAGCGCCAGCTGACCTGCCCGGCCGAGGTGGCCTGGGACCTCTGGTTCGGCAAGGACATCCACACCGGTGAGCAACGCAGCGCGCCCCCGGTCGGCGAGCCGTTGACCCCCTACATGGCGCCGGAGGTCGTGATAGGCACGATGACCGAGGTCGAGCCGCCCCGCGTGCTGGCCTTCGACGTGGCGCCGACCGGGGGCCCCGGCGACCACGTCCGAGTCGAGCTGGCCGCGGGGACCGGGCACGGCGCGCGGATCACGCTCACGGTCACCGGCCGCGACGTCGCCGACCGCGACGCCGCCGCGGAGATGTGGGGAGTTGGCGCAGTTGGCCAACTCGCAGCGTCGGCGGCCGAGTGGGCGAGTGCACAGCCCGTCGGCAGCTGATCTCGTCGCACGCGACTGACCTCGCTCGTGGGTTGGCCGCCGTGGGCTCGCGGGACCCCGGCTGGCATCATCGGACGGGTGCGCCTGGAGATCATCGGGACGAACCCGCCCGGCCGTGTGTTCTGTCGCCCCGACGGGTCGACGATGGACAACGTCCACGTCGGCGTGCAGGTGCGTCGCGAACCATCGCAGATGGTCCCCGCCGACCAGTCCGAGATCTCGTGGGAGGTCGACATCGACCTGGTCCCTGGTGACGACGGGTTCGACTTCCGCGGGCCTGTCGTGCAGGGAAAGCGCGGAGATCGTTTCCTCTACCTCACCTGGAGCCACGTCGGCACGGACGGCCGGTTCGAGATGTTCAGACGGGCCAAGCTGATGCTCGATCGGATCGAGCCGGGGCTCATCGAGTCGGCGCTGGCGACGGGTGGCCTGGAGGTGAGTGTCGACCTGACCGGTCCCGACGGCGGGCCCCGGTGTGCCCGCGTGGACCCACCGGCCATCGCCTGGTCGGTCCCGCGGTGAGCCGCTCGCACTAGGACTCGAGCTCCCAGAGCGCGCGGTAGTAGCGGATGCCCTCCTCGTCGGCGGCAATGCCGTAGGCGTCGAACAGCTCGCCTTGGTGTCCCTCACCGAAGTTCCAGTCGAGGCTCAGCGAGGCGACGGCCAGGTCCGCCCACCGGTCGCCCACGGCCAGGTCGCCGAAGTCGACGTTGCCGGTCCACTCGCCGTCGGTCGAGATGAGGGTGTTCGGCGCGCACGCGTCACCGTGCACGAGGACGGAGTCCTCGATCGGCGGTCGGGGTCCGAGCGACTCCGAGGCACGGCCTACCCAGACCTCCGCCGTCCAGCGGGCGGGGAACTGCTCGATCGAGATCGCGTGGATGGCGCGCAGCCCGGTGGCGATGGCCCGGATCGCCTCCTGTCGGCGGGCCCGCCAGGTGTCGCCGACGGCGATCTCGCCGGGAAGGGCGGCCGTGAGCAGCCACTGCGCCTCGTCGTCGGCGCCCCAGGCGAGGACGCGGGGCGCCGGGTGACGATCCGTCAGCCACGCGAGGCGGACGCGCTCGCGTTCGAGGTCGATGCCGGAGCGTCGCGGGTTCCACTTCAGGTACTGGTCGTCGATGCGGAACGTCAGCCCTCCGAGCTCGTTGCGCCAGACGAGGTCGGCCGGTCGACCGGCGGCCACGTCTGCGACGATCGACGGGACGGGATCGTCGCCCAGCGTGTGGAGGGCGGCGAGGTGGGAGAAGTCGGGATCCGTCATCTGGCGCGAGGACCGTACGCGGCGTCACCAGCAGGCGGCCATCCGATTCATGGCCCACCGTTTCGAGGCCGGTGATCGACCAACCGGCAGTTGTGGACAAGTGTCCGCAGTGCGTGCACTGTTGCGTCCGGTGATCTCGCCGTCCCCGCGCGACGCACCACCGAGACCAGCACCGGCACGAGCACGACGACAGGCGGTGGCAGCGTGACCCCACTCGATCCACAGATCAAAGAGGTGCTCGACGCCATGGCGGCGCAGCCGCAACCGGACCAGCCTCCGTCGCTCGAGGAGATCCGGGCCGGAGCGAGCGCGGGTCACCGGGCACTGTGTCCGCCGTCCGTCGAGATGGCCAGCGTCGACGTCGTGGCGATACCGGGCCCGAACGGAGACGTCCCCTGCCTCGTCAGCACACCCCGCCGGTCGGACGAACCCCTGCCGGTGCTCATCTACTTCCACGGCGGGGGCCTCATGCTGCTCAGCGCTGAGGACTTCCAGCCCATGTGCACGGCCCTGGCCGCCGCGGCCGACTGCATCGTCGTCAACGTCGACTACCGGCTCGCACCGGAGCACCCCTTCCCGCAGCCTCTGGACGATGCCTTCGCGGTGTACCAGTGGTGCCTGTCCCACGCCGCCGACCTGGGCGGGGACCCGACGAGGATCGCCGTCGGGGGCGACAGCGCCGGTGGCTACCTCGCCACGGCGCTCTGCCTGGACGCGCGGGCGCTCGGTGTTCCCCAGCCAGTCCTCCAGCTGCTGATCTATCCGGACGTCGACGCGACGAACCGGTCCGAGAGCATGGTCACCATCGACGCCTTCGTCGGGCTCGACCAGGTCATCGAGCTCCACGCCGCGCACTGTGGCGATCAGCTCCTCAACCCGCGAGCGTCGCCGATCCACGCCGAGGACCACCGCGGTCTCGCGCCCGCCTTCATCCTCGCCGCGAGCCACGACCCGTTCGTCGACCAGGGACGGGCGTACGCCGCGGTGCTGCGGGCGGCTGGCGTGCCGGTCGAGTACTCCTGCTACCAGGGCACGATCCACGCCTTCGTCACGATGGGCGCAGCGGTGAACGTCGCCAACGCCGCGGTCGCGGAGGCGGCCGCTGCGGTGGCCGCTGCGTTCGCCCGGTCGCGCTGACGCGGGACGCCGCTCGGGGCCCGGTCAGGCGGGCGCCGGCGCGTCCACCAGGTCGAGCAGCACCCACCTCTTGTTGGCGCCGGCACCGATGAGCTCCTCGCCGGCGGCGCGCCACATGCCGGGGCCCGAGGTGATGTGCTGGGTGCCGGCGTGGACGTCGCGGACGAGGCGTTCGATCGGGCTGCCCTTGCGCAACGCAGTCGTGCCCCCGGAGAGGTAGACGAAGCTGGCGACGTCGGCGAGTGCATCGGTGATGTTCCCGAGCGCGATCCGGACCAGCGTGTCCTGGCGCACGGTGATCTCCTGGCCGGCCTCGATCGACGACTCGACGTCGGCCCACGATTCGTCGACCAGCGCCACCGCGGCGCGGAAGCGAGCCTCCGTCTTGGCGAGGTTGATCCGGAAGGCGTCCGACTCTGCCAGCGAGCCGGGACGTCCCCTCTTCGTGCGCACCAGCTCGCTCAGCTCGTCGAGCAGGCGGCGTCCCACTCCCATCGCCCAGCCCGAGTGGCAGACGACGGCGATGGCGATGATGCCGAGGCGGTAGAGCGAGCCGCCGTGCCGCGGCTCGCGGGTGAACGCGAAGTGCGTGTAGTCCTCGGGGACGAAGACGTTGGTGATCGTGTAGTCGATGCTGCCCGTCCCGCGGAGACCCATGACGTCCCAGCTCTCGAGGAAGAGCTCCGCCTTCTCCACCGGTACGACGAAGATGCGCGCTTCGCCGGTCTCCTCGATGATCCCGAGCGTGTGGATGTGGTCGCCGTGCCGGAGGCCCGAGGCGAAGCTCCACGAACCGCTCAGGAGGAACCCGCCGTCGACCGTCTTCGCGGTGCCCGGAGCGGTGCCCTGGCCGGCGATCACCGGACAGCGGCCCTCGCCGAAGAGGTCCTTGATGGCGGTGTCGCCGAGGTAGGAACCCGCGGTGCCGATCGCCAGCGACGCGGCCATCTGGACCCAGCCGGCGGAGGGATCGCCGTAGGACGTGAGGGCGAGCACCTCGAGCGAGTGGCGCGGTCCGAGCTCGAAGCCACCGAGCTCCTCGGGCACCCACATCTTGAGCAGGCCGCTCTCGAGGTAGGCGTCGACGACCTCGGGCGCGAGCAGGCTGTTCTCGTCGGCGTACGAGGCGTGGGAGTCGAGGAGCGGTACGAGCGCCTTGGCTCGCTCGGCCAGCGGTGTCGTCGCGCTGAGGGTGGTGCTCATGCTCGTGGTCCTACCGATCTCGTGGGCTGCGGCCCACAGCCTGCTACAAGCAGACGCGGCGCGCGCCACGGCCGTGGCATCCTGACTCCATCGACGTGATGGCCACCTTGCTCGCCCACGGCATGCTCCTCCAGTCGGCCCGAGGACCGATCCCGAACGTCGCCGAGCTGGTCGCCGGCGAGCCGATCCGGGGGAGCTGGTGGGGGCACCCCAAAGGCCACGCCATCTTCGATGCGCTCGAGACGCTGAGCGACTCGCCCGACGTCGTCCGCCTGCGGCTGGTGAACGGCAAGGTCACGCTCGTCCATCGAAGGCTGTGGCCGGCCCTGGTCCGTGTCGCTGACGAGCTCGACGCGGCCCGGCTGTCCGCCCTGCACGAGGAGCACACCGCCTCGGGGGCGCATCGCGTCCACGAGCGACCGTTCCCGTCGTGGGTCCCTGACGACGTGCTGGACCGTGCGGCACAGCTCTCGGCCGAGGACGCGTGGGCGCAGCTGCCGGTGTGCCTGAAGCCGAAGCCGCTGCGCTAGAGGATCTGGATGATCTCGATCGACGGGTCGAGCTCCTGGACCAGCTGCGTGATGACCGTCCGGTGGCATCGGCCGGGGTCGCGCTCGAGGCACAGCACGGCCACAGGGTGCACGCGCGCCTGCTCGATCAGCCGATCGACCGCCGGCCGCGACCCGTGCTCGAGGCGCTCGCGCATGCGGCGCCTGCCTTCACCATCGTCGCCCCGCCGGAACGAGTCGCGGTTGTCGGCCGGGTTCCCGAGCTCGGGCTCGTGGACGTAGGCGATCCCGGTCTGCTCCAGGGTGGCGCTGAGCGCTCGACGCGAGAACCCTGGACGGCGGCTCGACGGGTTGAGCCGGACGTCGATCACGCCCGCCACGTGCGACGCGGCGAGCCGTGAGACCAGGGCGTCGACGTCGAACCCTTCGTAGCCGACGCTGTAGATCCGAGCCCCGCTGTCGATGTGCGCGTCGACGGCCACCGCCGACGGAGTAGCACAGACCCGGACGCGCCGGTGACTCGGGATCGCCGCGGAGCAGCGCACGACGGCCGCCACACGAGGAGACGCTCATGAGCACGAACCCGAACTGGGCCGAGCAGGTCACCGCGATCGCGACGGCGATCGGCTGCATCGGCCTCACGAGCACGCTGGTGCTGGCCGTCCTGGCCGCGCGCCAGGTGCAGGAGGCGCAACGGGGACGCCATGCGCAGCTGGCGGCGGACTTCATCCGGCGCTGGGACGAGCCCGCCCTGGTCGAAGCGCGCCGGCTGGTGGCCGAGCACGCGGACGGCGGGGAGCTGGCCCGCACGTTCTCCGCGTCCCTGGCCGACAACTCGATGCCGGCCTACGTGCTCATGCGGGAGCTCGACTTCTACGAGCAGCTCGGAGCGCTGGACCACGTCGGCGCGTTCGACTTCGAGCTGATCAACGCGCTCATCGGCACCAGCCTCGTGGAGCGGTGGGAGCTGTGGCGGCCGACCGTCGACGCCATGGGCGACGACGCCTACCCCATGTTCCGGGCGCTCGCCGCGAAGATGCGCCGCCAGCGGGCCACCGTCACGTGACGGGCGGCGGCAGGCGGCCGACGCTCAGCCGCCTGCCTTCGCCAAGAGGTTGCATCCGCAAGCATGCACCCCCAGTTCCGGAACCCGGAACCCTGGGTGCATGGTTCGGGCCCGAACGAACGCGACGGCGATCACGAGGAAGACCGTGACCGGCGTGTTCCGGCGGGTGACGGGCCCAGCCGTCGGCTCCCTGATCTCGGGTGGATCAGGTCAGGGAGATCGGGGACGGGTCGGCGTTCGCCTCGGCGATGGCCAGCGCGACCTCGGCCTCGAGATCCGCGGTGACACCGTCCGTGACGACGGCCGTCGTGGCGGCGGAGAGGGCGGCGCGCACGTCATCCGCGGCGCGCTCGATGGCCACGGCCACGAGCGAAGCCTGCCCGGCCTCGAGCAGGTCGCTCATCCGGCGGAGCTCGCTCTTGGGGATGTCGTGCCATACGTGGCCGACGAGCGCCGCGACCCCGGCCCACGTGCTGCCGGTCGCCGCCAGTGGCACGAGGAACGTGATGCCGAGAGGAGCGGCCACGACGATGAGCACTGCTCCGAGCAACAGCTCATGCGGCCCCAGGCCTGACGTGCGGCAGTCGTAGCGGTCGAGCGTCAGCCGTCCGTCCGCGCCCTTCTCGACGGTGGCGGCGGCGAGGCCTCCGTGGGGCCCTCGCGGCGGCGCGCCGCACAAGGTGCGGAGCCCCTCCGCGGCGGCGGCGCGGGACGCGTAGGTCGCGGCAGCCACGACTACGGCTTGCTCGCACATGAGGCCCCCAATGCCGGTTGGCCGATCGCGCCACTCTCGGACGACCGCACAGCTCCGTCATCCCCCACTCCGGATGAATCGCGCCTCCTCGGGCGACCGGGCCGCGCCACCTCCCGTCGCGCTCCGGCGCGGGGACTGGACCTGACTGCCGGCTTTGGTACCGTCGTCTCGTGTCGATCCGGGCCGCCGGCCGCGCTCGCCCGGCCGCCGAGGGGGCACATGGACGTCGGCGGGTGCTCACCTTCGAGCTCGATGAATCGAAGCTCGTGCCCCCGCCGATCCGCTCCGGCATCGTCGAGCGGGCCGTCATCGTCGAGCGGCTCCTCCGCGTGGACCAGGAGTCGGTGATCGCCGTCGTCGCTCCGGCCGGGTACGGGAAGTCGACCGTGCTGGCGCAGTGGGCGGCGGCGAAGACGCCGAGGGTGGCCTGGGTGTCGCTGGACGACCGGGACAACGATCCCACCGTCCTGCTCACGTACCTGGCCGTCGCGCTCGACCGCGTCGAGCCGATCGGGGCCACGGCCTTCCGGTCGCTGGCCATGCCCGGCGCCGGCCTCGCCGACGTCGCGCGGCTGAGCTCCGTCATCGCTTCGATGGAGTCGCCGGTGGCCCTCGTCCTCGACCATGCCGAGACGCTCGTCAGCCAGGAGTGCCAGGACATGGTGGCCGAGCTGGCGGTTCGGCTCCCCGCCGGCTCCCGCCTGGCCATCGGCTCCCGCCAGGAGCTGCCGCTCCCGGTCCCGCGCCTCCGTGCTCACGGCCGCATCGCCGAGGTCGGGGTGACCGATCTGGCCATGACCACGGACGAGGCCTCCGCCCTCCTGCAGGCGGCAGGTGTCGAGCTGGCCGACGACGAGGTGGACGTCCTCGTCTCGCGCACCGAGGGATGGGCTGCCGGGCTCTACCTCGCCGCCCTCGCCATGAACGCGGGTGGCTCCCCGGGTGAGGTCGCGGCGACCTTCGCCGGCGACGACCGGTTCATGGCCGACTACCTCCGCTCGGAGCTCCTCGACCACGTCTCGCGGGCCGATGTCTCGTTCCTCACCCGCACCTCGATCCTCGAGCGGATGTCAGGACCGCTCTGCGACGTCACGGTCGGCACCAAGCGCGCAGCGCAGGTGCTCGACCGGCTCGAGCGCAGCAACCTCCTGCTGATCCCCCTCGACCGTCGGGGGGAGTGGTACCGCTACCACCACCTGTTCCGCGAGCTGTTGCACGCCGAGCTCCGCCGGCGGGAGCCGGAGATGCTGCCTGAGCTCCACCTGCGTGCTGCGTCGTGGTTCGAGCTGAACGGCCAGCCGGAGTCGGCCGTCGTCCACGCTCAGCAGGCAGGCGACGCCGATCGGGTTGCCCGCCTCGTCCTCCAGCTCGCCAACCCGGTCTGGGCGAGCGGTCGGGTCGACACGGTCCTGCGTTGGATGGAGTGGTTCTCGGCGCGCGGACCGATCGAGCAGTACCCCGCCGTCGCCGTGCACGGCGCGCTCATCTACGCACTCATCGGGCACGCGGGCGACGCCGAGCGATGGGCCGCAGCCGCGGAGCGCACGACCTTCGCGGGCACGACGCCGGACGGGAACACGATGGAGAGCTCGCTCGCGTACCTGCGGGCGCTCGTCTGCCGGGACGGCGTGGACGAGATGCGCACGAACGCCCGCACTGCGCTCGAGGGGCTCAGCCCGACCAGCCCGTACCGCGCCACGATGCTCCACGCGGAGGGCTTGGCCGCGCTGCTCGAGCGCGACCTGGGCGAGGCTGACCGGCTCTTCAGCCGGGCCGTCGACGAGGCCTCCAGCGCCGGCGTCGTCCCGTTCGTCCCGCTGTTGCTGGCCGAGCGCGGCATTGTCGCCATCGAGCGGGACCGCTGGTCGGAAGCGCGGCAGCTGGTCGCGTGGGCACTCGCGGTCGTGCGGCAGCACGAGCTCGACGACTACTGGACCAGCGCGCTCGTCTACGCCTGGGCGGCGAGGGTGGCGTCCCGACAGGGTGAGGTGGCACAGGCTCGGGAGCTGGCGACCCGCGCGGCCCGCTTGCGGCCGCTCCTGACCTACGCGCTCCCGGTCGTGTCGGTGCAGGCGCTCCTGGAGCTGGCTCGCGTCTACCTCACGCTCGGCGAACCCGGCGGCGCACATGCCGCGCTGGATCAGATCGACGGCGTGCTCCGCCACCGACCGCAGCTCGGCGACCTCGTGCGTCAGGCGCGTGAGCTGCGCAGCCAGCTGGAGGCGAGCAGCGGCGAGCTGGGCGGGCTGTCGTCACTCACCACGGCCGAGCTGCGGCTGGTGCCGCTGCTGCCGACTCACCTCACACTCGTCGAGATCGGGCAGCGACTGTTCATCTCCCGCCACACGGTCAAGACGCACGCCATCTCCGTCTACCGCAAGCTCGGAGTGTCGACCCGAAGCCAGGCGATCGAGCGGTTGCAGCAGCTCGGCCTGGGACCGACGAACTGACCCGGCCCGGCTCGCGACGACCGATGGCTCGGGGACCGATGAGTTCCGCCGGCCAGGTGCGTCGTACGAAGCAACTGACCCCTGAGGAGGCCGCCATGTCCGTCCGAGTGATCCGCTACCGGACCAGGCCCGAGTGCGCCGACGAGAACCAGCAGCTGATCGAGCGTGTCTTCGCCGCGCTCGACGACATGGAGGCCACAGGGTTCGCCTACGCCAGCTTCCGCCTCGACGACCGCGTGTCGTTCCTCCACGTGGTGGTGGAGGACGAGGGAGCGGACGCCGCGGTGTCACTGGCTGCCGTGCCCGCCTTCCAGGCCTTCCAGGCCGGCATCGCGGAGCGGTGCGAGGAGCAGCCGGTCGCCGTCGGAGCGACGCTCGTCGGCGCGCATCGGATGCTGCGGGGCGCCTCCGCCTGACGCGACACGCTGGGCGGGGCGTGGGGCGCGGCAGGCGGTCAGTCCTGCGCCTGGCCGGCCGGCCCGCTCGCCGACCCGGCCGGCCGGAATATAGTGGACGGCGTCCACTACTTGCCGTGGAGGGAGCGAACCGTGCGAGAGCTCGTCGATCGGGTCCGAGCGTTCAACCGGGGGTGGACCGAGGTGCTCGGTCTGCTCGACGAGGGTCTCCTGGCCACGGAGCACACGCTGGCCGAGGCCCGCGTGATCTTCGAGCTGGCCCAGCGACCGTCGTGGGAACGCCTCGAGCTGCGGCATCGGCTCGGGATGGACGCCAGCTTCCTGACCCGCGTGCTGACTCGCCTCGAGACCGACGGGCTCGTCGAGTCGACGCCCTCTCCGACCGACGGGAGAGCGCTCGACCTCGCGCTGACCGGCGCCGGCCGGGAGGCGTACGCAGAGCTCGACGCCCGTTCGGCGGCGCAGATCGGTGAGCTCGTCTCGGGCCTGTCGGAGGACCAGCGCCGCACGCTGGCGGAGTCCATGGCGGTGATCACCTCGCTGATCAGGCCGGGGGCGGGCGACCGAAGCGTCTTGGTCAGGGGCCTGCAGCCGGGCGACATGGGTTGGGTCGTCGAACGCCACGGTGCCATCTACGCCGACGAGCTCGGCTGGGATAGGGACTTCGAAGCGCTCGTGGCGCGCATCGTGTCCGACTACCACGCGGACCTCCGTCCGGGCCTCGAGTCGGCCTGGATCGCCGAAGTCGACGGGGCGCGGGCCGGCTGCATCTTCTGCTGCCAGCGTGACGCGTCGACCGCGCAGCTGCGCATCCTGCTGGTCGAGCCCTGGGCGCGGGGCCTCGGGATCGGCACCCGTCTCGTCGGGGAGTGCGTCTCGTTCGCGGCGCGGGCCGGCTACGACGCCATCGTCCTGTGGACCAACGATGTGCTCGTGTCGGCGCGGCGGATCTATGAGGCGGCCGGGTTCCGCCTCGTCGACGAGGACCGGCACCACAGCTTCGGGCACGACCTGGTCGGCCAGCACTGGGAGCTCGCGCTGCGCTGACCGCGGGCGCGGGCCGGCTTCGTCGCGTGGTGCACCCAGCGGGGAGACTCCCGACGTGACCCTGACCTTGCTCGACTGGCGCCGCCGGGTGTTCGACCTCTACCGGGAGATCCGGGCCGCGGCCGAGCCCAGCGCAGCGCACGCGCATTGGTGCGACGTCCGGCGCGAGCTGTTCCGCCACCACCCCGAATCGCCGTTGCCCCCGGAGGGACGGGCGACCCACGCCGGCCCCATCGCCGCCCCCTACGATCCCGCGTTCCGCTTCGAGCTCCCGCTCGAGCCGGCCGAGCCGGAGCTGCTCGAGCTGCCGACGTCCACGGATGGACTGGTGGCCTTCGACCGTCTCGGGCGGTTGGTGGTCCCCGACATCGGCACGCTCGACGTCTGGTGGCTGCACGCGTACGGCGGCGGCGTGTTCGTGCCGTTCAAGGACGCCACGGCGGGGATGACGACCTACGGCGGCGGGCGCTACCTGCTCGACACCGTCAAGGGTGCCGACCTCGGCGGCGACCGCAGCCATCTCGTCGTCGACTTCAACTTCGCGTACAACCCGTCGTGCGCCTACTCGCCGATCTGGTCGTGCCCGCTGCCGCCACCTGGCAACGTCGTCCCGGCGGCCGTCCCCGTGGGTGAGCAGACCGCCGCGTGATCGCTACGTGTCGAGCGCTCGGTCGGCGCCGGGGCGGGCAGGATCAGGCTCGGTCAGATCATCAGGAGCGGGCGTGGAGGCCCGGGATCTCCGTCCGCAGCGGGTAGTCGGTGATGATGGCGCGGCAGGCCGTCAGGACGCGGACCGAGTGCGGGGTGTCGGGAGGGACGATGGCGACGTCGCCCGGACCGAGCTCCGCCTCCTCGCCGTCGATGGTGATCGCCAGGCGTCCCTCGACGACGGCCCACACCTCCTCCTGCTCGTGGTGGTGGGTGTGGAGCGGGGTGGCGTCCCCGGCGAGGTCGTAGTGGGCGAAGGTCATGTGCTGGGAGTGGAAGAACCGGCCACTCCAGCCCGGCAGCGGCTCGGCGTGGATCATCCCGTCGGGATCGAGGATGGGCACGGACGCCAGGGTACGGCCGCGCCGCGGAGGCGTCGAGCGCCCGCCGTCGGGGCGCGCCAGCAGGCACAGGGGCCGATCAGCGGCGCCGGGCGGCGGCGTGGAAGGCGATGGCGGCGGCGTGGCCGACGTTCAACGAGTCACGACCGGCGGCCAACGGGATCCGAGCGCGCCGATCGGCCAGCGCCAGCGCGCCCGCCGACAGGCCCGGTCCCTCGGCCCCGAAGAGCAGCGCGACGGGCCCCCGCACCTCGTCGAGGACGTCCTCGAGCGGGTCGGCATCCGCCGCCGGCGTGAGGGCGACCAGGGCCAGGCCGTGGTCCTTCACCGTTCGGAGCGCCGCCGGCCAGGGTGCGAGCCGGGTCCACGGGAGGAACAGCAGCTCGCCCATGGAGACGCGGATGCTGCGCCGATAGAGCGGATCGGCGCAGGCGGGGTCGAGGAGCAGGGCGTCGACGCCGAGTGCTCCCGCGCTGCGCCCGATGGCGCCCAGGTTCTCGTGGTCGTTGACGGCCTCCAACACGGCGACGGTCCGGGCCGCGCCCAGGAGCGAGGCCGGCTCGGGTGGCACTGGTCGCTCCGCCACGGCCAGCGCCCCTCGGTGCACGTCGAAGCCGGCGACCTGGCCGAGGATCTCCCGTTCGGCGACGAGCACGGTGACGGCGCGGTCGACCAGGGCTGGTCGGAGGGCGTCGAGCGCGGCGGGGAGCAGGAGCAGCGAGCGCACGGTGTGCGTCGACTCGAGCAGGCGGCGGATCACGGTCGCGCTCTCGGCCACGAAGAGCCCCTGCTCGGCCTCGACGGCCCGGCGAGCAGCGGCATCACGGAGGTCGCGGTAGGGGTCGAGGCGAGGATCCCGAGCATCGTCGAGGACGATCAGCTCCGGCGACGGCATCGCCGCAGGGTAGGCCCGGTCCGCGAGAAACCCCCTTGCGGCTCCGGCCCCAGCGTCAGTACGCTACGAACATATGTATGGGGAACATGCGTTCGCACATGAGGCTGCGGCGGGCGGCCCCGAGGAGGCCGAACCGTCCGACACTGAGGCGGGAGACCGCACGGTACGCCCGGATCCCGTCGAGTGGCAGGCCAGCCTGTTCGCCGCCGGCGAGCCCGGATTCGACCCGACGTTCCAGGGCCTGCGGCGCATTGCGCTCGACGAGACGAGCTGGCTCGACCATCTCCCCCGCTGGTTGGACGGCTCGGACCACGTCTTCGCCGAGCTCGTCGCCCGACTGCCATGGCGGCAGCGCACGGTACCGATGTACGACCGGCTCGTCCAGGAGCCGCGAATGGTCTGGTGGTGGACGGCGGAGGACGGCCCGAGCCCGCTTCCCCTGCTCGAGGAGATCGGTCGGGCGCTGTCGCGCCACTACGGCAGGGAGTTCGACTCGATCGGTTGCAACTACTACCGGACGGGGACCGACAGCGTGGCCTGGCACGGGGACCGCATGCGCCACACCCAGGTCGATCCCCTCGTCGCCATCGTCAGCGTCGGGGCGCCTCGGCCGTTCCTGCTGCGACCGCGCGGTGGCGGTCACTCGATGTCGTACCTCCTCGGGCAGGGCGACCTCCTCGTGATGGGCGGTGCCGTCCAACACGACTGGGAGCACACGGTCCCCAAGATCGCCGTCGCCGGTCCCCGCATCAGCATCACCTATCGCCACGGAGCGGGCTCGCCCACCGCGGCCCGTGGCCGGGTGGTGGATCGCACGCACCATCCATCGGCGGGCGCGCAGAACCGTCACCTTGCGGCAACCGGCTCGGAGCACCGTCCGGGCAGGCTCGAACCGCGAGGGGCGGACAGACAACCGGCCCGGACACCCGTGGACGGGCCAGACCAGGAAGGACCCCCCTCATGAACGCACTGCTGTCCATCGGGACCATCGTCGGAGCAGTGATGCTCGTGCTGCTCGTCACGGCCACCTTGGCCGCCTACCTGCTCGATCCCTAGCGATGCCGGCGCAGGCCGGCGGCGGCTTGTCACGCGGCCGGCGGCGCTGCCCTGGCGAACTCTGACATCGGCGCGCCATCTGTGGCGCGTCGGTGACGCACTTCGGCCGAGGGCGAGCCGGACGAGATGGGCGGGTCGCGCGTCAGGCGCCTCCTGCCGGCGTCGGAGGCCGGCTCGTCGTGTGGCAGGGTGCGGCCGTGGAGCGGGGAGTGGTCGTCGTCGGCGGATCGTTGGCTGGACTCCGCGCCATCGAAACGCTTCGCACCGAAGGCTTCGAGGGTCGGGTGACGCTCATCGGGGCCGAGAGCCGCCAGCCATACGACCGGCCACCGCTGTCCAAGAAGGTGCTGGCGGGGGAGTGGGAGCCCGAGCGGATCGCGTTGCGGCGCGACGGCGACCTCGGTTCGTTGAACGTCGATGCGCGCCTCGGCCGCAGTGCGGTCGGGCTCGACGTGCACGAGCGGGTGGTGGCCGTGGACGACGGCGAGCGGGTGCCCTACGACGGCCTCGTCATCGCCACGGGCGCAGCGGTCCGCCGGCTCTCCGACCAGCCCGAGCTCGACGGCGTCCACATGCTGCGCACGTTGGACGACAGCCTCACGCTGCGGGCCGCGCTGACGAGGGGATCGCCGCGGGTCGTCGTCGTAGGCGCCGGGTTCATCGGCTCGGAGGTCGCCGCCACCGCCCGCGGTCTCGGCTGTGAGGTCACGGTCCTCGAGGCGTTGCCGGTTCCGTTGGCGCGGGCCCTCGGGCCGCGCATGGGTCTGGCCTGCTCCGAGCTGCACGGCGACCACGGCGTCGAGCTCCGCCTCGGCGTCGGCGTGGCGACGATCGAGGGGACCGACCGAGTCGAGCGGGTCCGACTCAGTGACGGCTCGGCGGTGCCGGCCGATGTCGTGGTCGTCGGGATCGGGGTCGCACCGGCGACGGGCTGGCTGGAGGGCAGCGGACTCGAGCTGCGCGACGGGGTCGTGTGCGATGCCACCCTCGCGGCCGGGCCGCCCGGCGTCTACGCCGCGGGCGACGTCTGCCGCTGGCCGAACCCGCTGTTCGCCGAGGAGATGCGGGTCGAGCACTGGACGAACGCAGCCGAGCAGGGCGCGCACGCCGCCCGCAGCCTGCTCGCCGCGGCGGCCGGACAACGCGCCGCGCCGTACGCACCGGTCCCCTTCTTCTGGAGCGATCAGTACGGCCAGCGCATCCAGTTCCTCGGCCGGGCCGGTCCCGACGACGAAGTCCGCCTGGTCAGCGGCTCGGTGGAGGACCGGGGCTTCGTCGCCCTCTACGGGCGGGCCGGACGCCTCCGCGGTGTCCTCGGTCTCTCGCGTCCGAGACTGGTCATGCCCTACCAGAAGCTCCTCGCCGCCGGCACAACCTGGGACGACGCCCTGGCCCACGCCGCCGTCGCCGGGTGAAGGTCCAGCGTCTGGGCGGTGACCGGTAGGGTGGGTGCCGAGGGCATCATCGATCCTGAGCGCTCAGCACTCAATGTAATGTTGTAATAACCCTTGCGGCCGTTAGCCTGATGCCATGGCTGACACCGAGACCGTCCAGACCATCGTCACCTTGCCGGTGGTGCCCCTCCCCGACGCTGTCCTGCTTCCTGGCACCGTCGCCACGCTCACCCTCGACAGCGATGACGCCAAGGCCGCGGTGGCCGCGGCGACCGCCGGTGACGGCCGCGTGATCGTCGTGCCCGTGGTGGACGGCCGGCTGCCCCGCGTGGGCGTCATCGCCCAGGTCGAGCAGGCCGGTCAGCTGCCGAACGGTGCCGAGGCCGCCATCCTGCGGGCCGTGCAGCGGGCGCGGCTGTCGGTCGAGGTCATCGGTGAGCGCAGCGGGCGCTGGCAGGAGGTCGAGCCGCTGACCGAGGGTCGCACCACACCCCGCATCGACGGCGTGGTCCGTGAGCTGCGGGTGGTGCTGGAGGAGGTCGCCTCGCTGCGGCGCTCCCGCCGCCTGCCCGAGATCCTCCGCACGACCGGCGACGCCGGCGCGCTGACCGACGCCGTCACCGCATGGTCGGAGGCGTCGAACGACCACCGCCTGACCATCCTCGAGGCGACCGAGGTCGGCGCTCGGGTGGAGCTGGTGCTCGCCTGGGCCAAGGACCATCTGGCCGAGCTCAAGGTCAACGAGCAGATCCGCACGGACGTGACCGAGGGCGTCGAGAAGCAGCAGCGCGAGTACCTGCTCCGCCAGCAGCTCGCGGCCATCCGCAAGGAGCTGGGCGAGGACGATGGCGACCCGTCGACGGACTACCGCGCCCGCCTCGATGCCATGACGATGCCGCCAAAGGTGCGCGAGAGCGTCGAGAAGGAGATCGACCGGCTGGAGCGCACGAGCGGCCAGAGCCCGGAGCAGAGCTGGATCCGCAACTGGCTGGACCGGGTGCTCGATCTGCCGTGGGGCACGACGACGGCCGACAACCTCGACCTGCGGGCGGCCCGCGAGGTGCTCGACGCCGACCACCACGGCCTCGGCGACGTCAAGGACCGCATCATCGAGTTCCTGGCCGTCCGCAAGCTGCGCCACGAGCGCGGGCTCGACGAGGCCGCGCCGAGCGAGCCGAACCATGTGCGTCCCGACGACCACGCCCCGAGCGGAGACGGCGTCGAGACCGACACCGACGGGCCTGAGCCGCTCACCCCGCCCGCGCCCGCGGCGCGGGTCGCGCAGGCGGCACGGCGCGGCGGCGGCGCCATCGTCACCCTCGTCGGACCTCCGGGCGTCGGCAAGACCTCGCTCGGCGAGAGCGTGGCCCGGGCCATGGGCCGGAGCTTCGTCCGGGTGGCGCTCGGCGGCGTGCGTGACGAGGCCGAGATCCGTGGGCACCGCCGCACCTACGTCGGCAGCCAGCCCGGCCGCATCGTCCGGGCCATCACCGAGGCCGGCACCATGAACCCGGTCGTGCTGCTCGACGAGGTCGACAAGCTGTCGGCCGGCGGGTGGTCAGGCGACCCGACCGCCGCGCTGCTGGAGGTGCTCGATCCGGCCCAGAACCACACGTTCCGGGATCACTACCTGGAGGTCGACCTCGACCTCTCGGACGTGGTCTTCATCGCCACCGCCAACATGATGGACACCATCCCCGGACCGCTGCTGGACCGGATGGAGCTGGTGCGCCTCGACGGCTACACCGAGGACGAGAAGGTCTTCATCGCCCGCCGCCACCTGCTGCCCCGGCAGCTGGGGCAGGCCGGTCTGCGCCCCGACGAGGTGGTGCTGACCGACGACGCCTTGCGCACCGTGATCACCGACTACACGCGGGAGGCTGGTGTCCGCAACCTCGAGCGGGAGCTCGGCAAGCTGGCCAGGAAGGTCGCGACGCAGGTGGCCGTCGGCGAGGCCGGCAGCGCCGACGACGTGGCGGCCACGAACGGCGAACACGCGACGACGGCCGTCACGGTCGACCGCGACGACGTGGCCACCCACCTCGGGCGCCCACGGTTCCAGGATGAGGCGGCCGACCGGGTCTCCGTGCCCGGCGTGGCCACCGGCCTCGCGGTGACCGGGACGGGCGGGGACGTCCTCTTCATCGAGGCCTCCGCCTACGAAGGCGAGCCCACGCTGACCCTGACCGGGCAGCTCGGCGACGTCATGAAGGAGTCGGCGCAGATCGCCCTCTCCTACGTGCGCTCCAACGCCGCGGCGATCGGTGTCGACCCCGAGCGACTGAACCGCCGCTTCCACGTCCACGTCCCGGCCGGAGCGGTGCCCAAGGATGGCCCGTCGGCCGGTGTCACCATGACGACGGCCTTCGTCTCGCTCCTGACCGATCGCAACGTGAAGCCGACCATCGGCATGACCGGCGAGGTCACGCTCCGAGGCAAGGTGCTGCCCATCGGCGGCGTGAAGCAGAAGGTGCTGGCGGCGCACCGGGCCGGCCTGACGGAGGTCATCCTGCCCAAGCGCAACGGCCCCGACCTGGAGGACGTGCCCGAGCGGGTTCGGGAGGTCATGACCTTCCACCTCGCGGACAGCGTCGACGACGTGCTGGCGGCGGCGCTGGCCTGAACCGCCCCGAGCGGCGTAGTTGCGATCACAACCCGTGACCACTGGATGTGATGGAACCGTCACATCCAGCGGCGCGCGGTGCATCTGTTCCGGACGTACGCTGCAGCGGCATGACGACGCCGTCGCACCTGTCCGAGGTGTGGTTCAAGGTGACGGACCTCCAGGTCGAGTCCGGTCACGGCTGCTGGGTGACGACCGTTGACGGGACGGAGTACCTCGACTTCTCCGCCGGCATCGCCGTCGTGTCGACGGGGCACTGCCACCCCCACGTGGTCGAGGCCATCCAGCGTCAGGCGGCGCGCTTCATCCACGCGCAGGTCAACGTCTACCGGCATGACCTCCTCGAGCCGTTGGCGGCGCGACTGGCCGAGATCACCCCGGCCGGGATCGAGCGCTTCTTCTACGCCAACAGCGGGGCCGAGATCACCGAAGCCGCGATCAAGCTGGCGAAGCAGGCGACGAAGCGCCCGAACGTCATCGTCTTCTCGGGCAGCTTCCACGGTCGCACGCACCTCGCCATGGCGATGACGACATCGAAGACCGGCTACCGCGCCGGGCATTCGCCGCTGCCGTCAGGCGTCTTCGTCGCGCCCTTCCCCGATCCCCTCGCCGAGGACGCCGAAGCCGAGGTAGATCGGGCTTTGGACGGGTTGCAGCACCTCCTCAAGGCGATGACCGCACCAGACGAGACAGCGGCCATGATCCTCGAGCCGGTGCTCGGCGAGGGCGGCTACATCCCGGCGCCGGCTCGCTTCATCCAGGGCGTCGTCGAGATCTGCCGGCAGCACGGCATCCTCTTCGTGGCCGACGAAGTGCAGTCCGGCTTCGGGCGCACCGGTCGCATGTTCGCCGTGGAGCAGTTCGACATCGAGCCCGACATCATCTGCATGGCGAAGGGCATCGCGTCGGGTTTCCCGTTCGCTGCGCTCGGGACGACGGAGGAGCTGTCGGCGCGGTGGCCGACAGGAAGCCACGGCGGGACCTACGGCGGCAACGCCATCGGTTGTGCGGCCGCGCTGGCGACCATCGAGGTGATGACAGAGCCGGGGTTCATGGACAACGTCAACGCGCGCGGCGCGCAGCTGCAACGCGGCTTGCGGGAGATCCAAGCGGAGGACGCGGGCATCACCCACGTCCGCGGACTCGGCCTGATGGTTGGTACCGACTTCAACGATCCCGCGCGCGTCGCCGCGGTGCAGTCGCGTTGTCTTTCCGAAGGGCACCTGATAGTCATGAACGCCGGCACGTACGGACGGACCCTCAGGTGGATGCCGCCGCTCATCGTGAATGAGCGGGAGATCGACCTGGCACTGGCGGCGTTCGGCGGCGCCGTCAAAGCCACATCCTGAGACACCCCGAGGCGGAAGGGGAAGTGCAATGAAGGACCAGCGGCCGTGAGCCGTCGACAACCCGACCCCGATCGCTTGGCGGTCTGGCGGGCCTTCCTCGGTGCTCATGCGAGCATCACCCAGACCCTGGAGCAGGAGCTGCTCGCCGAGCGCGACCTCCCGCTCACCTGGTACGACGTCCTGCTCCACCTCAGCGAGGCGGGTGGGCGGCTGCGCATGGCCGAGCTGTCCGAGCGACTGCTCGTCAACAAGTCCAGCCTGAGCCGTCTGTGCGATCGCTTGGAGGCAGCCGATCTGGTTCGTCGGGAGACGGTGCCAGAGGACGCCCGCGGCGTCTACGCCGTGCTCACCAAGCAGGGACGGGAGGTGCTGCGCCGCGCCGCGCCGACCCACCTGCGCGGGGTCTACGACCACTTCGCCACCTTCCTGACCGACACCGACGTGACGGCGCTGCAGCGCGTCTTCGCCAAGTTGCCGGGCGGGCCCACGTACTGAGCCCTCGGGGCATACTCGCCGTGTGATCGCGTGCAGGGGCCACCGGTGAGCGGGTCGCTCGTCCGGGTCTTCCTCGGGCTGCTGCTCGCCGCCATCCCCATCGCGCTCAGCCTGTGGGCGATGCTCGACGCCGCGCACCGGCCCGAGTGGGCCTTCGCCTTCGTCAACCGCAACCGGACGACGTGGGTCGCGGCCTGCGCGATCGGCATCCTCTTCTGCGGGCCCGGAGTGATCGTGGCGCTGTGGTACCTGCTGCGCGTCCGACCGCAGGTCGCGGGCGTGGAGGCGGGACGGCTGGAGGGCTGACCGGGCGCGCCTACGCCCACGCCACCTCGACGGGCAGGCGCTTGATGCCGCTGATGAAGTTGGAGCGGAGGCGCTCGACCGGTCCCGCGGGGCGGATGGCGGCCAGCCGGGGCAGCAGCTCCTCGAAGAGCACCTTGAGCTCCATTCGGGCCAGCTGCGCGCCCAGGCAGAGGTGGGGGCTGAGGCGACCGAACGCGACGTGGTCGTTGGGGTTGCGGCCGATGTCGAAACGGTAGGGATCGGCGAACTGCGTCTCGTCGAAGTCGGCCGAGATGAACCACACGACCACCTTGTCGCCCGCGGCGAGCTCGCGCCCCGCCAGCTGGGTGGGTCGCGTCGCCGTCCGGCGGAAGTGCATCGTCACCGTTCCCCACCGCAGGATCTCCTCGATCGCGGTGTCCATGTCGGCCCGCCCGTCCCGCAGCGCGGCGAGCTGCTCGGGGTGCTCCATGAGTGCCAACAAGCCCTGGGTCATCGTGTAGCGGGTGGTGTCGTTGCCGGCCGCCACCAGGAGCGTGAAGAAGTTGTCGAACTCCTGGTCGGTCAGGTGGTCTCCGTCGACCATCGGGGCCAGGAGATCGCTGATCACGTCGTCGGTGGGCCGGGCGCGGCGGCGGCGGGCCTGCTCCTCCGCGTAGCGGAAGAGCTCGAGGCCCGCCGGGCTGCGGAACGGGAGCAGGCGGAACTCACCCGTGTCGACCAGATCGACCGGATGCGAGGTGAAGTCGGGGTCGGTGTTGCCGAGGAGCGCGTCGCCCCGCTCGACCAGCCACGGGCCGTCCTCGTCCGGCACACCGAGAAGGCGTCCGAGCATCCGCATCGGCAGCTGCTTGGCGACACCTTCGACGAAGTCGAACGTCGTGGCGCCGCTGGCCGCGACGTCCTCTATCACCAGGCGGGCCAGTCCCCGGATGGCGGACTCGTAGGCGTGGACCTCGCGCCGGCTGAAGGGCTTGCTCACCAGTCGGCGGTACCGGGTGTGCTCAGGAGGGTCCATCTCCATCATGGTGCGGCGGGACGCGGTCTCGTCCGCGTCCATCTCCTCGAGCCGGATGCCCCGTGTGACGGTGAAGGTCTGGTGGTCCTTGCTGACGGCGAGCACGTCGTCGTAACGGGTGACGGCCCAGAAGCCGGAGCCGTCGGCCTCGTCCCACCACGAGACCGGGTCCTCACGGCGCAAGCGGGCGAAGGTGGCGTGGGGGACACCGGTGACGTAGGTGTCGTGGCTGGTGATGTCGGCGTGGGCGTCGCCGGCGTCGAGACCGCCTGCCGGGGCCGTCATGCCCTCGACCCTAACTCGTTCGGGACCGAACGAGTTTGCTCACCCGGCGGCCGAGCGGCGCGCCTCCTCCACCAGCCAGACGAAGGACGGGTCGAGGTCGTCGAGCAGCTCAGGATGCCACTGCACCGCGACGATCCGCTCTCCCTCCCGCTCGATCATCTCGACGACGCCGTCCGGTGCCCGGCCGAGGATGACGAGGCCGTCGCCCAGCTCGTCCACGGTCTGGTGGTGAAAGGTGTTGACCGAGATCTCGTCGGGGTAGCGCCGCCCGAACGGGGTGGACGGGTCGACCTTGACGGGGTGGATCCGCTCGGCGGGCGGTCGCTCGTCCTGGAGATGGTCGGGTACGTGCTGGTGCAACGTCCCCCCGGCCCAGACGTTGATCACCTGCAGACCGCGACAGATGCCGAGGACGGGCTTGCCTCGCGCCGCCATCGCCTCGAGCACGGCCAACTCGAACTCGTCCCGCTCGGGCTCGACGGCCCCGAGACCGGGGTCCTCCTCCTGCCCGTAGCGGGCCGGCGCCACGTCGGCTCCGCCGGTGAGCAGCAGCCCGTCGAGCCGGTCGGCCAGCGGCTCCGCCGGCGCCGCGGTGGCGAGCGTCACGGGAAGGCCCCCGGCCTCCGCCACCTTCGTGGCGTACGGGTTGAGGTGCACCTGGACCGGTACCTCGTCCCATCCTCGGGGGAGGCCGGCCACCTGGCTCGCCCGGCGGGCGCGGCCGGTCAGCCCGATGAGGGGCGGGCGGAGGTCGTCGTTCATGCGTACATCGCCTCGATCTGCTCCGCGTACCGGGTGTTGACGCCGCGGCGCTTGAGCTTGGACGTGGGGGTGAGCACCTCAGAGTCTGGCAGCCATTCCTCGCCGACCAACGTGAACTTCTTGATCTGCTCGACCTGCGCGAACTGGGCGTTGACGGCGTCGACACCTCGCTGCACCTCCGCCACGACCTCCGGATGTCCGGCCAGGGCCACCAGGTCGGCGCCATCCATGCCCCGCTGCTTGGCCCACACCGCCGCACTGTCGGGGTCGAGGACGAGGATGGCGGACACGAACTTGCGGTTGTCGCCGATGGCCGCGGCCTGGCCGATCAGCGGGATCGTCTTCAGCGCGGCCTCCAGGTTGGCCGGGCTGATGTTCTTGCCGCCCGAGGTGATGATCAGCTCCTTCCTGCGGTCGACGATCTTGAGGTAGCCGTCCTCGTCCATGACCCCGATGTCCCCGGAGTGGAGCCAGCCGTCGCTCAGCGTCTCGGCCGTCTTCTGGGGTTCGTTGAGGTAGCCCTGGAAGACGTTGCCGCCCCGGCAGATGACCTCACCGTCGTCGGCGATGCGCACCTCGCAGCCGGGGATCGCCCGCCCGACCGTCCCCGGCCGGATCTCCCACGCGTCCCACGTCATCGGCCCGGAGGTCTCCGACATGCCGTAGATCTCGCTCATGGGAATGCCGACCGCGTTGAACCACTCGAGGATCGGTCGGGGGATCGGAGCCGCGCCGGTGATGGCCACCATCAGCGCGTCCAAGCCGAGCAGCGCTCGGACCTGGCTGAAGGCGACCGCGTCCAGGAAGGCCCACGTGTCCTTCTGCTCCTGCGTCGCCGTGCCGGCCCGTTCGGCGGCCTTGATCTCGATGGCGGCCGCCAGCCCCTCCTCGAACTTCTCCTTCTTCTCGGGATCCGCGGCCAGCGCGGCGTTGACCCCCAGGTACACCTTCTCCCACACCCGGGGCACGCCGAACATGATCTCGGGGTGCACCTCGCGGGCGTAGGCCGCGATCTGCGTGGGGTCCGGGCACGACGTGACGGACAGTCCCGACACCATGCCTTGGTAGTGGCTGGTCATCCGTTCGGCAATGTGCGCCATGGGCAGGTAGGAGATCAGCCGCTTGCCCGGGAACTCCGAGGCGTCGAGCCCGAAGCAGCGGCGGAGCTGCTCGATGGTGAAGACGACGTTGCCCTGGCTGATCATCACGCCCTTCGGCGGCCCGGTCGTGCCGGAGGTGTAGATGAGCGTGGCCAGGTCATCCGGAGACGTCTCCGCCGCGAGCTCGTGCAGATCGGCCTGCCCGTGCTCCAGCAGGTCGGTGGCCGGGTGCACGCCGGTCGGCAGGTCGCCGTCGGGTGGGTGGAGCACGAAGATCTGTTGGAGCAGCGGGAGCTCGTCGCGCACCTTCAGGATCCGCTCGAGGAAGCCCGCGTCCTCGATGACCGCGAGCCCGGCCTCGGCGTGGCTGGCCAGGTACTGGATCTCCTCTGGCGACGAGGAGTTGTAGATGCTCACCGGTGTGGCCCGGAGGAACTGCGCCGCGGCGTCGAACCAGTGGAAGTCGGGCCGGTTGCGCATCATCAGCAGGATGCGCTGGCCGGGTTGCACCCCCTGCGCCTGCAGGCCCGCGGCGGCGCGGGCGACGAGGTCGGCGTACTCCGACGCCGTCCACTCGTCCCACGCCCCCGGGGTCTCACCCCGCATGGCCCGGAGCATCACGAGGTCCGGATGGTCCGCGACGGTCTCCAGGAACCGCGACGGCGCGGTCTGGCCGGCCACCGTGGCCTCGATCTCCTCGGCCGGGACCCAGGTCGGGTTGGTCGTCGTCATCGTCGCTACCCCCAGTGCGGTCGGACCCACCATTCTGGCCTGAGGGGTGAGGTTGGCGCGAGGGGACGCCGGCCGCCAGACTTGACCCGTAGGTCAAGTCGCCCGGGACCACGTCACGGACCGCCACCAGGATCAGGAGCTCGTCATGCCGACCGCCGTCATCGTCGACACCATCCGCACCCCGCTCGGGCGCCGCAACGGCCGGCTCAAGGAATGGCACCCGGTCGACCTCGCGGCAGAGACGCTCAAGGCGTTGACCGATCGCACCGGCATCGACCCCGCCCTGGTCGACGATGTGGTGATGGGCTGCGTGATGCAGGTCGGGGAGCAGGGCGTGAACATCGCCCGCAACGCCGTCCTCGCGGCCGGCTGGCCCGAGACCGTGCCGGGGACGACCGTGGACCGCCAGTGCGGATCCTCGCAGCAGGCCGCCCACTTCGCGGCCCAGGGTGTGATCGCGGGTGCCTACGACGTGGTCGTCGCGGCGGGCGTCGAGGTGATGACGCGGGTGCCCATGGGCGCCTCGATCGCCGACGGCAAGTACGGCTTCCCCTTCGGGCCCAAGGTCGGCGTGCGCTACGAGCCGCTCGGTGGTCTGGTGCCGCAGGGCATCTCGGCCGAGATGATCGCCGAGAAGTGGGGCATCAGCCGCGAGGAGATGGACGCCTTCGCCGTCCGCAGCCAGACCTTCGCCGCCCGGGCTCGCGACGAGGGCCGCTTCGACAGCCAGATCCTCCCGGTGACCGACGCCGACGGCCAGCTCATGACCACCGACGAGGGGATCAGGGAGTCGACGCTCGAGAAGCTGGCCACGCTCAAGCCGTCGTTCAAGGAGGACGGCAAGGTGACGGCGGCCAACAGCTCGCAGATCACCGACGGCGCCGCCGCGGTGCTCATCATGAGCGAGGAGAAGGCGGCCGCACTCGGGCTCACGCCTCGGGCACGGTTCGTCCAGTTCGCGCTGGCCGCCGACGATCCTCGGATCATGCTCACCGCGCCCATCCCGGCCACGGCCAAGGTGCTCGAGCGGGCCGGCATGACGCTCGACCAGATGGACCTCGTCGAGATCAACGAGGCCTTCGCCTCGGTCGTGCTGGCCTGGGAGAAGGAGCACCACCCGGACATGGCGAAGGTCAACGTGAACGGCGGCGCCATCGCCCTCGGCCACCCGCTCGGCTGCTCGGGCGCCCGGCTCATGACCACGTTGGTCAACGAGCTCGAGCGCACCGGCGGCCGCTTCGGCCTGCAGACCATGTGCGAGGGCGGCGGGATGGCCAACGCCACCATCCTCGAGCGCCTGTAGCGGCCCGGCGCCGGCCAGCGCGGCGCCGCGGGTCGGGCGCAGCCCACCGGCCGACACCGTTGTGGTCAGCGGACCGCCCCGCCGAGGTGCGCTTCGCTGACCGGAACGGCGCGACGGGGCGTCGGTAGCCTGACCGGGTGGCCCTGTCGACGGTGATCTGGCTCCTCGGAGCGGTCATCGTCGCCTTCGTGGTGTGGAAGGTCGGCATCGGGATGCTGCGCAGCTTGACCACGCCACTCCCGCCGCCGCCCCCGCCGGGCGAGCTGCGCAAGGTCGAT
>JBKPRL010000050.1:0-4871 GCA_046734535.1 bacterium | reverse complement strand
GGTCAGTGCCGCTAGCGGTCCACAGTGGACACGCGTCCGGGTTGAGGCCGAAGTGCCGGAGGACGCGGTGTACCTGCTGTTCGGGGTCAACTTGGCGGGACCAGGCGAGATCTGGCTCAGCGGACCGTCCCTGGCTACTGTCTCGTGACGTCCCCATCCCTAACCGCGATCATGGGCAGATCGTGGTGGTTAAAGATCCACAAGCCACCATGTGCCCTTGATCGCGGAGGGCTCCACTGTGGACTAGGGCCGTCCGGCGACGAAGGCGGCCAAGTCTCGCACGAAGCCGTCCGGCGAGAAGTCCGGGTGCGGGGGTTCCAGGGACCCCGCGAGTTCGGTGGCGGTGGGCAGCAGGCGCAGCAGCGCGTCGACGGTGCGGCGTTGGTGGACCCGGTTCGGTGGCTCCGACGGCACCACCGCGACCGGCAGCCCGAGGCCGGCGAGTTCCGCGTCCGACACGCCCGGCAGCGTCTCCCCCGTCAGCAGTTCGTCGCCGCCCAGGCGTGCGCGCAGGGCGGCGTCGAGCGACGGGTCGCCGGCGGTGGCGGGCCAGGCGAGCACCAGACCCACCACGCTGTGTGCCTGTGCGAGCACCAGCCGTACCGCTACGGAGCAGCCGTAGGAACCGCCGACCAGAACGATCGGCCCGGACGGCAACATGGGCCGCAGATGTTCGACCTCCGCCGTCCACGTCGGTGCGGCGCGCGCCCGGTCGGGGGCGAGCACGGGCAGGCCGCGCTCGCGAAGCCCGCCCACGATGCCCGGACGGACCCAGAACCGCTCGGCGTCCATGTCCTCGTGCAGCCCGCCGTGAATCAGCACCACCGTCGCCATACGTGGATCATGGCACGGGACTGCGCAGCGACCCATAGAAGTCGATAGCCTCTGGTGCGTGGCGAGACATCTGCGGCTGACGGGGCGATGGCAACGGCTGGTGTTCCCGGCGGCGGTGGTGCTGGTGATCACGGTGGGAACGACGGCGCTGATCGTCGCGACCGGCGACGGCGATCCGGCACCGGCGGCCGGGTCGGGACCGGTCGATTCCACCGGTACGGCGTCCGCCAGCGCGGTCGAGCCGAGCGCGTCCCAGCCGGGTACGACGTCTGCCGCTCCGCCCACGACCGCGCCCGCCGCCCGGACGAGCACAACGACCGTTGGTGCGGCGCCGGCGCGCTTCACCACGCTGGGGCCGGGCGCTGCCCTGCCCTCGGGCGCGCAGTGCGCGACCTGGGTCCAGGCCCAGCCGTACAACGAGAACAAGGGCGTCAACCGGACCGCCAACCAGACCACCGGGCACCACATCGGATCGGACTTCTTCGGCGGCGATGACCCGCGGGCCAACAGCGTCATCGGGCTCCGGGTCGACGGCCAGTTCACCGGCACGACCGGGCAGATCCTGCGCTGGGCGGCCTGCAAGTGGGGCATCGACGAGGACATGGTCTTCGCCCAGGCGGCCATCGAGAGCTGGTGGCGCCAGGACACGATGGGCGACTGGAGTTCCGATGCCAGCCGCTGCGCCCCGAACCGGGGCCTCGGCGTGGACGGCAAGGCCGGCCAGTGTCCGGAGAGCTTCGGCATCCTGCAGAACCGGTACCCGTACGAGAAGTCGGCCTGGCCGGGCATCGCGTCATCGACGGCGATGAACGCCGACCTGGCGTACGCGATCTGGCGGGTCTGCTTCGAGGGGTACGAGGGCTGGCTCAACACGGTCGAACGCGGGCATGACTACGCGGCCGGCGACGCCTGGGGCTGCTTCGGCCGATGGTTCAGCGGGCGCTGGCACACCGACGCGGCCGAGGGCTACATCGGGCGGGTGCGGGACTACCTGAACCAGCGGATCTGGACGACGGCGAACTTCCAGCAGCCCTAGGACGCCGCGGCGACGATCTCGTCGATGCGCCGGGCCAACTCCACGTCCTTGTTGGTCACGCCGCCGGCGGAGTGGGTGGCGCAGGTGAAGGTCAGCTTGCGCCAACGGATGTCGATGTCGGGATGGTGGTCCATCTCCTCGGCCACCACCGCCACCCGGTCGACGACGCCGATCGCGCCGAGGAACGTGGGCAGTTTGGCGGTGCGGGTGATGGCGTCGGTGTCGCCGGACCAGTCGTCCAGTTGGGCGAGGCTCGCCGCGACATCCTCCATCGAGAGCAACTCGGCCATGCGTTCACCGTACCGGCTGGGCGCCTTGGATTCGGTCCGGAGGGCCGGCCGCGGCCCGGAGGCCGAATCCTTGGCGGGTGCCGGGTGCGCCGGTGGGGCGAGGGTACGCGACCGCGATCAATGCGGGGGAACCGAGAGCCGCGTACCCTCACCCTCCGGGCCCGCTCGGAGCCACGCGGATGTACGCCTGGCCGGAGGCGTCGACCGGCGGAGGCATGCCGGCCGCGTGGGCGAGCGGGTCGTGCGGCACGGTCGGCGCTGGCGGGGGCGCGCGCACCGCGACCGCAAGGGGCATCTGGAGTTGTGGAGCGAACCTCTGCCGGGGGGAGCTAGAGGAACGCGCGCTGGTTGCGCCCGCGGGCCGGGCCGGAGCCCGGGGCGGACAGGTCGGCCGTGATCACCGGCAACATCCGGGTGATCTCGTTCCGGGCCGCCCAGGCCTCGTGCCACGGCAGCCGTGACACGGCGTCGGCCCGCTCGGCCAGCTCCCGCGGCGCACACGGCGACCGCCGCCCGCACCAGTGGCACGTGCCGTCCAGCCGGACGACGTGCCGGTGCAGGATGCGTTGCGCGTTGCGCCACAGGAGTCGATCAACAACGTCCGTCGGACAATCGGTTTCGACAAGGTCGCCTTTGCTCAAAGCCCCTCCCCCTGGTCGGAGCCGGACCCTCCGGGTAGCTCCATAGAAAAAGTACGAGCGGGGCAGAGCCGACCGGCGGACAGAGTGTCCGATGACCTGGGTTGCTTCGCGATCTTCCGGCCTTGTCCCACATAATGAACCATGGCCGAGTCACCCCCCGACAGCCCGTTGCTGGGCCGCATCCGCGAGAGCGTGATCGGCGACGACCAGGTCATGTGGGGTCCGTTCGGGCCGCGCCGGGTCACGTACGCCGACTACACGGCCTCGGGGCGCAGCCTCGGCTTCATCGAGGACTTCATCCGGGACGAGGTGCTGCCGCGCTACGCCAACACCCACACCGAGTCCTCCGGCACCGGCCTGCAGACCACGCGGCTGCGCGAGGACGCTCGAATGATCATCCGCGACGCGGTGGGTGGCGACGAACAGACCGTGGTGATCTTCACCGGATCCGGCGCCACGTCCGCCGTGGACAAGATGGTGCGGATCCTCGGTATGCGGATCCCGGCCGAGCTCGACGACGCGTACGGCTTCACCAACCAGATCCCGCCGTCGCAGCGCCCCGTCGTTTTCATCGGACCGTTCGAGCACCACTCCAACGAGCTGCCGTGGCGGGAGACCATCGCCGATGTCGTGGTGATCCCCGAGGACCGCGAGGGCCACATCGACGCCGCCCGCCTCGAGGCGGAACTGGTCCAATTCGCGGACCGGCCGCTGAAGATCGGCTCGTTCTCGGCCGCCTCCAACGTCACCGGGATCATCACCGACACCCACGGCATCTCCGATCTCCTGCACCGCCACGGTGCACTGTCCTTTTGGGACTTCGCCGCGGCCGCACCGTACGTGGAGATCGAGATGTACGGCCGGTGCACCCGCCATCCCAAGGCGTACAAGGACGCGGTGTTCCTCTCGCCGCACAAGTTCGTCGGCGGGCCCGGCACGCCCGGCGTGCTCGTGGTGCGCCGGGACCTGCTGCGCAACCGGATCCCCACCGTTCCCGGCGGCGGCACGGTCGACTACGTGAACCCGTTCGAGCACCACTATCTGTCTGACCCCGCCCACCGCGAGGAGGGCGGCACACCGGCCATCGTGGAGTCCATCCGGGCCGGCCTCGTGTTCGGCCTCAAGCACGCGGTCGGCACCGACGTCATCCACGCCCACGAGGAGCACTTCCTGCGCCGGGCCGTGCAGCAGTGGCAGCAGAACCCGAACCTGCAGATCCTGGGCAACGTCGACGCCGAACGGTTGTCAATTCTGTCCTTTGTGGTGCGTCGTCCGCACGGTCGCTACCTGCACCACAACTTCGTGGTCGCCGTGCTCAACGACCTGTTCGGCATCCAGTCGCGCGGCGGCTGCTCCTGTGCCGGACCCTACGGGCACCGGCTGCTCGGCATCGACCTCGAGCGCTCGCACCGGTTCGAGCAGGAGATCGTCAAAGGCTGCGAGGGCATCAAGCCCGGCTGGGTCCGGGTGAGCTTCAACTACTTCATCAGCGAGGCGACGTTCCGCTACATCGCGCAGGCGGTCGACCTCGTGGCGACCCACGGCTGGCTGCTGCTGCCGGAGTACCGCTTCAATACGACCACCGGACTGTGGAAGCACCGGGGCGGCCTGGTCGAACCGCCACTGCGCCTGTCCCAGCTGCGCTACGACGCGCAGGGGCGGCTGCGCTGGCCGTCGCGGCACGAACGCGCCCCCGAATCGTCCCTGTCGGACTACCTGGCCGAGGCGGAGGAGCTCTTCGCCAAGCTGGCCGAGCAGCCCGACGCCTCCTCGTCGGAGCACGGGACGGCCTCGCGGGTGACGGCCGGCTTCGAGGAGCTGCGCTGGTTCGACCTGCCCCACGTCTGCCTCACCTGACCTGGTTGCGCTGCTGGCGAACAACTCGACGCCGGCAGCTCTCCGTGTGCCTGCAAGGAGTCCTTTCAGGCGCAAAGTGGCTATGAAGGACTCCCTGCAGGCGCGGGTAGCGAACGGCACTGCGGTGGCTGGTCTTGCGCCGGCGTGTTATCGCTGAGGGATGCCCTCGGATAAGGACGCCCTCGACGCCTACTCGACCGTGGTCTCCACGGT
>JBKPRL010000049.1:0-12300 GCA_046734535.1 bacterium | reverse complement strand
ACCCGGAGATGGCCATCGTGACCGCGCTCGCCGCGCAGGTCGAGAAGGTCGAGGAACCGGAAGAGGGCGAGGAGGAGGCCGCCGAGGGCGAGGCCGCCGAGGGCGAGGCCGCTCCGGCTGCCGAGGCCGCACCGTCCGAGGGCGACGCCTCGGCCGAGTGACCGAGCGGCGCGGGACCCCGGCCGACCTCCTCGTGATGGGCCTGGGCAACCCGGGCCAGGAGTACTCCCGTTCCCGGCACAACGTCGGCGCCGAGGTCGTCGAGGAGCTGGCCCGCCGGCACGGCGGACGGCTCAAGAAGGCCCGCCAGCAGCGCGCGCTCACGGCCGAGGTGTCGTGCGGGAGGGCCCGCTTGGCCCTGGCCGTGCCCACGACCTACGTCAACCTGTCCGGCGACGCGGCGTCCAGCCTGATACGCCGGTACGGGATCGACGACCTCGAGCACTTGGTCGTCGTCCACGACGAGCTCGATCTGGAACCCGGTGTCGTGCGCATCAAGCAGGGCGGCGGGCTGGCCGGCCACAACGGCCTGCGCTCGATCACCCAGCACCTGAAGACGCAGGACTACCTCCGCGTGCGCATCGGCGTCGGCAAGCCGCCGAGCAAGGAGCGGGGCGCGGACCACGTCCTGCGCCGGATCCCCAAGCGCGAGCGCGAGCTGCTCGACGTCGCCGTCCGGGTCGCGGCCGATGCTGTCGAGGCCATCGCCACCAACGGCCTCGCCGCCGCGATGAACGACATCAACGCGCGGTGAGGGTGCGCGATCGACGACGGCTGGGGAAGGATGGGACGCCGTGACCGCTCGTCGTCGCCTCGTCATCGTCGGCCGCCCGGGAGCGGGGAAGGGCACGCAGGGCGCTCGCCTCGCGCGAGAGCTCGGCCTCGTGCACCTCTCGACCGGGGCCGCGCTGCGCCGCAACATGCAGATGGACACCGAGCTCGGCCGTCTCGC
This sequence comes from bacterium, assembly GCA_046734535.1. Taxonomy (GTDB): domain Bacteria; phylum Actinomycetota; class Acidimicrobiia; order Acidimicrobiales; family Ilumatobacteraceae; genus DASTFY01. The sequence goes on along the minus strand of JBKPRL010000049.1, from coordinate 11,348 downwards.
CCGGCCGTACGTGGAGGACGGAGAGCTGGTGCCCGACGGCGTCATGCTCCGTGTCGTCGAGCACGCCCTCGAGGCGCCCGAGGTGCTCGAGCACGGCTACCTCCTCGACGGCTTCCCGCGGACGGCCGAGCAGGCCGAGGCCTTCCTCGATGGTCACCCCGATCGGCTCGATGCCGCGATCGACCTCGACCTCCCGACCGACGAAGCCCGGCGAAGGCTGCTCGCGCGCGGTCGTGCCGACGACGACCCCGCCGTGATCGACCACCGGCTCGCGCTCGACGCGGCCGAAGCGGCGCCCCTCCTCGAGCTGCTCGACCGCGCCGGCTTGCTCGTCCGCATCGATGGACTCGGGACCGAGGACGAGGTCTTCGCCCGCATCCTGGAGGCGCTCGGCCGCAGATAGCAGGACAGCGCGCGACGGCGGACGGTCTCGTTGCTGAGACAGCGACCTTCTTCCGGTGCGAGTTACCCGACCACCTCCGTGGGTACTGTCGCCGCGTCCGACGGCGGACCAACGGAGGTTTCATGTCAACGATCATCAACGCGCGCGCGCTTCGACGCGGACGAACGCTGGGCCTCGCGGCCCTCGCGCTGGCCGGACTGACAGCCGGGCTGGCGCTCGCAACGAGCGGTGCGGCCTCGGCCCTGCCGCTGTGCGGCGGGAACCAGAACGTCCAGACCGCGCCGGTCACGTGCACGAACAGCCGCACCATCGACGGGACCACGTTCACGGTCGTGCTCGACGTCACGGCTGGCGGCACCGTGACGGCCAGCTACACCCTTGATGCGCCCCGCTCGGTGGACACCCCCATCCGGGTGCGCTCCCACCGGGGGATCTCGTCCGACCCGCGTACTCTCGAGACGTCGGGCGTCATCCCGGCCGGAGCTACCTCGGCCTCGTTGTCGACCTCGCTGAACTGCGGCCAGATCGACGTGAAGGCCGTGTTCACCGGCAACGGCGACTCCCGAGGGCGGATCACCGCACCGTTCGTCACGATGGCCAACGACTGCCAGTCGGCGCCCACCACCACGACGACCTCGCCGACGACGGCGGCCACCACCGCCCCGACGACGCCCACCACCAGCCCGACGACGCCAGCCCCGACCGGCGCGACGTCGACGCCCTCGTCGGTGAGCCCGACCTCGGCCGGAGCGTCGACGACGGCGGCGAGCAGCTCGGGCGCCCTGCCGACGACGGGTACCGGCACCGGCCTGCTCGTCGTGAGCGCCCTGCTCGTCCTGGCCGGCGTCGTGCTGATCACCAAGAGCCGCGGGAGCGACGCCGTCCCGCAGTGACCATGCCCTGAGGCGAGGAAGGGCACGCCGGACTGGGTACCGTGCTCTGCCCTGCGATGAGTCTCCAGTCGCTCCCCGCCCTCCTCCATGACGAACCCGCGCTGGCGGCCGTCCTCGGCCGCCGGTCGGCGGTCCTGGCCGTCCCGGAGGCCGCGCGCCCGCTCGCGCTCGCCGGCCTGGCGCGGGTCTCGGGACGGTCACCGCTGCTGGTCGCCGTTCCCACCGGGACCGCCGCCCAGCGCCTGGCCGACGACCTGCAGCAGCTCCTGCCGACAGGCGACGTCGAGCTCTTCCCGGCGTGGGAGACGCTCCCCTTCGAGCGCGTCAGCCCCAGCGTCGAGGCCATGGGACGGCGCCTCCGCGTGCTCTGGCGACTGCAGGACGACACCGCGGCCCGCCGCCCCCGCATCGTCGTCGCCGGCATCCGGGCCCTGCTCCAACGGCTCGCCCCGGGCGCCGGGCACATCGCGCCTGCGGTCGTCCGGCCCGGTCAGACGCTCGACGCCGAAGTGCTGCTGGCCCAGCTGGTCGGGGCCGGGTACCGCCGCGAGGAGCTGGTCGAGCACCGGGGCGAGGTGGCCCGCAGAGGGTCGATCATCGACGTGTTCCCGTCGACGGCCGACGCCCCTGTCCGGATCGACCTCTGGGGTGACGAGGTCGACCGGCTGACGGAGTTCTCCGTCCACGACCAACGCTCGACCGATCCCATCGACGAGGCCGTGATCATGCCCGCCCGCGAGCTGCGTCCGACCGCGGAGGTCCGGGCGCGTGCGGAGCGCCTGATCGCCACCGAACCATGGGGCCGCGAGCAGTGGGAGCGCCTGGCCGAGGGCCTGACCTTCGACGGGATGGAGAGCTGGCTCCCCTGGCTGGTCGACGGCGAGCACCTCCTGACCGACCGGCTGCCCTCCACGGCCCAGGTGATCCTGGTCGAGCCCAAGCGCCTCCGGGACCGGGCGGCCGACGTCCTGGCCGAGGAGGCCGACCTCGCCACGACCCTGGCCCGGACCTGGGAGGCGGGCGACGTCGCGGCCTTCCCGCGGCTGCACCTGCCGGCCGAGCGACTCCTGACGGGCGTCGACGGCGCCGCCTGGTCGATGGCGGCCACGCCGGACTCGCCCGACACGCCGGCCGTGACGACGCGAGGCTGGGCGGCGACCCCGGGCGACGCCGAGGCCATCGTCCACCAGCTGCGCTCCCTGCTGGCGGACGGCTACCGGGTCGTCGTCGCCGCCGAGGGCGAGGGCTCAGCGGCCAACCTCTCCCGGATCCTCGGCGACCACGGGCTCGACCTCGGCGTGCACGTCGCCGAGCCGCTCGACGAGCGCCTCACCCGCCCCGGCGGCCGGATCGTCGTGGCGCCGCTCCACCACTCCACCATCCTCCCGGAGGCGCGCCTGGCCGTGCTGACCGAGGCCGACCTGACCGGCCGCCGCCGGGCCCACCGCACGCCCCGGCCCCGCCGCCGCCAGGCGTCGAGCGTCTTCGAGGACCTGCGGGCCGGCGACTACGTCGTCCACTACCACCACGGCGTCGGCCGCTACGGCGGCATGGTCAAGCGCACGATCGGCGGAGTCGAGCGCGACTACCTGCTGCTCGAGTACAAGGGCGGCGACCGGCTCTACGTCCCGTCCGACCAGATCGACGCCGTGCGCCACTACGTCGGAGGCGAGTCACCCGCGCTCCACCGCCTCGGTGGCGCGGACTTCGAGAAGGCCAAGAGCCGCGTCCGCTCGGCGGTGCGGGAGATCGCCCAGGAGCTGGTCGTGCTCTACCAGCGCCGCCGCAACGCCCCCGGCTTCGCGTTCGGTGACGACACGCCGTGGCAGCACGAGCTGGAGGAGAGCTTCCCCTTCGTCGAGACCCCCGACCAGCTGGTCGCCATCCGCGACGTGAAGGACGACATGGAGGCCGGCTTCCCCATGGACCGGCTCCTGTGCGGCGACGTCGGCTTCGGCAAGACCGAGGTGGCCATCCGGGCCGCGTTCAAGGCCATCCAGGCCGGCAAGCAGGTCGCGGTCCTGGTGCCCACCACCCTCCTGGCGCAACAGCACGGGAACACCTTCGCCGACCGCTTCCGGGGCTACCCGATTCGCGTCGAAGTGCTCTCCCGCTTCCTCAGCCCCGCTCAGGCGAGAGCGGTGGTGACCGGCTTGAAGACCGGCGAGGTCGACTGCGTCATCGGTACCCACCGGCTGCTGGTCGACGGCATCGAGTTCAAGGACCTCGGGCTGTTGGTGATCGACGAGGAGCAGCGCTTCGGCGTCCAGCACAAGGAGGCCATCAAGAAGCTGCGCAACGACGTCGACGTGCTCACCATGTCGGCTACGCCCATCCCTCGGACCCTGGAGATGAGCCTCACCGGCATTCGGGACCTCTCGCTGATCCAGACGCCTCCGGCCGATCGCCAGCCCATCCTCACCTACGTCGGCGAGTACGACGAGCGGGCGGTGGCCGAGGCCATCCGGCGGGAGCTGCTGCGGGAGGGCCAGGTCTTCTACGTCCACAACCGGGTCCAGTCCATCGACCGCTGCGCGTCGCGGCTGCGCGAGCTGGTGCCGGAGGCGCGCATCGCCGTGGCTCACGGCCAGTTGGACGAGGGCACGCTCGAGCAGGTCGTCGTGGACTTCTGGGAGGGTGACTACGACGTCCTCGTCTGCACGACGATCATCGAGTCCGGCATCGACATGCCGACCGTGAACACGCTCGTCGTCGAGCGCTCCGACCTGCTGGGACTGGGGCAGCTCCGCCAGCTGCGGGGCCGGGTCGGTCGCAGTGGCCAGCGGGCCTACGCCTACCTGTTCCACCCCGCCGACCGCGTGCTGACCGAGGAGGCCTACGAGCGCCTGCGCACCATCGGCGAGGCGACGGATCTCGGCAGCGGGTTCAAGATCGCCATGCGGGATCTGGAGATCCGCGGCGCCGGCAACCTGCTCGGCGAGCACCAGAGCGGCCACATCGCCGCGGTCGGCTACGACCTCTACGTCCAGATGGTGAACGAGGCAGTGGCCGAGATGAAGGGGGAGGCGCCGCGCGAGCCGGCCGAGGTCAAGCTCGACGTGCCGACCGACGCGTTCCTGCCGCTCGACTACGTGACGAAGGAGGAGCTGCGTCTCGAGGCCTACCGCCGGCTCGCCGCGGTGACGAGCCACGCCGAGGTCGACGACATCGCCGCCGAGTGGGAGGACCGCTACGGCCTGGTCCCTGAGCCGGCCGCCAACCTCCTCGCCGTCGGGCACCTGCGGGCCGAGTGCTTCCGCCTGGGCCTGCGGGATGTCTCGATCACCGCGGACTCGGCCCGGCTGGCCCCCATCGAGCTGCGGACGAGCGAGACGCTGCGCCTGCGGCGCGTCGCCCGAGGCGCGATCTACAAGGAGCCGCTCCACCAGCTCGTGCTCCCCCTGCGGCGGGGCCAGGAACCGACCCGCCACCTGCTGGCCGTGCTCGGCGAGCTGTTCCCCGACACCGCCGAGGGGCGCCAGGAGAACGCCACCGCAGCGAAGGTAGGGTCGCCGGCGTGATGCGAATGGGTGGCAGACGGTGGGGCGCGCTCGCCCTGACGGTGCCGGCGGCGCTGGCGGTCGGTCTGTCGTCGTGCAGCACCGTGCCGGCGCGGGCGGCCACGGTGAACGGCACCGCCATCCACCGCTCGGACTTCGAGCGCGACCTCAAGGCCCTGGCCGCCAACCCCGGCCTGCTCAACCTCACCGGGGGCACCGACGTCTCCATCGACGGGCCCACGGCCCGCAGCTGGCTCTCCCAGGTGATCACCTGGAAGACGGCGGAGGACGTCCTGAGCGAGCACGGGCTCTCGGCGACGCAACAGTCGATCGACGGCATCCAGGCCCAGATCGCGGGCAACCCGACCGCCGCCAAGCTGCCCCAGGACATGAAGGACGAGGTGGTCGCCGGCGCCGCGGCCGTCGAGTCGCTGACGCAGCTCACGGCCCCGTCGGCCGAGGACCTCGAGGCCCAGTACCGCGACGATCCGGCCGGCACCGGCGCGCTCTGCGTCAGCCACATCCTGCTCGAGACGGAGGCCGAAGCCCAGGCCGTGGTCGACGAGCTCAAGGGTGGCGCGAACTTCGCCGACCTCGCCAAGGAGCGTTCGACCGAGCCCGCCGCCACGACGACCGGCGGCGCACTGGCCGGCGCCGACGGCAACGCCTGCCAGTCGGTGGGGAGCTTCCAGCAGCAGTACGACCCCGACTTCACGGCCGGCGCCCTCGACGCGACGGTCGGGGTGCCGACCGATCCCGTCAAGAGCCAGTTCGGCTGGCACGTCATCCTCCTCCGCCCGTACGAAGAGGTGGCCGACGACCTGGCCAAGCTGGTCGCCAGCTCACCGGGTGAGGCCGCCCTCACCGGAGCGCTGGCGACCGCCGACATCTCGGTCGACCCCCGCTACGGCAAGTGGAGCCGGGCCGCGGGCAACGTCGTCTCCCTGCACTGACGGTGGCGACCTCGAGGGTGGTGGTCGTCGGGCTGGGCCCGGCTGGTCCCGACCTCGTCACCTCGGGAGCGCTCGACGCGCTGGCGCGACCGGTCCGTCGCTTCCTGCGCACCACCCGCCATCCCTCGGCCGTTGTCGTTGAAGATGCAACTACCTTCGACCACCTGTACGAGCGGGCCGACACGTTCGCCGACGTCTACCAGGGCATCACCGACCTGTTGGTCCAAGCTGCTCAGCAGGACGGCGAGGTCGTCTACGCGGTCCCCGGCTCTCCGTTCGTGCTCGAGCGGAGCGTGCGCCACCTGCTGGCCGACCCCCGGGTCGACGTGCAGATCGTGCCGGGGCTCTCCTTCCTCGACCTGGCCTACGGGCGCCTCCGGATCGACCCGGTCGAGGCCGGCCTGCGCCTGGTCGACGGGCACGAGTTCGCCACCGCGGCGGCCGGCGAGCGGGGGCCGATGCTGGTCGCCCACGCGCACGCGCCGTGGGTCCTCTCCGACATCAAGCTCGCCGTCGACGGCCCCGGCTCCGATGAGGTCGTCGTGCTCCAGCGCCTCGGCCTCCCTGACGAGGAGGTCCGGACGGTCCGGTGGGAGGACCTCGACCGGGACGTTGTCCCGGACCACCTCACCTGCCTGTACGTCCCCCACGTGTCGGAGCCCGTCGGCGTCGAGCTGGTCCGCTTCCACGGCATCGTGCGCCGGCTGCGGGACGAGTGCCCGTGGGACCGCCAGCAGACGCACCAGAGCCTGACCCGCTACGCGGTCGAGGAGGTCTACGAGCTCATCGAGGCCATCGGGAGGCTCGACGGCTCCGGGCCGGCCGACGAGGCGCTCGAGGAAGAGCTCGGCGACGTGCTCCTCCAGGTCTTCCTGCACAGCGCCATCGCCGAGCAGGAAGGCCGCTTCAGCATCACCGACGTGGCCGGGGGCATCAGCGAGAAGATGGTCCGCCGCCACCCCCACGTCTTCGGCTCGACGACCGTCGCCGGCGCCGACCAGGTCGCCAGGAACTGGGAGGCGATCAAGGCGGCCGAGAAGGGGGCAGGCAGCGGGGTCCGGACGTCGTCGGTCGAGGGCGTCCAGGGCGACCTGCCGGCCCTGGCCTACGCCCGCGAGCTCTCGGCGCGCGCCGCCAAGGCGGGCTTCGACTGGGACCTGCCCGAGGGGACGCTCGACAAGGTGGCCGAGGAGCTCGAGGAGGTGCGCGAGGCGTTCGGCGAGCCGGCCGCGGTGGGGGCGGAGATCGGCGACCTGCTGTTCGCCACCGTCAACCTGGCCAGGCATCGTGGGGTCGATCCCGAGGCCGCGCTCCGCCAGGCCGCGGCCAAGTTCCGCCGGCGCATCCAGGCCTGCGAAGCCCTGGCCGCCGAGCGGGACATCGACACCCGCACCGCCGGCCTCGCCGTGCTCGATGCCCTCTGGGACGAGGTCAAGGCCACCGAGCCAGGACACTGACCCGCCCGTCCTGGCCGCCTGACCCGCCCCGTCCTTTCGCTTGGGTCGCGGAACACGACACCATGTGTCGTCGGTCGCGACCCAAGCGCCGGGGGCTGAACGGTTGTCCGGGGAGCAGCCCGGGAGTACCGTCGGCGGTGATGCAATGCCCGCAGTGCGGGTCCGAGTTCGTCCCGCGACGTCGGTGGCCCTGGGAGGGCCAGTGGTGCTCGTTCACCTGCTGGCGGCGGATGATCGTCGAGCTCAGGGAGCTCTCGCTGACCGTGTCCCGCTGGAGCGCGGCCCTGGAGATGCCCGACGTGATCAACGCCCGTGACACCGTCGCCGTTCGCTGCGCCGAGGCCTCCCTCGCGCCGCGGCCCGAGCCACCCGAGCCGGAGCTCCCGCCCGAGGGTGACGACGAGTCGGACCTGCCGGTCTACGTCACGTTCTGAACCCCCCGATCGGAACCGATCCGACGGACGGCGCGACCTGCTCCTAGCCTGGCTCGCATGTGCCGCAACATCACCGAGCTCCGGGGCCTGGAGCCGCCGGCCACGCCGGCGGAGATCGCCGCCGCGGCCCGCCAGTACGTCCGCAAGGTCAGCGGTCTCGCGACCGTGCCCGCCAGCGCGCAGGATGCCTTCGAGGCCGCCGTGCAGGAGGTGACCGACAGCACGACCCGGCTGTTGGCCACGCTGCCGCCGCGCCGACAGCCACCGCCGACGGTGCCGCCCCTGCGGCGGCCCGAGGTCCAGGCTCGCATCAAGGCGCGGGCCGCCGCGGGCGGCTGAGCCGGTGCCCGTCACCATCGAGGAGGTGCGGGAGCTGGCGCTGAGCCTGCCCCGGAGCTACGAGGCGCTGGTGCGGGACAGGGTCAAGTTCCGTGTCGGGCGGATCGTCTACCTGGCCTTCTCGCGGGACGAGACCATGATGGGCTTCGGCTTCCCGAAGGAGGAACGGGAAGCGCTCGTGGCCTCGGAGCCCGACAAGTTCCTCATGCCCAAGCCCTCCGACATGCGCTACCACTGGGTGGTGGTCCGCCTCGCCGCCATCGACCACCAAGAGATGACCGAGCTCGTCACCGACGCCTGGTGCATGGTCGTGCCCAAGCGGGTGGCCGCGGAGCACCTGGGGGAGGCGGCGGGCGGGGGCGGTCAGACCGTCAACCACACGTAGCCGTAGGCCGGCAGCAGCACGCCGGCGCCGTCGAGCAGGGCACCGTCGCTCGCCAGCGCCAGGCGGTGCGGCCTACCGTCCCAGGTCGGGAGGTCACCGCGGGCCACCGCCACCTCGTGGGCGGAGCAGTTCGCGAGGACCCACAGCGGCAGCTGGCGGCGGTGCTTGCGCTCGACGCACAGCACCTCGCCGACCGGGAGGGGGACGACGGCCGTCCGCCCGCCGCCGTGGAGTTGGGGCAGCTCGGCCCGCGCCGCCGCCAGGCGCTGGAGGGCCGTGTACATCCGCGCTTCGACCGTGCCCGCCACGTGGCGTCGCGCGGCCACGGACCAGTCCATCCGGGGTCGGTGGAGCCAGCGGCTGTCGTCGCGGTGGGCGGCATCAGCTGTCAGGTACGACCGGTCGTTGCGCAGCGCCAGCTCATCGCCCATGTAGACGAGAGGTGGGCCGCCGAAGGCGAAGATCACGGCGTGGAGCAGCTCCAGCCGGGCCAGCGCCAGCTCGAGCGCGGCGAGGTCCCCGGCGGCCATCGCGGCCTCCACGCCGGCCAGCGAAGCGGCCGTGCCGGAGATCCGGGCGTCTCCGGTCTCCTCGTTGCGCTGGAACAGCTCACCGCGGGCGAACGAGCCCGGGAAGGCACCGGAGTAGAAGTCGTTGAGGAACTGGCGGTGCGCGGCGCCGTCCCAGCCCACGGACGCGGCGTCCTCGTCCGCCACCGCCCAGCCGATGTCGTCGTGGCACCGCACGTAGGTCACCCATGCGGCGTGGCCGGGGATCTCACCCATCCGGCCGAGCGCGCTCGTCATGAGGCGGGCCTCCCCGGTGGCGAGGCTGCTCCACAGCATGACCATGAGCTGGTTGTGGTACGCCAGCCCGCACTCGACCCGCTCTGGATCGCCGGCGCCGAGGTAGCCGACGAGCTGGTCGGGCGAGACGATCGCCTCGGCCTTCACGACCGTGGCCGGCGCCGCCACGGCGAGCAGGGCCCGGAACGCGACGAGCAGGTCGTGGACCTCGGGCTGGTTCTCACAGTCGGTGCCGAGGCGCTTCCAGATGAAGGGCGCGGCATCGAGCCGGAGCACCTCGACCCCCCGGTTGGCCAGCCGGCCCATGATCCCGAACAGTGCGCAGAAGACCGAGGGGTTGGCGTGGTTGAGGTCCCACTGGAACTCGTGGAACGTCGTCCACACCCACTTCCCGGCCTCTGGCACGAAGGTGAAGCTGCCGGGCGCGAAGTCGGGGAACACCTCGCGCAGCGTGCGCTGGTAGGCGTCCGGCGCATCGCGGTCGGGAAAGGCCAGGTAGAAGTCCTCGTAGGACGGGTCGCCGGCGACCGCCCGCCGCGCCCACTCGTGCTCACGGGCGGTGTGGTTCATCACGACGTCGACGCAGAGGCTCATCCCCCGCTGTCGGAGCGCCGCCGCCAGCGCCTCGAGGTCATCCATGGTGCCCAGCGCCGGATCGACCTCCTCGTAGGACAGCACTGCGTAGCCACCGTCGTTCTCACCCTCGCGAGCGCGCAACAGCGGCATCAGGTGGAGGTAGGTGATCCCGAGCTCGGAGAGGTAGTCGAGGTGCCCGGCGACGCCGTGCAGGTCGCCGGCGAAGCGGTCGGCGTAGCAGACGTAGCCGACCACTCCCGGTTGCTGGAACCAGTCCGGCACGGCCTCGCGGCGGCTGTCGAGGCGCCGCAGGTCGGCACCGCGGTCGGCGACGAGCTCCACGAGCACGGCCCCGAGGTCGTCAGCCATGTCGTCGACGGCGGCGCCGTAGACGCGGCGCAGCGCCGCCTCGGCGTCCGGCCACCAGCGCCGGAGTCGCTCGACGACGAGCTCCGACTCGGGCCCGAACCGCTCCGCCGCGGCGGCGGCGATGCGGTCCAGGGGCGGCAGGCGGTCGGCGCCGCCGGCCCCGTCGACCACCTGTGCGCGCATGAGCCCTACCCCCAGCTCGCCGCTCCCCACGGCGGGACCTCGTTGTCCCCAGCGACGCTACCGCGCTTGACGGGGCCGCTTGTAAACGCTTGCATGATCCGCGGGGACGACCGGGGGACGAGGTCAGACCCGCCGAGCTGGAGGGGAGGCTCGCCACATGGGAAAGCGCCGAATGAAGGCCAACGGCGCCACCATCGGCGACGTGGCGTCCGTGGCCGGCGTGTCCGTGGCGACCGTGAGCCGAGCGCTGCGGGGCCTGCCCAACGTCTCCCCCGACACCCGGGCCAGGGTGTCGGAGGCGGCGGCCAGCCTCCACTACCAGCCTGATCCCCACGCCTCGCGGCTGGCCACGGGACGCACGAACACCATCGGCATGGCCGTCCCCCTCCTCGATCGCTGGTACTTCGGGAAGGTCGTCGCCGGCGTCGAGTCGGTGCTGACCAAGCGGGGGCTCGACCTCATCCTCTACGAGGTCGACGGGGAGGCCGCCCTGCACCGCTTCCTGTCCGAGAGCGCGCCCTACCGGAAGCGGACCGATGGCCTGATACTGGCCGAGCTGACCGTGCCGCGCGACCTGATCGCAGGCCTGTTGGCCTCGCGGGTCGCCATCGCCACGCTGGGCGACCGGACCGAGGAGTTCCCCTCGGTCTGCATCGACAACGAGGCCGCCGCCCGCCTCGTCGTCGGCCACCTGATCGCGCTGGGCCACGAGCACATCGGCCTGGTGGGCGGCCAGACGGACGCGCCCATCCACTTCGACGTACCCGACCTGCGGCTGCGGGGCGCGCTCGGGGCCATGAAGGAGGCGGGCTTGTCACCCGTCGCCGCGCACCTGCAGACCGGCGGGTTCACGATCACCGGCGGCTACGAGGCCATGAACCGCATGCTCGACCACCCCGAGCCGCCCACGGCCGTGTTCGCCTTCTCCGACGAGATGGCCATCGGTGCCATGCGGGCCGTCCGCGACCACGGCCTCCGGGTGCCGGAGGACGTGTCGGTCGCGGGCTTCGACGACCACGAGATCTCCTGGTCGCTCGACCTCACGACGGT
>JBKPRL010000048.1:0-8023 GCA_046734535.1 bacterium | reverse complement strand
CCGAGGTGACGACGGTGTTGGGGCGGTACAGGAGGCGGGCCTTCAACGCGAGGGCGGACTGGTTGTGCAGGAACTGGCTCGACCATCCCGTCACGAACTCCGGGATGACGACGGTGATGATGTCGTCGGAGGACTCGGCGTCGAGCTCGTCCAGGTAGTTGAGGATGGGACGGGTCAGCTCCCGGTAGGGGGACGAGATCGTGTGCAGCTCGATCGGGATATTGTACGCCGCCCAGGCCTTCATGACCTCGTCCTGCTCCTCAGCGTCTGCCACCACCGAGATGGCGATCAGCCGGTCGGGGGCGAGCGAGCGGGCGTAGCTGATCGCGTTGATGGCGCCCTTGTTGACGGTGCCGACCAGCACCACGACGTAGTGGGTGTGGCGCGGCGGCCGGTAGTCCGTCGGGACGTGCACGGCGCTGTGCACTCGGTGGTAGTGCTTCCCGATGGTCATCAGCCCGATGACCATGATCGGGATCAGGACCGCCGGGATCCAGGCGCCCTCCGTGAACTTCGAGACGACGACGACGAGGGCCACGACGCCGGTCGCGAAGCTGCCAACGCCGTTGATGGCCGCGTTCACCCGCCAGTTGCCCTCCTTGAGCCGATAGTGGTGGACGACCATGCCGGCCTGGCTGAGCGTGAACCCGGTGAACACGCCGAAGGCGTACAGCGGGATCAGGGCGCTGATGTTGCCCTTGAACACGATGATCAGCAGGCTGGCCATCACGGCCAGGAAGATGATGCCGTTCGAGAACACCAGGCGGTCGCCGCGGTTGGAGAACTGGCGGGGGAGGAAACCGTCCCTCGAGATGATCGACGAGAGCCGGGGGAAGTCGGCATACGCCGTGTTGGCGGCCAGGATCAGGATGGCGAAGGTCGCCACCTGGGTCATCCAGAACAGGATCCCCTTGCCGTTGTAGATCCACGCGGCCATGAGGGCGATGCCGGTCGGGTCCTGCTCGCCGCGGTACGGCTGCAGGTGGGCGGCGAGGATCGACACGCCGAGGAAGGTCGTGCCGAGGATGGTGGCCATCGCGATCAGCGTCCGGGCCGCGTTGGGCGACTCCGGCTTCCGGAACGCGGGCACGCCGTTGGAGATCGCTTCGACGCCCGAGAGCGCGACCGCGCCAGAGGAGAAGGCCCGCAAGAGCATGATGAACGAGAGGGACTGGTTCATGCGGGCCAGCTCTCTGCCCTCGACCGTGAGGTTCGGGATCGGGCCCAGGTCGAACACGAAGATCCGGATGAGGCCGGTCACGATCAGGACGGTCAGCATCACGATGTAGAAGTACGTCGGCCCGGCGAAAAGGCCGCCGGACTCCTTGAGGCCGCGCAGGTTGGCGACGGTCATGAGGAGCACGCAGAGCAGGCAGACGGGTACCGTCCAGCGCTGGTTGAACCCCGCCGCGGACCGGATGGCGAGGACCCCCCCCGCCACCGAGACCGCGACGGTCATCGTGTAGTCGATCAGCAGCGACGAACCTGCGACGAGCGACGGGATGGTGCCCAGGTTCTCCCGGCTCACGATGTAGCTGCCGCCGCCACTCGGGTAGGCGAAGATCGTCTGGCGGTAGCTGAGCGCGACGATCGTCAGCAGCACGCAGACGATGAGCGCGATCGGCACCAGGTACTTCCAGGCCTCCTTTCCGATCTGGGCCTGGATGAGGAGCACGACCAGGATCTCGTCCGTCGCGTACGCCGTGGAGGAGATCGCGTCCGACGCGAAGACCGGGAGCGCGATGAACTTCCGGAGCCGCTGGTGGTGCTCATCCGCCGAGGGGATGGGTTTGCCGACGAGGATCCGCTTGGCCGTCGAGTACATGGCGGGCGCCAGCATCGCGCACGGCCCGCCCTCGCTCTCACTCCCAGGAGGGCCCCAGACCGGTGCGTCCGGCTCGGCCGGCGCACCGCACCTCAGCTGGAGGGGTTGCCGAGCGAGGTGGGTAGCAGCCAGCCGAAGCGCCGCTGCGGATGGCGACGAAGATCAGGGTTCTCCGATGTGGATCGGGACCGACGTGACGACGGTGTTCGGCCGGAACAGGAGACGGGCCTTGAGGGCGAGCGCGGTCTGGTTGTGGAGGATCTGGAGGTACCAGCGGTTGACCACGAACTCGGGGATGACCACGGTGATGATGTCGTCCCGGGACTCCGCGTCGAGCTCGTCGAGGAAGCGGAGCATAGGGCGCGTCAGGTTCCGGTACGGCGAGAACAGGGTGTGGAGCTCGACGGGGACGTCGTTCTTCGCCCACTGCTCGGCCAGCGCGGTCGCCTCTTCGTCGTCGGTGACCACGCTGACCGCGAGCAGCCTGTCCGGGGCCAACGAGCGGGCGTACGAGATGCCCTGCAGCGTCCCCTTGTTGAGGCTGCCGACCAGCACGACGACGGTGTGGGTGTGGCGCCGGGGGCGCCAGCCGTCGGTGACGCTGATCTCCTCGCGCACGCCTTCGTAGTGGCGGCCGATGGCCTTGAAGAGCACGACGATGGCCGGGATCACGATGGCCGGCAGCCAGGCCCCCCGCGTGAACTTCGAGACGACGACGACGACGAGCACGACCCCGGTGGCGACGGCGCCGATGGCGCTGACGGCCATCCGCCGCTGCCAGCCCGGGAGCCGCTCGCGGCGGTGGAAGCGCACCATGCCGGCCTGGCTGAGCGTGAAGCCGGTGAACACGCCGACCGCGTACAGCGGGATGAGGGCTGTCGTGATGCCACCGAAGGCGACGATGAGGACCGACGACATCACGGCCAGCACGAGGATGCCGTTCGAGAAGACGAGCCGGTCGCCGCGGTTCTTGAACTGGTGGGGGAGGAACTCGTCGCGGGCGATGATCGACGAGAGGCGGGGGAAGTCGGCGTAGGCGGTGTTGGCGGCCAGGATGAGGATGGCGAAGGTCGAGAACTGCAGCACGTAGTAGAGGACGGTCCCCGAACCGAAGACCGCGCTGCCGAGGATCGACAGCAGGGTCTCGTCCTCGGACGCCGTGGGGTGGAGGCGGTTGGAGAGCAGGGCGAGGCCGAAGAACGCGGTGCCGAGGATGACCGCCATCGAGGACAGAGTGCGGGCGGCGTTCTTGCTCTCGGGCTTCTTGAAGGCCGGCACGCCGTCGGCGATCGCCTCGACACCGGTCAGGGCGACGGCACCCGACGCGAAGGCGCGCAGCAGCACCATCACGCTGATGCCCGTGAGCGCGGCACCTCCGGTGAGGTCGCGGATCGCGTCGTGGTTGGGGGGGATGGCCGAGAGGTCGCCGCTGTAGTAGCGATAGAGGCCCACGACGATCATCGCGAACAGGATCGTGACGTAGATGTAGGTCGGCGGCGCGAAGAGCATCCCCGACTCCTTGAGGCCGCGCAGGTTGGCGATCGTCATCAACGCCACGAAGGCCAGGCACAGGGGTACGCGGTAGCGGGCGACCTCGGGGAAGGCTGACGTGATGGCCGCCACGCCCGCGGTGACGGACACCGCGACGGTGAGGACGTAGTCGACCAGGATCGACGCCCCGGCGACGAGGGCCACCTGGGACCCGAGGTTCTCCCGGCTGACGATGTAGGTCCCACCGCCGCCGGGGTAGGCCATGATCGTCTGGCGGTAGCTGGTGACGACGACGACCAGCAGCAGGCACACGACGACGGCCAGCGGCACCAGGTAGTGGGTGGCGGCGATGCCGACGGCCGGGATCAGGACGATCAGGATCTCCTGGGTGGCGTAGGCCGTCGAGGAGATGGCGTCGGAGGCGAAGACCGGCAGCGCGACCTTCTTCGGCAGCCGGGTGTGGTGCTCCTCGGACGTCGCGATGGGAGAGCCGACGAGGACCCGCTTCAACGCCGAGTACATCCACGGCACTCTGGCACAGGCACCACCACGAGTGCGGCGGAGGGCCCTGGTTAGGATGCGGCTCCGGCTGCCTCCACACCCCGGGCGCGGGCAGCGAGCGCACCGTTCCCGCCAACGAACCATCGAGACCAACGAGGGAGAGCGACCAGTGCACGTCGTCGTCGTGGGTTGCGGACGGGTCGGCTCCGCTCTCGCCCGCAACCTCATCGAGGGCGGCCACACCGTGGCCATCATCGACAAACGCCCGGAGGCCTTCAGCCGGCTGCCGAGCGACTTCAGCGGGCAGACGATCGCCGGCATCGGGTTCGATCGCGATCGACTGCGGGAGGCGGGCATCGAGCACGCATCGGCCGTGACCGCGGTGACGAACGGCGACAACTCCAACATCCTCATCGCCCGCGTCGCACGCGAGACCTTCGGCATCGAGAACGTCGTCGCCCGGATCTACGACCCCCGGCGCGCGGCCATCTACCAGCGGGTCGGGATCGCCACCGTCGCCACCGTGGCCTGGACGACCGAGCGGGTCCTGCGCCGCATCCTGCCCAGCGAGGCTGCGGTCGAGTGGATCGATCCGAGCGCCCGCGTGTCCCTGGTCGAGCGAACGATCGCCGGCGGCTGGTCGGGTCATCCGCTCTCCGACCTCGAGGAGCCGGGCAAGGTGCGCGTCGCCGCCGTCGGCCGGCTCGGCGTCGCCCAGATCCCTCGTCCCGACCTGGTCGTCCAGGACGGCGACGTCCTCTACCTCACCGTGGCCAGCGACTCGCTCGACGCCGTCGACGGGGTGCTCGCGGCGGGACCGGCCAAGGGAGGGCACTGATGCGAGTGGTCATCGCGGGTGGCGGCAGCGTCGGCCGGTTCATCGCCCAGCAGCTGCACGACACCGGGCACGACGTGCTCATCATGGACAACGACCCGTCGGTCGTGCGCTCTGCCGAGCGCTCCCACGAGCCCGAGGGCGTGCCGTGGCTCCAGGCCGACGCGTGCGAGGCCAGCCGACTGGCCGAGGCACAGGTCGACAAGGCCGACGTCGTCGCGGCGGTCACCGGCGATGACGAGGACAACCTCGTCATCTCCCTCCTGGCCAAGCAGGAGTTCGGGGTGCCCCGCGTGCTCGCCCGGGTGAACAACCCCAAGAACGAGTGGATGTTCAACCAGCTGTGGGGGGTCGACGTCGCCGTCTCCACGCCGCACCTCATCACCGCCCTCGTGCAGGAGGCCGTCTCGGTGGGCTCGTTCGTCCGCCTGCTCTCGTTCGAGGGAGGCAAGGCGAAGCTGGCCGAGGTGCGGCTGGCCGAAGGCTCGCCGGCCGCCGACAAGGAGATCGTCGAGCTCGGCCTGCCCCGCGACGCGACGGTCGTGGCCATCGTCCGCCAGGAGCGGGTGGTCGTGCCCAGAGGCGACACGCTGATCCGGACGGGCGACGAGGTGATCGTGCTCGTCACCAACGAGTCCGAGGACGAGGTGCGGGCCATCCTGACCGGCAGCTGACCAGCTCAGGGCAGCAGCGTGTAGGCCGGGTTGAGCAGCACGGTGCGACCCCGCTCCTGGTGAGCGACGCCCTCGAAGAGCACGCCGCGGCCGTTGCCCATCCCGCCGATGCTGCGGCGCCCGGTGAAGACGACCGTGAGATCGCCCGTGCCGTCGGAGACGACGACCTCGAGCGCAGGGGTGCCCGAGCGCGGCGTGATCCGCATCCGGGTGACCTCGCCGCCGACCCGGACGGGGGCCCGGAGCGGGAGCCCTTCGATCGGTTGGAGCTCCTTGCCGACGAACCGTGCCTGCAGCCGGACGTTGTCGAGCTCGTCGACGGAGGCCCGGAGCCTCTTGCCGATGTCGCGCAGACCCATCGCCGTGGATTCTGCCAGCCGCCGAACGGCGCATGGACCGCGCGCGAGTACCTGGCACGCGTCAGGTGTCCGTAACCTCCCGCGCCGTGAGCACCCGGAGGCTGATCGCAGTCGCGCTCCTGTGCGGCCTGGCGATCCTGGTCGCGGGCGGGATCCAGCTGTTCCGGATCTCCGACCGCAGCGGCCGCACGGTCGAGGTGCTCGAAGAGGGGCAGTCGGCCACGGTCGGTGACGTGAAGATCGAGGTGGTGAACAGCGTCCGGACGGGTGACGCGCTGGACGTCAGTGTGCGCCTCGGTGTCGGGAGTGGCGCGACGTCGGTGCCGCTGTCGAGCTTCACCCTCCTCGTCGGTGGCGACCTCGAGCGGGCCGTGCCCGGGTCCGGACCATCGGCCTGCCCGGACCCCACGCCCGTCAGTGCGACCGGGAGCGCCTGCGACGTGGCCTTCGCCTCGCGCGAGGGCACGGCCACCCTCAGCTTCAGCCATCGCGGCGAGCAGCGGCTCTGGCACCTCGACCCGGCGTCCGCCTGACCGAACAGGAGGTTGCGCCGCGGCGCTACCCTGACCGCCGGTCTACACCGAAGAGAGGTGATCCCCACGGCCGAGCAGCTCGATCTCGTGGTCATCGGCGGAGGTCCTGGCGGCTATGCGGCCGCCCTCTACGCAGCGTCTGCCGGGATGTCCGTCGCGCTGGTCGAGAAGGACAAGGTGGGCGGCACGTGCCTGCACCGGGGGTGCATCCCGGCCAAGTCCTTCCTGGAGACGGCGTCGGTCAACCGGCACGTCGCCCACGCCAAGGACTTCGGCATCGACGCCGGCTCGCCGCCGGTCGACTTCGCAGTGAGCCAGAGCCGCAAGCAGAAGGTCGTCGAGAACCTCTGGAAGGGCCTCTCCGGCCTCATCCGGAGCCGCAAGATCGCGTCGTACGAGGGCATCGGCACGCTGGGACCCGAGCGCACGGTGACGGTCCAGGGCGCGGACGGCACCACCACCCTCCAGGCTCGCCATGTGGTCCTCGCCGGCGGCTCGGTGCCGCGCCTCATCCCCGGCTTCGAGGTCGGCGGTCCGATCATGACCTCCGACGAGGTCCTGATGCTCGACCGCATCCCTCCCCGCATGGCCGTGATCGGCGGCGGGGCGATCGGCTGCGAGTTCGCCTCCGCCTTCGCTGACCTGGGCTCCAAGGTGACGATCCTGGAGGGCCTGCCCAAGATCCTCCCCGGCGTCGACAACGACGTCGCCAACGTCGTCGTCCGCGCCTTCAAGAAGCGCGGCATCGAGATCAAGACGGACGTCATGGTCACCGGGCACTCGCCGAGCGAGGAGGGCGGCACGACGGTGCACTTCGGGAACGACGAGCACCTCGAGGTCGACGCGGTGGTCGTGTCGGTCGGACGACGGCCGTACGCGGACCTGCTGGGCCTGACGGGGACGGCCGTCGCCGTCGACCAGCGGGGCTTCGTCGAGGTGGACGAGTTCGGCCGGACCGCCGAGCCGGGTGTCTACGCGCTGGGCGACCTCATCGACGGACCGCAGCTGGCCCACGTCGGCTACGCCGAGGCCATCGTGGCGGTGAAGGACATGCTGGGTGAACGGCCGGTCCCTGTCGTCTACGACCGGGTGCCGTGGGCCATCTACTGCTTCCCCGAGGTGGCGTGGGCTGGCCACTCCGAGGAGTCGGCCCTGGCGTCCGGGGTCGACATCGTCGTGGCCAAGCACCAGTACCGGGCCAACAGCCGGGCCCAGATCATCGGGGAGACCGAGGGCCTGGTGAAGGTGATCGCCAAGAAGGGGGCCGACGGCACGCCCGGCCAGATCCTCGGTGTGCACATGGTGGGGCCGTGGGTGACCGAGCAGCTCGGCCAGGGGTACCTGGCCGTGAACTGGGAGGCGACCGTGGCCGAGGTGGCCCAGTTCCTCCAGCCCCATCCGAGCCTGTCCGAGCTGTTCGGTGAGACGATCCTGTCGCTCACCGGGAGGAGCCTGAACGCCTGATGGCCGATGTGACCCTGCCCCAGCTCGGTGAGACCGTCACCGAGGGCACCATCACGAAGTGGTTCAAGGCCGTCGGCGACTCGGTCGCGCTCGACGAGCCGTTGTTCGAGGTCTCGACGGAGAAGGTCGACACGGAGGTCCCGTCGCCCATCGCCGGCACGCTCATGGAGATCCGCGTCAACGAGGGCGACACCGTCCAAGTCGGCACCGTGATCGCGGTGGTCGGCGACGGCGCCGGTGCCACGGGCGATCCCGCGGCGACGTCGGAGGCTCCCGTGGCCGCGGAGACCCCCGCCGGTGCCGCCGGCACGGCGGTCGAGGAGGCCGAGACGGGGGGTGAC
>JBKPRL010000047.1:0-38197 GCA_046734535.1 bacterium | reverse complement strand
ACCCGGGAGGTGGTCGAGATGCGGATGGCGCCCGGCGAGAACGAGGCCGCGCCAGAGAAGGTGGCCGACCTGGCCGAACGGGTCGAGGCCCTCCCCGACCGCGTCCTGCTCTACGCCGACGACGGTGACGCCGTCGTCTCCGTGGTCCTCGAGCGGGGCCTGCGCCCCGAGGCGCTCCTCGTGCGCCGGAGCACGTTGGAGGACGTCTTCCTCACCCTGACGGGACGGACCCTTGTCGAGTAGGGCTCGGTGCTCCCGACGGCTTCTGGTCGCGAAGTTGCCGCTCCGAGCGGCAATTTCGCGACCAGAACGATCAAGCGGCGCTGCGCTTCGGCCGGGGAGCGAGTGAACACCCCGGCCGCGATACGCGTGGCCGAGTACCACGCCGTCAGCTTCCGACGGCTGTGGCGGGCCACGATCGGCACCGCCTTCTTCGCGCCCCTCTTCTACCTGGCCGGCATGGGCCTCGGCCTCGGGTCGCTGATCGACCAGAGCGCGTCGTCGTCGGCCAGCCTCGGCGGCTACAGCTACATGGCGTTCCTCGCGCCCGGGCTGCTGGCCGCGAACGGCATGATCATCGGCTCGCTCGACAGCACGTGGCCGGTGCTCGGTGCGATGCGTTGGAACCGCACCTTCTACGCGATGACGTCGACGCCACTGCGTACGGCCGACCTGGTCGCCGGCCACGTCCTGTGGATGACGTTCCGCGTCTTCGTCTCCGTCGGCGCGTTCGCCACGGTCATGATGCTCTTCCAGGACACGCGCCGCCTGGGAACCGTGGCGGCGGTGCCCGGCGGGGTCCTGACCGGCCTGGCCTTCGCGGCGCCGACCTTCGCCTGGGCCTGCACCATCGACGACAACGGCGGGAGGTTCGCGTCCTTCCAGCGCTTCGTGATCGTGCCGATGTTCCTGTTCTCAGGTACGTTCTTCAGCGTCTCGCTGCTCCCGGCGTGGCTGCAGGTCGTGGCCTGGTTCACACCGCTGTTCCACGGGGTGAGCCTGTGCCGCGGCCTCGCGCTGGGCGGGATCCCGGTGTGGCAGATGGCCGTGCACGTCACGTTCCTGGTCGCCCTCGCGGTGGCCGGCGTCCTCGTCGGTCGCCGAACCCTCGCCCGCCGGATCTACGCGTGAGCGTGCCCGGATGGCGCTGACTCTGCGCACTGCCCGACCGGCCCTCGGCTGGCGCATCCTTCCGCCCGCCCTGTGGGGCGCCCGCCGCGGCCACCGCCTGATCGAGCGCAACGTGTACGTCTACCGCCGGACCTACATGATCATCCTGTCCGGGTTCTTCGAGCCGGTCTTCTACCTGGTCTCGATCCGCCTCGGCCTGGGGACCCTCGTCGGCGACGTCCAGGTCGGCGGGAAGACGGTCAGCTACGCCGAGTTCGTCGCCCCCGCGCTCCTTGCGACGTCCGCCATGAACGGCGCCGTCTACGACTCGACGATGAACGTCTTCTACAAGCTCAAGCAGGCGCACGTCTACGACGCGGTGCTGGCCACCCCGATGGGCGTCGGCGACGTCGCGATCGGCGAGATCGGGTGGGCGCTCATCCGTGGGGCGATCTACGCGACGGGCTTCCTCACCGTCATGGTGGCGATGGGACTCGCCAGCTCGGCCTGGGTCCTCGCGTCCCTGCCCGCCGCCCTTCTCATCGGTTTCGCGTTCGCCGCGGTCGGCCTGGCCGGCTGCTCCTATGCCCGGACCTGGTCGGACTTCACCTGGGTCGAGACGATCACCGTGCCCCTCTTCCTGTTCTCGGCCACCTTCTACCCGCTGTCCGTCTACTCGCCCGCCGCGCAGTGGATCGTGCGGGCCACGCCGCTCTACCACGGGGTCGCGCTGTGCCGCGCCTTCTCGTCGGGCCAGCTCTCCTGGGGGCTCCTCGCTGACGCCGCGTACCTGCTGGTCATGGGCTTCATCGGGCTGCTCTTCGCCAGCCGCCGGCTGGCCATCCTGCTGCTCAAGTAGGTGGAACGCCCAGCCCGTCGGCGAGGCCGACTGAGGCGGCACCACGACGCGAGCGACGCGACCTGGCCTGCCTACCGCTGAGGCAGGCAGGCCAGGTGTCGATCTCCGTCACCTCGGGTGACAACCTTCCGGGGGAAGGGATCGCGTGGGCGGTCATTCCCAGCCGTCGCGGCGGATCGCGTCACCGTCGGCGTCGAGCGCCCGGCCGACCCAGCGGAGGCGGCCGGGAGTGGCGGTGAGATGAGCGACCAGCCCCTGCATCGGGACGCCCTCGAGCTCGACGATCATCCCGCTGGCCTCGACGTGGGGGTCCGCGGAGATGGCGGCCATGTCCATCACCGGCGCGATGGCCGCCTCGGCCGCGGTGAACTCTGCCACCACGACGTCGACCGGGCGCGCCGCGACCCAGGCCGCGAGCAGCGCGTCGAGCTCATCCCGGTGCTCGACCCGGCCGGCGAAGGTCCTGAACCGGGGGTCGTCACCGACGCCGAGCAGCCGCATCACCCGACCGGCCACCGTGTCCGACGAGGTCGAGACCGCCACCCACTGCCCGTCCGCGCACCGATAGGTGCCCCGCGGCACGGTGTAGGGGATGCCGGCGCCGAGGCGCGGCTGCTGCTCGCCGGTCAGCCGGTAGACGGAGATGAGCGGACCCATCAGCTGGAAGAGCGACTCCATCAGGTTGACGTCGACCACCTGGCCGACGCCGGAGCGCAGGGCGACCATGGTGGCGAAGGCGCCGACCAGCCCGGTCACCTCGTCGGTCAGGGCGATGGGCGGCAGGAGGGGTGGTCCGTCGGGCTCGCCGGCGATGGCGGCATAGCCGGACATCGCCTCGGCGATGGACGCGAAGCCGGGGCGGCCGGCATAGGGACCCTCCTGACCGAAGCCCGTCACGCGGGTGATGACCAGATGTTCGTTCCGCCCGTGCAGCACCTCCGGGCCGAGCCCGAGTCGCTCCAGGGTGCCGGGACGGAAGTTCTCGATCAGCACGTCCGCACCGTCGACGAGTCCCAGGAGCACGTCGCGGTCGGCGTCGAGCTTCAGGTCGAGGGTGACGAACCGCTTGTTGCGGTTGGCCATCTTCCACCACAGGCCGGTGCCGTCGCGCGGGTCGCGCCAGGCGATGTTGCGGAGGGTGTCGCCCTCGGGCCGTTCGACCTTGATGACGTCGGCCCCGAAGTCGGCCAGGTACCGGGCCACGCTCGGCCCGGCGATGACCGCCGAGAGGTCGATGACCCGGAGGCCGGCGAGCGGCGAGGGCGGGTCGACGTGATCGGTCACGGGCTGGCCGCCACTCAGGCGTTCGCCGTCCACGCCGCCAGGCGGCGGCAGCCTTCGGCGATGTCGTCGGCGTGGCCGGAGTAGGAGAACCGGACGAAGTGGTGGCCGCGGGCCAGGTCGAAGTCGATCCCCGGGCCTGTCGTGACCCCGATCTCGGCCAGCCAGCGTCGGCACAGCAGGCGCGAGTCGTCGGTCAGGTGCGAGACGTCGGCGTAGACGTAGAACGCGCCGTCGGCCGCGGCACGGTCGGTCAGGCCGGCGGACGCCAGGCCCTCGAGCAGGACCTCGCGGTTGCGGGCGTAGCGGGCCACGTGGCCGTCGAGCTCCTCCGCGCAGTCGAAGGCCGCCACCGCTGCGTGCTGGGAGAGCGTGGGCGCGCAGATGTAGAAGTTCTGCTGGAAGCGCTCGATCGCCTCCATCGCGGCCGGCGGGGCAGTGATCCAACCCAGTCGCCAGCCCGTCATCGAGAAGTACTTGGAGAAGCTGGAGACGACGACGGCCTCGCTCGACAGAGCGAGTGCGGTCTCGGCCCGCTGGCCGTAGGTGATGCCGTGGTAGATCTCGTCGGAGACCAGCTGGACATCGTGATCGCGGCACCAGTCGACCACCTCGGCCAGGCGCGGGCGGGCCAGGACGGTGCCGGTCGGGTTGGAAGGGCTGGCGACGACCAGCCCGTCGAGGGGTCCGGCCTGGTCGAGCAGCTCGGGCGTCGGCGCCCACCGTGACTCGGGCCCGACGGCGATGGCCACGGGCTCGACCCCCAGCGCGAGCAGCGTGTTGCGATAGCACGGATAGCCGGGCTCCACGACTCCGACCCGGTCACCGGGGTCGAAGCAGGCGAGGAAGGCCAGGGTGAAGCCGGCGGACGCACCGGCGGTGATGACGAGCGCGGCCGGATCGAGCTCGACGCCGTACCAGTCCTGGTAGTGCTCGGCGATCCGCCTGCGCAGGGAGAGCAGGCCGTTGGCGTTGGTGTACCCGATGCGGTCGCGCTCGAGGGCCCGTGCCGCCGCGGCGAGCACCGCGGCAGGGGCGGGTGACCAGGGCTGGCCCACCTCGAGGTGGAGGACGGATGCGCCGGTCGCCTCCCGCGCGGTCGCCAGCCCCGCCATCTCCATCGCGTAGAAGGGCGGGACGGTCGACCGGGCGGAGGTCATCGTCGCTCGTGAGGACACGGCGGGCAGTACAGCACAGTGCCGTCGGGTCGAGGTCGGACGCGGCCGCCGGCTCCGCGCCGTCAGCGGATCGAGATGGTGAAGCACCGATCCTCGAGGAGCCCCAGGGCGTAGGCCTCGTAGTCGATCCCGAAGTCCTGGTACAGGTGGCGGCAGCGCTCGCTCCAGGCCAGCGCCTCGGGGGTCGAGATCCGGTGGTGGACCTGCGTGATCCCGCCTTCGTAGACCCGGTACTCGGCCCAGGACCCCGGGAAGTCCTTCACGCAGCCGACTTCGATGTGGGGGACGCCGTTGCTGGCCGCCACCCTCCGGACGCGGTTGCGATGCGTGTGACCGGCGGCGTAGGCGACGACGCGCGGCCGTCGCGCGATCAGCGCCACCAGCGCGTCGGAGTCGTCGGGGTTGATGCCGAAGTAGTCGGGCGGCCGCGCTCCGCTCACGCTGCCGACCCACGTCTGGTGGTGTCCCATCACGATCACGGGTCGGTCGGCGCCCGCGACGAGGTCGTCCAGCCATGCCAGCTGTTCCGCCGTGATCCGCCCGGTCGTCTCCCTCGGGATGACGGTGTCCAGCAGGGCCAACCGGACTCCGGGCAGGTCGACCACCCGGTCGCCCGGGTGGACCGTCTGGCCGCGATAGGCGTCGTGGTTGCCGCGGATGACGTGCAGCCGCTCGCCGAAGGCCCGGCCGTAGCAGGCGTCGAAGGCCGCGAACTCCTCGTCCAGCCCATCGGCGGTCAGGTCACCCTTGGCGATCACGGCTGCGGGCTCGATGGCCGCGATCTCGGCCGCCGCGCCCCGGTTCATCGTCTCGGGGTACGGCGGCTCGCCGGGCTCGACGCGCTGGATCGGCCCCAGCTCACTGTCGTCCACACGTCCCGCCTCGACCTCGCCGAAGTGCACGTCGTTCACCGTGGCGAAGCGGCAGAGCAGCTCACCGCCGGGACGGGGCAGGGTGTGGACCGGGACGCCGTCCAGCTCGTACTCACTGTCCGGGGTCAGCCCGTCGTAGCGGCGGGCTCGCGCACCGTCGTGCAGCACGACCAGGTCATCGGCGACGGTGGTGACGTCCACGCGCCGGACGGTAGTGGCGATCCGGCACGAGTGCTCCCGCAACCGGCGCGTCGCGACGGGCTCGGCCGCTACCAGGGTCGCGGACGCCGGGCGGAGACGGGCCTCGCCCACCACCGCCCGCTGAAGCGCCACGCGCCCCGCGCCTCGTGCGTGGGGGGGACCACGACGGCTGGCCGCGGCCACAGCGCGTCGAGGGCGGCGACGATGGCGGCCGCCTCCTCCGTCGTCGGCCCCGGCCGGATCGAGATCGGCGCGATGCGGCGGGAGCCGGCGTCGGGCGCCTCCCATGCCGCTCCGCTCACAGGGGCATGTTCCCGTGCTTGCGGCGGGGGAGCTCCTCGCGCTTCGTCTTGAGCATGGCCAGTCCGGCGATGAGCTTGCCGCGGGTGTCGGCCGGGTCGATGACGTCGTCGACGTACCCCCGCTCCGCGGCGGCGTAGGGGTTGGCGTAGCGCTCGGTGTACTCGGCCACGAGCTCGGCCCGCCGCTCTGCGGGGTCGGCCGCCTGCTGCAGCTCCCGCCGGTAGACGATCTCCACCGCGCCCTGGGGGCCCATGACGGCCAGCTCGGCGGTCGGCCACGCGTACGAGAGGTCGGAGCCGATCGACTTCGAGTCCATGACGACGTAGGCCCCGCCGTAGGCCTTGCGGGTGATCACCTGGATGCGGGGCACGGTCGCCTCGCAATAGGCGTAGAGCAGCTTGGCGCCGTGACGGATGATGCCGCCGTACTCCTGGTCGACGCCCGGCAGGAAGCCGGGCACGTCCACGAAGGTGATGAGCGGGATGTTGAACGCGTCGCAGGTGCGGACGAAGCGGGCCGCCTTCTCGGCGCTCTCGATGTCGAGCACGCCGGCGAGGACCATGGGCTGGTTGCCGACGATCCCGACCGACTGGCCGTTCAGGCGCCCGAAGCCGCAGACGATGCTCTTGGCCCAGAACGGGAAGTACTCGAAGAAGTCGCCGTCGTCGACGACCTCCCGGATGACCTTCTTCATGTCGTAGGGCTGGTTCGGGCTGGCCGGCAGGATCTCCCGCAGCCCGGTGCACGGTCGCTCCGGGTCGTCGCCGGACTCGACGATCGGCGGCTCCTCCATGTTGTTCTGGGGCAGGAAGCCGAGCAGGAAGCGCACATCCTCCAGGCACGACTTCTCGTCCGGCGAGACGAAGGTCGCCACACCGGACTTGCTCGCGTGGCTCATGGCGCCACCCAGCTCCTCGAGCGTCACCTCCTCGCCGGTGACGGTCCGAACCACGTCCGGTCCGGTGATGAACATGTGGGACTTCTCCCGGACCATGAAGATGAAGTCGGTCATGGCCGGCGAGTAGACGGCGCCGCCCGCGCACGGCCCGAGGATCACGCTGATCTGGGGCACGACACCGGACGACAGCACGTTCCGGTAGAAGATGCCGCCGTAGCTGGCCAGGGAGACCACGCCCTCCTGGATGCGCGCGCCGGCGCCGTCGTTCAGTCCGACCACCGGGGCGCCCACCTTGAGCGCGAGGTCCATCAGCTTGTGGATCTTCTCCGCGAACACCTCACCGAGGGCGCCGCCGAACACGGTGAAGTCCTGGCTGAACACGAACACGTTGCGACCCTCGATGGTTCCCCAGCCGGTGATCACGCCGTCGGTGTAGGGGCGCTCCTCCAGGCCCGCGGCGTTGGCGCGGTGCCGAGCCAGCAGGTCGAGCTCCTGGAACGAGCCCGGGTCGAGCAGGTACTCGATGCGCTCCCGGGCGAGCATCTTGCCCTTGGCGTGCTGGCGCTCGACGGCGCGGGGCGAACCGGCCTTGTAGGCCTGGGCCCGCCGGTCGCGCAGCTCCTCCAGCTTGTCCTGCATCGGATCCGTCACGGCGGACGACGCTACTTCCGCCCGCGCCGGTGCGGCGAGGCTCAGGCACGGTGCGTCCGGCTCGGCCGGCGCACCGCAGCACGACTCGCGGCATTGCCGAGCGAAGCGAGTAGGAGCCGGCCGAAGCGCAGCGGAGGACGGCGACGAAGAATCACACGAGCAGGTACGTGACCGTGACGGTCACGCTCAGCTCCTGCTCGCCGGCCTCGATGGGCACCGCCTCCGCGGCCATGGCCATGCGAGCCTTTGGGAAGACGGGGCCGCCCGCGCTGCCCTCGGTGATCGTCAGCGCCGTGCCCACCTCGGCGCCCGCCGAGCGGGCGAGCTGCTGGGCCTTGTCGCGCGCGGCCGCCATCGCTGCGGACCGCGCCGCCTCCAGCACCGGCTCCGGGTCGGAGATGGCGAACGACAGGCCGTTGATCACGATCTCGTCTCCGACCACACCGGCCACGTTGTCGAGAAGCCCTCCGGCGGCGGCCACGTCACGCAGGCGCACGGAGAGCGTGTTCTGGGCCTGGTAGCCCTCGACCCGGCGACGGTCCTCGCCGTACTCGGGCCAGATGGTGACGTTGGCCGTGGCGATGTCACGCGGCTCGACACCACCGGCGCTGAACGCGGAGATGGCCGCCTGGGCCTTCTCGTTCGTCCGCGAGAGCACCTCCTGGGCGGTGGCGCCGCGAACCTGAACCCCGAGGGAGACGGTGAGCTGATCCGGCACGGACGCGCCCTTGCCGGTGGCTGAGACGGTGACGGTGCGTCGCTTGCCCATGGGCCGCGGACCCTACGGCAACCGCGCCGGCGGGTCGGTCGGATCGCTCACGACGTCAGCTCGTACACGACGGTGACGGACAGGTTCAGCTCCTGCTGGCCGGGCTGCAGGGGGACCGCGGCCGAGTCGGCGACCGTCGTGGCCGGCGCGGCCGCGGCGTACACCAGCGGGATGTCCGGGACGGAGCCCTCGACGATCGACACCACCTTGCCGACCTTCAACCCGGTCGCCGCGGCCAGCTGGTCGGCCTGGGACTTGGCGTGGGCGACGGCATCGTCGCGCGCCGCCTGTCGGAGGCTCCCGGTGTCGTCGATGTTGAACGAGACGCCCTGGAGAGTGATCTGGTCGCCGACCACGCCGGCCGCGGCATCGATGATCGCCCCGGCCTTGCTCACGTCGCGGATGGTCGCGCTGACCGAGTTCCCGGCCTGGTAGCCGTTGATCTTCTGACTGTCGGGCGCGTACTGGGGGTACACGAACACGTTCGTCGTGGTGATGTCGTCCGGCTTGACGCCGCCGAACTTCAGGGCGTCGAGCAGCTGAGCGGCCTTCTGGTTCGCCTGGTCGAGGGCATCCTTGGCGGAGGCCGCCTGCGTCTGCACGCCGAGCTGCACGACGGCGGTGTCCGGTGTGCCGGAGGCCGTGCCCTCGGCGGTGACCGTCACGGTGCGCAGCGGCGCGTTCGTCGCCGAACCGCCGCCCCCACCGGCGGGGACAGTCGTCGTCGCCTGCGCGCCGGCCGGCTGCGGTCCGTCGTCGACCGCCGCCACGACCACCACCGCCACCGCTCCTGCGGCCACGGCCGCCGCCAGAGCCCATCCCCATCGTGCACCCATCCCACACCCTCCTTGTCGCTGGGCATTGGACGGCGCGACCGGCCGATCGGTTCCCGCCTGGCAGGCTGGAGCGGTGGCCTTCCCCCTCCAGCCCCCGGTCCGCCCGATGCTGGCCAAGCTCACCACCGCCATGCCGGAAGGTGACGGCTGGCTCTACGAGCCCAAGTGGGACGGCTTTCGCTGCATCGTCTTCCGCGACGGCGACGACGTCGAGCTGGGCAGCCGGAACGAGCGTCCCCTGACCCGCTACTTCCCGGAGGTGATCGAGCCGCTCAAGGCGCAGCTGCCGGCGCGGTGCGTGGTCGACGGCGAGATCGTCGTGCCGTCGACGGATGGTGAGGGCCTCGACTTCGACGCCCTGCTGCAGCGCATCCATCCCGCGGTGTCACGGGTGCGGCGCCTCGCCGAGGAGACGCCGGCGTCGGTCGTGCTGTTCGACGTGCTGGCGGTGGGCGATCGCATCGTGACCGAGCAGCCCCTCAGCGAACGCCGCGCCGTCCTCCTCGACCTCCTGCCCGACCCTGCGCCACCGCTCTACCTGACGCCGGCCTCCGAGGACCCCGCGGTGGCCGAGGGTTGGTTCCACCGCTTCGAGGGCGGCGGCCTCGACGGCATCGTGGCCAAGCGCCTCGACGGCCCCTACACGCCCGACAAGCGGACGATGATCAAGGTGAAGCACGAGCGCACCGCAGACTGCGCGGTCGCCGGCTACCGCGTCCACAAGGACGGCAACGGCGTCGGCTCGCTGCTCCTCGGTCTCTACGACGACGAGGGCACTCTGCACCATGTGGGTGTCGCTGCGGGCTTCACGGTCAAGCAGCGGCGCGAGCTGCTGGCCGAGCTCGAGCCGATGACCGAGGGCGCCATCGAGGGCCATCCCTGGCAGCACTGGGCCGAGGCGATGCGAGAGGAGGCCGGCCGGATGCCGGGCGCGCAGAGCCGGTGGAACGCCGGCAAGGACCTCTCCTGGGTGCCGATCCGCGTGGAGCGGGTCGCCGAGGTCACGTTCGGGCAGCTGCAGAGCGGGCGCTTCCGCCACGGGGTCCACCTCGTGCGGTGGCGACCGGACCGGACCCCGGACAGCTGCACCTACGACCAGCTGGACGTGGCCGATCCGGTCCGCTTCGAAGAGCTCTTCTAGGTCTTCGTCGCCATCCTCCGCTGCGCTTCGGCTGGCTCCTACTCGCTTCGCTCGGCAATGCCTCGGGCGGCGTTGCGGTGCGCGGGCCAAGCCGGACGCACCGGCGCTGCGCCGGCGCATGCCGTTCGAACCGCTTCTGGTCAGGAAGTTGCCGCTCCGAGCGGCAACTTCGCGACCAGAACGCTCACGGGGCTCGGTCGGGGTAGTCGACGTTGAGCTCGCGCCCGTGGACGATCAGGGCGTAGATCACGAAGATGCAGAGGAGGATCACGATCATCGACCAGATGGGGTAGCCCCTGACCGTCGTGAAGTGGTCGATGGCCACGAGGGACGCCATCACCACGGCGACGATCCGGGCCCACGTCGCACCCCTGAGGATGCCGAACGCGGCGAACAGCGTCAGGACCCCGAGGATCAGGGTGGTCCAACCCCAGGTGTTGGCCACCGAGTTGACGTACTCGGAATAGTGGTCATCGAGGATGGCGATCAGGCCCCCGATGATGGCGAAGACGCCGAGCATCACCATGATGACGGCGGCGAAGACGATCCAGCCGACCCACCCGGTGACGTCGCGCTGCATGCTCATGTGAACCCCTCTCCACGCTCGTGTGCGTCGCGGCGAGGGCATTCCTCGCCGGAGAGCAGTCTCGCGCCAGGTCAGGGGCCGCGGGGTGATGCTGCAGCAGGGGTCAGGCCGCGAGGCCGATCAGCTCCGGCTCGAACACGCGGAACGGGCCGACCTCGTCGTATCGCACCACGAGGGGTGTGCTGCCGTCGCACGGGTCGACGATCATCAGCTCGTCGCCGGCCAGGAGGACGAGCGCCGTCATGGGCTCACCCTCGAGCTCGATCTCGATCACGGCGCCGTCGGCGACCGCGGTCGTGCCGATCGCGGCGGTGGTGGTCGTCTCGTTCGTCATCGTTCTCGTCCCCTCATGACGTCTCGTCAGCTTTCAACGATCCAGAAGCGGCTGGTGTTCCCTCAGATACCGACATGCGGCAGGAGTCACACCTGTGCAGACGCTGCCACTCGCTGTTCGTTACGCAGCGCGCGCCGGATCAGATCTCCCGTGTGACGGACCTGACGCGACGCCACCCGCCCGCGCGCTCCCCGACCGGGAGCCGGCGACCGCGCCACACCCCGTCGGTAGTCTCGGCCCATGGCCCACCAGTCCCTCTACCGGCGCTACCGACCAGGTCGATTCGCCGAGCTCCGGGGGCAGGACCACGTCGTGCGGGTGCTCCGCAACGCCGTGCGGGAGGACCGGGTCGGGCACGCGTACCTGTTCAGCGGGCCCCGGGGGACGGGCAAGACGTCATCGGCCCGCATCCTCGCCAAGGTGCTCAACTGCGCCGCGCCGGAGGACGGCGAGCCGTGCGGCCACTGCGCCTCGTGCCTGGCCGTCGAGGCGGGCACCAGCTTCGACGTGCACGAGCTGGACGCGGCGAGCAACAACGGCGTCGAGAACATCCGGGACCTGATAGAGCGGGCGTCGTACACCACCGCCGGCCGCCACAAGGTGTACATCCTGGACGAGGTCCACATGCTCTCGCGGGCGGCGGAGGCCGCGCTCCTCAAGACCCTCGAGGAGCCGCCGCCCCACGTGGTGTTCGTGCTGGCGACGACCGATCCGCAGAAGGTCAGCCCGACCATCCGGAGCCGGACCCAGCACCTGGAGTTCCACCTCCTGCCGGCCGAGGAGCTCGAGGCGTACGTCCGCTGGATCGCCGCCGACGCCGGGCTGGAGCTCACCGACGACGCGGTGGAGGCGGTCGTCCGCATGGGGGCCGGCTCGGCTCGGGACACGCTGTCCGCGCTCGATCAGGTGGTCGCCGCGGGCGGGGTCACACCGGAGCAGGTCCCACTCGACGACCTGGTCGAGGGGCTGATCGAAGCCGACAGCGGTCGGGCGATGGCTGCGCTGGCGGCCGCGGTCCAGGGCGGCCGTGACCCGCGGGGTCTGGCCGAGGAGCTCATCGCCCACCTGCGCGACGGCTTCCTCTCCCTGGTGGCACCGGAGCTGGTGCAGCTGCCCGACCGCCGGCGCGAGATCGTGCGGGACCAGGCCGGGCGGCTCGGGCTGCCGGCCACCGTCCGCGCTATCGAGGTCCTGGGCGAGATGCTGGTCGAGCTCCGCCACGCACCGGACCCGAGGGTGCTGCTCGACGTCGCCCTCGTCAAGCTGACCAACGTCGACGCGGACGCCTCGCCGGCCGCCCTGCTGGCCCGCATCGAGAAGCTCGAGCGGGCCCAGTCCGGCGCCTCCTCTGCGCCTGCCACGCGCGCGGCGGCAGCCCGAGCGGCGGGGGCACCACGTCCGGCGGTGGCCGAGTCCCAGCGGGCGACCAGCGGAGCCGGGACCGAGACCGCCGAGCCGTCGTCCGCGGCCGTTACGCGCCCGCCCGCGGCGGGGAGGGCGAAGGTCGGCAGCGCGGTCACCGCGGAGCCCGCACCCGTGGTCACCGCGGAACCGGCACCGGTGGTCACTGCGGAACCCACCCCGGCCGTCGCGCCGGCCGTGGCCCTCGGCCAGGTCGAGCCCGCCGCGCCGACGGCCGGGGACGGCCCCAGCCGGGATGAGCTGACCCTGGCCTGGGCCGATCAGGTCCTGCCCCGCCTGTCCGCCCGAGCCAAGCCCGTCCTGGCGGCCGGGCACTGGATCGACACCGATGCCGGCGTCGCGCTGGCCGTGCCCAACGAGCCCCACCGTGCCCGCTCGGAGCAGCATCGGGCCGAGCTGGAGGCCGCGCTGGCGGCCCACTTCGGCCAGCCCGTGTCGGTCACCTTCGTGCTCGAGCCCTCGACCCCTGCTCGGCCGCGCGGTGCCGGTGAGCGCGGCGGACGCGCGGCGCGGCCCGATCCCGAGCCGGAGGAGGCCATCGATCCGGCCGAGCTCGTCGACGCCGGGCCGGAGCACGACCTCGCGCCCTTCGAGCGGGTCACCCAGGCCTTTCCCGGGGCCGAGCTGATGGACGAGGGCTGAGGTGGCCTCGGCGTACGCGCCGCCCGTGCAGGCTTTGATCGACGAGCTGGGACGGCTGCCCGGCATCGGACCCAAGTCGGCGCAGCGCATCGCGTTCCACCTCTTGAAGCTGCCACCGCAGGACGCGGCCCGGCTGGCCAGCGCCATCACCGAGGCGAAGGCCAAGGTCCGCTTCTGCGAGCGGTGCTGGAACGTCGCGGAGGGGCCCGAGTGCGGCATCTGCGCCGACGACCAGCGCGACCCGACCGTGATCTGCGTCGTCGAGGAGGCGCGCGACATCGTCGCGTTGGAGAAGACCGGCGAGTTCCGCGGCCGCTACCACGTGCTGCTCGGAGCCATCAGCCCCATCGACGGGATCGGGCCCGAACAGCTCAAGGTGCGCGAGCTGCTCCTCCGCCTGGAGCCGGAGGGCGTCCGGGAGGTCATCCTCTGCACCAACCCGAACATCGAGGGCGAGGCCACCGCGCTCTACCTCGCCCGCCTGCTCGCGCCGCTCGGCGTCAAGGTGACCCGCCTGGCCAGCGGGCTGCCGGTCGGTGGGGACCTGGAGTACGCCGACGAGCTCACGCTCGGTCGGGCGCTCGAGGGACGGCGGGAGATGTCCGGCTGAGCGAGCCCGAGCTCGCGCCGGCCGCCGACACCATGGCCGCGCGAGAAGGCTGCGACGCGAAGGACCGGCGCCCTGTGAGCGCCGGTCCGTCGAACACTGGGGTACCGCCCCTCGAGGTGGTAGCGGGCGGACAGGCCACCTCGATGACCGGTACCCCAGACCTTGTGTCGGTTACGTTACAACGGTGTCGAACCGGTGACAAGCACCGATCGGTCGAGTCGCGCGAAAACGGCGGCATCGCCACGCACCGCGCGGTCCCGCGCCGGCCTCGCGAAGCGCTGAGATCGACGTGGGCCCAGGTCAGACCGTGCGGACGAGCAACGCGTCGCCCTGTCCGCCCCCGCCGCAGAGCGCGGCAGCGCCGACACCGCCGCCGCGACGCTGCAGCTCGTGGAGCAGCGTCAGGGCCAGCCGGTTGCCGCTCATGCCGATCGGATGACCGAGGGCGATGGCACCACCATTGACGTTGACGACCTCGTCGGAGATCCCGAGGTCGGCCATCGAGGCCAAGCCCACCGCGGCGAACGCCTCGTTGATCTCGAAGAGATCGACGTCAGCGAGGGCCATACCGGCCCGATCGAGCGCGGCGTTGATGGCCCCGCTCGGCTGGTGGAGCAGGCTCGAGTCGTCGGGCCCTGCCACCATGCCGAAGGCCACCACCTCGCCGAGGGGTTGCACGCCTCGCCGCTGTGCCTCCGCCTTCGACATCACGACGACGGCCGAACCGCCGTCGCTGAGCTGGCTGGCGTTTCCGGCGGTGATCGTGCCCTCCTTGTCGAAGGCCGGACGGAGGCTGCCGAGCGAGTCGGTGGTCGTGCCCGGACGCACCCCCTCGTCCGTCTCGATGAGGAGCGGATCGCCCTTGCGCTGCGGCACGGCCACAGGGACGATCTCGGCCTCCAGGCGCCCGTCCTTGATGGCCGCGGCCGCCCGCTCGTGCGACTTCACCGCGAGGTCGTCCTGCGCGGCCCGGCTGATCCCGCCGGCGGTGTAGCGCTCAGTCGACTGGCCCATCAGGCAGGCGTCGAAGGCACACCAGAGCCCGTCCTTGATGATGGCGTCGGCCAGCTCGGCGTTGCCGTAGCGGAAGCCGCCGCGGGCGCCCATCGCGAGGTACGGCGCGTTCGTCATCGACTCCATGCCGCCGGCCACGACGATGTCGGCCTCGCCGGCGGCGATCATCTGATCGGCGAGGTAGATGGCGTTCAGCCCGGAGAGGCACACCTTGTTCACGTTGACCGACGGGATCCGCAAGGGGATCCCGCCGTTCGCTGCGGCCTGGCGGGCCGGCACCTGGCCCTGCCCCGCCATCAGGACCTGCCCCATGATCACGTAGTCGACGTCGTCGGGCGCCACGCCCGCTCGCTCGAGGGCGGCCTTGATGGCGAAGCCGCCGAGGTCGGCGGCGCTGAAGGCGGCCAGGGCGCCGCTCAGCTTCCCGATCGGGGTGCGGGCTCCGGCGACGATGTACGAACCAGGCATGGCAGCCTCCGTGGATCGGGTTCCGACGAGCGGACGGTACTCCCGACCGAGGTGCGATCACACGGCGATGAGCACGAGGGCGGCCGCGGCGGCGGCCAGGCCGGCGCCCTGAGCGGCCGACAGCCGCTCGCCCGTGACCACCATGGCCAGGAGCACCGTGCCCGCCGGGTAGAGCGAAGCGATCACGGCGACGACGGAGACGAGGCCCCGCTGCGTCGCCAGCAGGAACGTCACGTTCGCGGTCACGTCCAGGGCGCCGGCGGCGAGGGCCAGCGGCAGCGCGATGCGGGGAACGATCGGCGGGAGACCCCGGAGGAGCGCGAACGAGCAGGCGATGATCACCGAGGTCAGCCGGCCGACGGCCAAAGGCCAGAGCCCGGCCTCCTCGTGGACGCCCGAGATCAGGAGGAAGAACGCGCCGAAGCCGAGCCCGGAGCCGAGGGCGACGAGCAGCGACTCCGGGTCGGGACGGCCCATCGGCCCGCTCCGGCTGACCAGGGCGATCGCCGCCAGCGCGGCGGCGATGCCGAGGACGGCCAGCGGTCCGGGGCGCTCGCCCGACACGAGGCCGCCGATGACCGGCACGACGGCCGCGACCACCGCCGAGATCGGCGACACGACCGCCATCCGCCCGGTCGCCAGCCCGCGGTAGAGCAGCACCACGCCGAGGCAGCCGCACGCCCCGCCGGCCGCACCCAGCGCGACGTCGGCCGGGCGGACCAGCTCGGCCCCGACCAGGGCGGCGAGCAGCGTGATCCCGATCAGTCCGAGCGCGTGCGCTGTTGCGGTGACGCTGAGCGGCGCGGCGCGGCGGGCGGCCAGGCCGCCCGAGAAGTCCCCGACGCCGTAGCTGGCCGCGGTGATGAGGGCGAGGAGGACGGCCATCGGGGCGAGATCATGGCTGGCGGGGTGCCGGCGGCGCCTGTCCGTGACGCGCGGTTGCGTTGGGAGCGGCAGGCTACCGATCGGTAACCTCCGCCCATGGAGCGGATCCTCGAGGCCATCCTGGCCGGGGCGGACGGGCCCGAGCTGGCGGCGCTTCCAGTCCCGGAGTCCTACCGCGCCGCCTTCGTCCGCCGGGAGGACGTCGGCATGTTCGAGGGTCTGGCCTCGGCCGACAAGGACCCCACGAAGAGCCTCCACGTCGACGACGTGCCCACCCCGGCCCTGGCGCCCGACGAGGTCTACCTGGCCGTGATGGCCAGCTCGATCAACTTCAACACGGTCTGGACGAGCATCTTCGAACCGCTCCCCACCTTCGCCTTCCTCGATCGGCTCGGGAAGGAGAGCGAGTGGGGCGCCCGCCACGCCCTCCCCTACCAGGTGGTGGGCTCGGACGCGTCCGGGGTCGTGCTCGAGGTGGGCTCCGCGGTTCGGCTCTGGAAGCCGGGTGACCGGGTGACGGTCCACTGCAACTACGTCGACGACCAGGACCCCAGCGCGCACGACGACTCGATGCTGGCGGCCAACCAGCGCATCTGGGGCTTCGAGACGAACTTCGGCGGCCTGGCCGAGCTGGCTGTCGTCAAGGCCAACCAGCTCATGCCCAAGCCCTCCCACCTCACCTGGGAGGAGGCCGCGGTCAACGCGCTCTGCAACTCGACGAGCTACCGCATGCTCGTCTCGGCCCACGGCGCCGACATGAAGCAGGGCGACGTCGTCCTGGTGTGGGGCGCGTCGGGCGGCATCGGCGGCTACGCGGTGCAGTACGTGCTGCACGGCGGCGGCATCCCCGTGGGTGTGGTCTCGTCACCGGAGAAGGTGGCACTCCTCCACGAGCTCGGCGTCGAGGCGGTGATCGACCGCAAGGCCGAGGGCTACCGCTTCTGGTCCGACGAGGTCACACAGGACGAGGGCGAATGGCGCCGCTTCGGCAAGCAGATCCGCGCGCTGGCGGGCGAGGACCCCGACATCGTGTTCGAGCACCCGGGCCGCCAGACGATGGGCGCCTCGATCTTCGTGTGCAAGCGAGGCGGCACGGTGGTCACCTGCGCGGCGACCAGCGGCTACATGGTCGAGTTCGACAACCGCCACTTCTGGATGAAGCTGAAGCGGCTCATCGCCAGCCACTTCGCCAACTACCAGGAGGCCTGGAACGCCAACCGGCTGATCGCGATGGGCCGCATCCAACCCCTCCTCTCGGCCGTGCACCCGCTGGCCGCGGTGGGCGAGGCGGCCCGCACCATCCACCGCAACGAGCACGAGGGAAAGATCGGCGTGCTCTGCCTCGCCCCTGACGAGGGTCTGGGGATCGACGATCCCGAGCGCCGGGCCGCCATCGGCGAGGACCGCATCACGCTGTTCCGCCGGCACGGCGGCTGAGGCGACCGGCGTCTCCGCCGCCGGCTCAGGGCGACACGGCGACGGCGGCGAGGACGGCGTCGAGGTCCTCCGACAGGGGCACGGTCAGGTGGACGACGGCGCCCCCCTGCTGCCAGTAGACGTGGTAGCTGCCCGGATCGGCCATGACGACGGCGTTGGTCCCGTCGGGTAGCACGACCTTCGCGGACCGTCCGGTCACCAGCGGGTACAGGGACGACTGCTCCAGCAAGTCCCAACGCGAGCCGGTCGTCACGACGATCGCCACTCGAGCGCCGTCGGCCAAGGTCGTCACCGACGAGCGCTGCTGCCACCGATCGTGGTGTTGGGCGGGCACCTCGGCCATGGCGCTCGACGTCGCCCCTGGCCACCCCCAGGCCGCGCCGTCGAAGGT
The DNA here is from genome assembly GCA_046734535.1 of bacterium. Classification (GTDB taxonomy): domain Bacteria; phylum Actinomycetota; class Acidimicrobiia; order Acidimicrobiales; family Ilumatobacteraceae; genus DASTFY01. The sequence goes on along the minus strand of JBKPRL010000047.1, from coordinate 20,309 downwards.
CAGCGACGGCAGCAGGGCGGCCAGCTCGGCGTCGGTGAAGCCCCGCCCGGTGACAGAGACCAGCTCTCGGCCGTTGCCGGTCGACCACCAGACCACCGCCGGACCGACCGGCACGCGGTTGCCCGGCTCGTCGAGGATCGGGTGGAGGACCCAGGCGTCGCCGGTGGGAGCGCTGATCGGGTCCATGGTGTGGTCGCCCTCCGGGTAGGGCGCATCGAACTCGGCGTCCGTCGTCCGCACGACGAGCACGCGGTCGGCCGCGATCCCGTCGCCGGCGTAGATCCGCGTCGGGGGCAGCTCGGGTGCGGCGGCGGTCACCGTCGTCGGCTGCTCCGGCGACGCTCCGGGTGCTGCGACCGTCACTGACGGCAGCGACGCGACGGTCGTCGGGGGGACCGACTGGGTGACCGGCGCGCTCGACTCGGGCGGCGAGCTGCCCGCGGGCGGCGCGGGGTGGCGATCGTCGTCCTGTCCGCCGACAACGACGGCGCCGACCGCGCCCGCGGCAGCGACCGCGGCGACGGCGACCAGGGCGGGCCACCGCCGGCGCCGGCGCTCGAGCAGGTCGACCGTGTAGGCACGGTCCTCGAGTCTCGGTGGCACGGTGGGGACGCTCGACGTCAGGTCGTCGAGCGCGCGCTTCATCCGGGTGATCAGCTCCTCGTCGGTGGGGACGCTCATGGTTCGATCTCCTGGCGGAGGGCGGCGAGGCCGCGACGGGCGTGCGAGCGGACGGTGGCGGGCCGACACTCGAGGACGGTGGCGATGTCCTCGTCGGTCCAGTCGGCCCAGAACCGCAGCACGAGGGTGGCCCGCTGACCGAAGGGGAGCGCGGCCAGCGCGTCGAGGAGCTCCCTCGACGGTGGAGCGACGACGTCCGGCTTGGCGACCGCAGCCATCCGCGCTTCCTCCCGCGCCGAGCTCCGGTACCACTGGCGGCTGAGGTTGACGATCGTGCGGCGCAGGTAGCCCACCGGGTTGGCCAGGGAGTCGTACCGCCCGCGCACGCTGATGAAGGCCTCCTGGGCGAGCTCCTGGCCCACGGCCGGTCGACCGGTGAGCGCGGTCGCCCACCTGGCGGCGTCCGGCCATCGCCGACGGTAGAACTCGTCGAAGCCGGTTCTCGGCACCGCGTCGGGGACCGTCGTTCGGATCACAACCCATTGATGCCGCCGAAGGGCGATCTGATGCACGGCTTGTCGCGGGGCGGCCGGCGAGCCACGATCGCGGCCATGCTGCTGACCGAGATCGACCACGTGGCCATCGCCGTCAACGACCTCGACGCCGCGATCGACTACTACGAGCGGGCCTTCGGCGCGACGGTCGACCACCGCGAGATCGTGGAGCGCGACGGCGTGGAGGAGGCGCTGCTCAAGGTGGCCGACAGCTACGTGCAGCTGATGACGCCGACCCGGCCCGACTCCCCCGTTGCCAAGGCCCTCGAGAAGCGGGGCGAGGGCCTGCACCACATCGGGTACCGGGTGAACGACTGCGGAGAGGCGCTGGCCGCCATGGTGGCCGCCGGCGCCACCCCCATCGACCAGACCCCACGCCCAGGTAGCCGCGGCACCACCGTCGCGTTCATCCACCCCAAGGGGAGCTTCGGGACCCTCATCGAGCTCGTGCAGGAGTAGCCCTCACCACCCGTTACGGTCCGGACCGGGGACGGATCCCGGGCGGAACGCATCGATCGGAGGAGCAGGACCAATGGCGCTCACCACCCAGACCATGACGGACGAGCAGCGCAAGTCGGTCGCCGTCGAGTACCTGAAGGCGTTCGACAACGGCGGCGTGACGTCGAGCGGCGACAGCATCCTGTCCCTCTTCGCCGACGACGCGCAGGTCTACTTCCCGAAGTGGGGGCTGGCCAACGGCAAGGAGGAGATCGGCCGGATGTTCGGCGACGTCGGCGGGACGTTGAAGAGCATCGTGCACCACTACTCGCACTTCAACTGGGTGTTCTCGGGGTCGGACACCATCGTCTGCGAGGGCACCAGCCACGGCGAGCACCAGGACGGACCGTGGCGGGCGGGATCGCCCGAATGGCAGGCCGGCCGGTGGTGCGACGTGTTCGAGATCCGGGACTTCCTGATCCAGCGTTGCTTCATCTACCTCGATCCCGACTACGCCGGGAAGGACACCGCCCGCTACCCCTGGCTCTCCTCGAGCTGACGGGCGTGCGGCCGCTCCGCGGAGTCGGCCCCGGAGGTCCGCGCCACACGCGCTGCTGACGGCGCGATTCCCTCACACCTGGCAGCCTGGGGTGGTGAAGGTCCACCTGATCGACGGCACGTACGAGCTCTTCCGGCAGCACTTCGGGCAAGCGACGCGCCACGAGGATCCCAGCCCGTTCGCCGCGGTCCACGGCGTCCTGTCGTCCACGCTGCAGCTGATGCAAGAGGGAGCGACCCATGTCGGAGTGGCGTCCGACCACGTGATCGAGAGCTTCCGCAACGACCTCTGGCCGGGGTACAAGACGAGCGAGGGGATGCCGCCCGAGCTGCTGGCCCAGACGCCGGTGCTCGAGGATGCCCTGGTGGCGATGGGGGTCACCACCTGGGCCATGGTCGAGTACGAGGCCGACGACGCGCTCGGGTCGGCGGCGCAGGTCGCGGCGGCCGACGACCGCGTCGAGCAGGTCGTGATCTGCACGCCGGACAAGGATCTCGGGCAGTGCGTGACGGGCAACCGCGTCGTGCAGCTCGATCGGCGCAAGGGCGAGACCTTCGACGAAGCCGGCATCATCGCCAGGTTCGGCGTCCCCCCGGCATCGATACCCGACTACCTGGCTCTCGTCGGCGACTCCGCCGATGGCTTCCCGGGCCTCCAGGGTTGGGGCGCGAAGAGCGCGGCCAGCGTCCTGGCCGTCTACGGCCACCTCGAGGACATCCCTCCGGCGGCCGGGCAGTGGGAGGTGCCGGGGCTGCGGGGCGCGGCCAAGCTCTCGGCCATCCTGCAGCAGGAGCTGGCGCTGGCCGTCTTGTTCCGGCGCATCGCGACCCTGGAGCACGACGTGCCCGTGGGCAAGGTCGACGACTGGCAGTGGCAAGGCCCGACCGCCCGGTTCGCAGAACTCGCCGAGGCGATCGAGGCGCCTCCCCACCTGCTCGTGCGGGCCCGTCGCCTCGCCGCCGAGCGCGGAACACCCGCCGGCTGAGGCGGCGGCCAGGCGACCCGCGGCACACAGGCGGCACCGCTGAAGGCTGCTGCCTCCCGGCCCTGACCTGATTCACGGACGCCCGTTGCACGGGACCCGACCGTCGCCTCACCCGGCGGGTGAGGAGACCATGCTACCCGTCGGTCACGCCGTCGGCGCCGGTCGCCCGCGGATGCGCGTCCGATAGCCTGCCCGACCCTGGAGGGATGCGAGAGCGGCCGAATCGGCACGCTTGGAAAGCGTGTGTGGGGCAACCCACCGTGGGTTCGAATCCCACTCCCTCCGCCATGGACGACGAGGCTGCGATGGAGCTCGCCCTCATAGAGGCCGCGGTCGCGCTCGGCCACGACGACGTGCCGGTCGGCGCCGTCGTCCTCCGCGACGGCGTGCCGATCGCGCACCGCCACAACGAGCGGGAACGCCTCCAGGATCCGACCGCACACGCCGAGGTGCTCGTCCTCAGAGACGCGGCCGCCGCGCTCGGCACCTGGCGGTTGGAGGAGTGCACCCTCGTGGTGACCCTGGAGCCGTGCGTGATGTGCGCCGGCGCCGCGCAGTCCGCGCGCATCGGCCGCCTGGTGTACGGGGCCGCCGACCTGAAGGCCGGCGCCGCGGCCTCGCTCTACAACGTGTTCGCCGACCCCCGGCTGAACCACAACCCTCCCGTCACCCACGGCGTGCGGGCAGCGGAGTGTGCGGCCCTGTTGACCGAGTTCTTCGCCAGCCGGCGCGCGGGCTGAGCCTGTCCTGGGGACCCGGCCCTAGCGGCCTCTAGAGTGCCCGGCCGGAAGGATGCCAGAGCGGACGAATGGGACGGCCTCGAAAGCCGTTGAGGGTTTCGGCCCTCCGTGGGTTCGAATCCCACTCCTTCCGCCACCAGGTCATCGGGTGCCGACGGTGTGCGCTGAAGTCCGTCGGCCATTCCAATCCGGCCACCCCAGCGACCTACGTGCGCCACCTAGAGATGCGGCAGGTGACTCGCGGACCGCCGCAGGATCCACGCGCCAGGTGAGGACAGCAGAAACCGCTAACAGTACTTGACGGTTTAGAAGTCTCAGAGTTATAAGAAGTCTTGTCCCGTTGGCACACTTCGAGAGGAGATCACGAGCCATGCTGATGCGTACCGACCCGTTCCGTGAGCTCGACCGGGTCGCCCAGCAGGTGTTCGGCACGGCGGCCCGCCCCGCGGCCATGCCCATCGACGCCTACCGCAAGGGCGACGAGTTCGTCGTCTTGTTCGATCTGCCCGGGTGCGATCCGGCCTCGATCAACCTCACTGTCGAGCGCAATGTGCTCGCGGTGCACGCCGAGCGTCGCCGCGCCACGGACGAGGACGTCGAGCTGCTGATCGGCGAGCGGCCGACCGGCACCTTCAGCCGGCAGCTGTTCCTGGCCGAGACGCTGGACAGCGAGCGGATCGTCGCCGACTACACCGATGGCGTGCTGCGGCTACGGGTGCCAGTGAAGGAACAGGCCAAGCCCCGGCGAGTCGAGATCTCCGTCGGAGGCAACCAGCCGACACCGATCGAGGCGAGCTCGCACGACGCGTCGCGTGAGCCGGTCGACGCCGGCGTGTCGTGAGCCGTCCGAGCGGGGCGGCGCCGTCGAGCACGAGCCGAGTCCATCGATCAGTCACCGTCCCCGACGACCTCGCCCCGCTCTTCACGGTCAGCCAAGCCGCAGCGATGCTCGACATGCAACCGGCCTTCATCCGCCGCCTCGACACCGAGGGCGTCGTCTGCCCGGCCCGTTCTCCAGGCGGGCAGCGGCGTTACAGCCGTGCCGAGCTCAACCACGTCGCAGCGCTCGCCGGACTGATGAGCGAAGGCATGACGCTGGCTGGCGCCCAACGCATCATCGACCTCGAAAACGAGATCGCCGACCTCCGCCGGCAACTGGCTGCTGCGATGGGCACTCGGGCACGGGCACGCCCGCTCGAGGCTGATACACCCCCGGCCCCGACACCGTCGCCGACTCGCAGGTCGCCCACTTCTTCACCTCGTTGACCCTGGAGGAGTCGCCATGCCGTCGGATCAGTTCGCGGTATCCATTGTCGAAGGAGTGGTTCACGTCGAAGGCGAGATCGACTCGCACGTCGCGCCCGCATTCGAGGAGGTCCTTCGAGCCTTGCCCGGGTCGCTGACACTCGACTGCAGCGCAGTGACCTTCCTCGACTCGATGGGGGTCTCGGTCCTCGTCCGCCAGTACCAACAGCGATGCGAAGAGGGCGGGGGCCTCCGGCTGGTAGAGGTCTCCCGACCCGTGTGGCGGGCGTTGGAGATCACCCAACTGTTGGAGACGCTCACCGGCTGCCTGAGCAACGACGTGGCCACCGCCCCGTTGTCGTACACCGACGAGCGGGCTGAGCTCGATACGGCCAGCTGAGCCAGCTGGTCGAGGGGCGGCGCCGGACCCTCGGCGCCGAGATGCGTCGGGGGTCCGGAGCGCTCTTTCGCCTTCGCATGGGATGTACGCCCGTCGTTTCAGGACTGGGCTAGCTCGCGGGTGGGAGCAGCACTGCGTCGATGACGTGGATGACGCCATTCGAAGCGGCGACGTCGGTTGCGATGACCTTGGCCTTGTTGCCCTGCCCGTCCGTCAGGATGACGCTGCCGTCCTCGACGGCCACGGCGAAGCTCGCGCCGTTCACCGTCTCGACCGTGCCCGGCTTCACATCCTTCGCCATGACTGCCGCCGGAAGGACGTGATAGGCGAGGATCGCCGCCAGCTGCTGCTTGTTGGCCGGCTTCAACAGCGTGTCGACGGTGCCTGCGGGGAGCTTGGCGAACGCCTCGTTCGTCGGTGCGAAGACGGTGAACGGTCCTGGGCCGGACAAGGTGTCGGCGAGCCCAGCAGCGTTCACGCCGGCGACCAAGGTCGAGAAGTCAGGATTGCCTGCGGCGATCTCGACGATCGTCTGATCGGCCGGTGCCGTGCTCATCGATGACTCTGCTGTCGTGGTGGTCGAGCTCGGAGTGGTGGCCGCGTCGCTGCTCGACGAACACGCGCTGAGGGCGAGACCGGCGACCGCACCAAGTGCGATCGTGGCGGCCAGTCCGGGCTTCTTCGTCAATCTCATGGGGGTGGTTCCTTCTCTTGGGGGGTGTGATCTGTGTACGGAGATGACGGCGGAAGTGGATGACGGTTTCTCGTCCTCCGAAACTCGAGCCAGGCGTCCCGGAGGCACATCTCAGGCCGAACCGTCAGCGACGCGGACCTTGGCTCACTGACACCAAGGCGCTCGGCCCGGCCGGGTTCGACGGTTAGGGCGTGGCTACTGGTCTGGCGTCGCGCCGTTGGAACCTTCACCTTCAGGTCGCCGGCTGGGCACCTCGCCCGGCGCGACGCGTGGAGGTTTGCTCGCACGAGCCTCGTCGGCACTCGGTGTAGGGTCGGTGCGCACCGACCCCGACCAGGTGGGAGATGTGGCGAGGCAGGATCTCGGCGAGGCCGATGACCGCGAGCTCGTCGCTCAGATCACCCGGCACGACGAGGCAGCTCTGGCCGAGGCCGTGCGGCGTCACCGGGGATCCGTGGTCGCGTTCGCCCGGCGGCTCGTAGGCGACCACGATCGGGCCGAGGACATCGCCCAGGAGGTGTTCCTGCGCCTCTGGGAGCGGTCGGAGCGTTTCGACTCCGATCGCGGGTCGCTGCGCACCTTTCTCCTCGCGGTCACGCACGGGCGAGCGCTCGACGTCGTGCGATCGGACGCAGCCCGGCGTGCCCGCGAGGAGCGCGACGTCGGCCGAACGAGCACATCCACCGACGACGTGGACAGCCGGGTCGTCGCCCAGACGGTCGCCGGCGCGACGCGCGTCGCCCTGGCGCAGCTCCCCGATGTCGAGCGGCGGGCGGTGGAGCTCGCCTATCTCGGGGGGCACAGCTACCGGGTGGTCGCCAAGCTGCTCGATGAGCCGGAGGGCACCGTCAAGAGTCGCATCCGAAGCGGCCTGGCGAGGTTGCGAACCGCGCTTGCAGCCCAAGACCTGCAAGGTCCCTGAGGCGCTCGAACCCTCAGCTCAGCGCACCCTGCAACGCGGTCCCAGCGCGCAGGAGATCGCCGTCCATCGCGTCGGCGAGCGCCATCAGCGCGGCCTCGACATGCGCGGGCGAATACCCGTGCGCGGCGGCGGTGTGACGCAGCCAGTCGACCTGCTCGTCGATCAGATCGGATTCGCCGAGGAGGAGCGCACCCTCGACAACTTGCACCACACGGAGGAGCTCTTCCGCCAACGCCATCCCTGCCTCCTCGCCGTTCACGCCCGCTCCGATCACCGTCGCGACCAGCGCATGGCGTCGGCGGGCGAGCGCATCGTGCTCGGGGATCGGATCCGGAGCGGCCACGAGGCGATCGGGGTGTGAGAGCTCCCAGGCCCGGAGGATGTCCACGGCGTCGCGAGGAGCGCGGGCGAGCGCGTCGAGACCGAGCCGGGCTGCGCGCACCTCGGTAGGGAGAGCTCGGCCGCCACCGAGGACGGGTACGCCGACCTCGTGCGCCGCGGCGACCGAGCGGGCTGCCCCGGCCAGAGCCGCTGACATCGAGCAGCTCAGGGCGAGTGCGAGAGGTTGCTGAAGGTCGAGGAAGTCGGCGAGATCGTCGGCGGGGACGGAGGCGCCCAGGAACAGCACCCGGAACCCTTCGAGCGCGAGCGCACTCGCCACCACCCGGCCGCCGAGCGCGTGCGCATCGTGCTCGGCGGTTGCGACCACCACTGAAGAGCCACTCGGGGCCTCTGCAATCGCGCCGAGCCTGACCAGGAGGTCATCGACCGCCGCGCTCGCTGCGTGCTCGTCGGCAACGCCCAGGTCGCCCGCCGCCCACCGGCGGCCCAGCTCCCGCTGCACTGGGCTGACCACGTCGACCACGATGTCATCGAAGGGCACGCCCTGCGCGAGCAGCTCGGTGGCCAGCCGGTAGGCGAGCGTGACGTCGCCGTTGACGAGGGCGGCCAACATCGCGAGGCGCTCGTCGCCCGTCGCGGGTCGATCGGGATCCGAACTCATCGCACTCGCCTCCCGAGTCCTTCGCGGTCGAGTCTAAGTTTCGCCTGCCGGTGCGGCCGGGTGACCACTCCTCGGCCTGTCGGGATCCGAGGGCGACGGAGGCCCGGACAGCGAATGTCCGGACCTCCGTGTTGGGGGCCGACAGTGGGAGGACAGGGTCAGGTCATCAGAACGGCCGGACAGGGAGAACCTGCACTGCGACCGTGAAGGATCCGCCGCTCAGGCTGCCGATGGCGTAGACGATCGTGTTGGTCCCGGGATCGAGGGTCACCGGCGCGTCGTCCAAGACAGCGGTCGTCGTGCCGGCGGCGCGCACGTCCACCAGGTAGCTGTCGGCGGGGACATCGGCCTTGGCTTGGTCGGGGTTCGTGAGGTCCGCAACGAGGGTGGTGGTGTTGTTCACCACGACGTCAACGGCTGGGGCCTCCGCGGTGTGGCGCACCGTGAGCCGGGCCGTGCCGGCGGTCAGCGGCGACTGGTCGTTCGCGTAGACGCTGAGCTTGGGGCTGCCGCTGGAGCTGAGGTGGGCGACGACCGTCTTGCTCTGGTTCTTGCGCAGGTAGAACGAGCGGGTCAGCAGGGCCGCGCTGTTGGCCGGGGCGTTGGCGGCCCGGATGGCGACCGTGTTCTTCCCCTTCTCGCCGGGGACCGTCGCGACGGTGGTGAACGAGACGTCCTCGAGCGGCGCGCCACCGTTGACGTAGACGTCGACGAGCAGATCGGGCACGCCGTGGACCAGCGTGATCGACGCTAGGCCGGCGTCGGAGTCTTCTGCCGCGGCATGGCCCACCGTGACCGCGGTGGCGCCGGCGATGGCGAGCGCGGACGCCATGGCCAGTTGAGCAAGGAGCTTCTTCATGTCGGGTTCCCTTGGGGTCGGGGGCGCCCGAAAGGGCGCCGCACGTGTCTGACCAACAAGTACGGACCTGCCCGCCGGCCCGGATGACAGATTCGGGCGGGGCCAGGCCGAGGCCGTCGAACACACGCCCGCCGAGGACCGAGAGGCTGACATGGCAAACAGCTGGAGCGACAACGTCATCGCCGAGCTCCGCGCCAACGAGGGACGCGTCGGCGGCAGCTTCGAGGGCGCTCCCGTGGTCCTCGTCCGCCACCGCGGCCGCACGAGCGGACGTCGACTACGTCAACCCGATGATGTAGTCACCGCCACCATCGCGGCAGCGCTGGCGGCTGCGGCCGCTGCCTCCGCGATCACCCTGCGGACCGATTCGGCGATCGGCAGCAGCGAGGTGGCGTCGAGGGCGTGGTCGATGCGACGGCGGGCGTGCTTGCGTGCCGCCCGATCGGGTGCCACGAGCTCGAGCAGCTGGGCGGGACCCGTCATCGACAGCAGCAAGGCTGTGCGGACCTCCAGGGGATCGTCCCCGGACGCTGCGGCACGCAGCCGGGACACGATGGCGTCGCGGCCCTGGCTGTCGAGCACCTGGTTGCGTGGTCGCAGCCCGCCCGACGACGCGGCGACCGCACCGGCGTCGACCAGGGCGGCGACCACGGCGTCCCACGTTCCCATCCCGGTGCGGCGGGCAAGGCCTCGGCTCATGGCGGAGAGCACGGCCTTCGGCTTCGGGCCGGCCTCGACGACGACCTCGGCCGCAGCCGCGAGGAGTGCGGACTCCGGCCGGTCATCGAGCTCCACCTCCGCGATCAGCAGGCCGGCGAGGCAGGCGTTGAGGTGCTCGCGGGTGCCGACCGGGTGACGCCCGGAGTCCGGATCGAGGGCGATCAGGGCGAGCTCCTCGGCCAACAGCACAGCCGAACGCTAGACCGGCAGGTCGCGGTGATCGAGCTGGGCACCGGGTCATGACAGGCCGGGCCACGGCAGGCGTTGTGATCCTGCTGCCGCTGTGATCACCTGTGCCGTTGCGGCCCCGGCGCAGCGTCTGGCTGGCTCCGCAGGCCACCGTGTTCTCACAACAGCCAACGGCCGACCGGGCAGGCAGCTGCGTCACCGACCCGAAGGGAGTGTCCGTGGACGACTCGAATCGCACCGTTCAACTGGTCCTGCTGGCGGCGGCCGCCGCCATCGCCGTCGTCGCTGTCTCGCAGCTGCGCGTGAAGCGCCGGACGGTTGAGGCCACCGCGCAAGGCATCCACGATCAACTCGATGCCTTGGATCCCGTCTCCAGGGCGGCAGTCATCGCTCGGCTCACCGCGGGCGCAGTCAAGGATGTCAGGGGCCGGGTGGGACGCAGCTGACAGTCTTCGCGACCAACACCGCCGAGGGACGGGTGTCAGGCGCGTGTCGCCAGATCGAGGCCAGGTGCGGATGCCTCGGCCGGCACGCAGGTCGGGAGTCGCAACGATCCTCGACGGAGCAGAAGTGATCGTGGTCGCCCGTCAGGATCAGCGTCGGCGCGGTGATCGCCCGGTAGTCGCCGAAGGTCTACCCGGGCGACCGGGTGGCACGCTCGGAGAACAGCTGCAGGTAGCGGCGCCGGTGACCGTCACCCTGGGCGCTGTCCTAGTCGGCCTTCATCGCCGCGAGGCGGCGGCCAGGGGCGGCGTGCCCAGACAGCTACCACTGCGTGCCCCTGCGAGAGCACTCATCGACAAACGCTGACGTCGACCTCGTAGCAGCGAGGGGCCGCCCGGGACGTACCAGGGAGACCCCCGGGTGCGATGGGCACGGCGGCGGACGGATCCTTCTTCGGGAGCCGCGACCTCAGGTCGCCGGGTGACCACCCGAACGAAGCGGAGGAGGACCACATGACCGCAACAGCACGAGCCCCGATGGACGCTCCGACGTTCGCGCGCGGTGGCGCGCGAGCCGCCGTCTGGACGGCGTTGACCTGCCTGGTCCTCACCGCCCTCAGCGTCGTTGGTCTCGGCACTGCTGCGGCCGCGAGCGCCGGAGGCTCCGGCGCCCCGATCGCCAAGACGGACAACGGCGCGGTCCGCGGCACCTCGTTCGCCGGGGGCGTCGAGTTCCTCGGCGTGCCCTATGCCGCGCCGCCCGTGGGGCGTCTTCGGTGGCAGCCACCTCAGCCCGCCTCCGACTGGAAGGGTGTCCGCGATGCGACGGCCTTCGCACCGAGCTGTCCCCAGCCCGCGGGCCTCTTCACCCCCGCTGGCGCCCTCAGCGAGGACTGCCTCTACCTGAACGTGTACACACCCGCGCTCGACGACCGTGGCAGCTCCGGTCGCCCGGTGCTGGTGTGGATCCACGGCGGCGGCCTGACCCTCGATGGCGCCCGCAGCTACGACCCGACCCAGCTGGCGGCGGAGGGCACGGTGGTCGTCACCATCAACTACCGGCTCGGGGTCCTCGGCTTCCTGGCCCATCCCGCCCTGGCGTCACGCCAGGGCGGACCGGCGGGCAACTACGGGCTCATGGACCAGCAAGCGGCGTTGCGTTGGGTGCGGAGCAACATCGACGAGTTCGGCGGCAACGCCGACAACGTCACGATCGCCGGCCAGTCGGCGGGAGGGCTGTCAGTACTCGCCCACCTGGTCTCGCATGGCTCCCGAGGGCTCTTCCAGAAGGCGATCGTGCAGAGCGGAACGTTCGCACTCGAGCAGCAGTCACTCGCTGACGCCGAGGAGTTCGGCCAGGCCGTCGCCAAGGCGGCCGGCTGTGCGAACCAGACCGCCAAGTGCTTGCGCAGCCTGCCGGTCGATGCCCTCGTGGGCAGCTTCCCGCCGTTCGCCATCCCCGGCGTGGTCGACGGCAAGGTCCTCACGGAATCGATCGGCACCGCGCTCGCCGGGGGCCGGTTCGCCCGCGTGCCCGTCCTCAACGGCAGCAACCAGCTCGAGGAATTGGTCTTCGTCGCCGGGCAGAACACGGCCGTCAGCGGCGGGACGTTCGTGCCCCTGGACCCGGCGGGGATCACCGACGCCAACTACCTGCAACAGATCAAGTCGACGCTCGGAGTGTCCGACAAGCGGGCCGCGGCCATCGCACAGGAGTACCCGACGGCGGCGTATCCGTCGGCGACGATCGCGTTCACCGCGCTCGTCGGCGACGCCAATTTCGCCTGCACGGCACTCCAAGTGGACAAGTGGACTTCCGCACAGGTGCCGACGTTCGCCTACGAGTTCAACGACCCCAACCCGCCGGCGCGCTATGCACCGATTCCGGTCGCGACGCACACCTCTGAGCTTCCGTATCTCTTCGAGCTGCCGAATGCTCCACTGCAGGTGCCGCTGACCGCCGACCAGCAGGAGCTGGCGGCGAAGATGCGGGCGGCCTGGGCGGGCTTCGCGGCCAGCGGCGACCCGTCGACCCGAACAGTTCCATGGCCGTCGTTCCGCCCAGGTCAGCAAGGGCTCTCGCTCGTCTCGCCACAGCCGCAGGTCGACGATGGCTTCGCCGCGCGCCACCACTGCGGGTTCTGGTCCGCCGGCTGACCGAGTGCAGGAACTGAGCGGTCAGGCCAGCATCAGCTCGTGATGAGCAGAGCGATTGACTACACGCGGCTCTTGTTCGCGCCCGCGCAGCACAGGGGGTGTCGCTACGGACGGCCAGCCGAGCTGATCATGCGACGGGCGGTCGGTCAGTTCGTGGTCGGTCGCCGGCAGGACAGCACACCGACGATCTCGTCGCCCGGTTCGAGTACCGGCTCAGCCCACCGGCTTGCCCGGTGGGATGTGGAGAACGAGCAACTGTCCGCCTTCGACCAGTTCGGGGTCCGCGCTGGCCTTGTGGTTCTGCACGTCGATGAGGTACTTGCCGGAGCCCAGGAACGGGGCCGGGACGACGCCGGAGGACTCCTCGTCTTGCGTGATGAAGGCCGAACCCCCTACCCCGAACCGGGCCGGGTCGTGCTCGGCGACGCGGGCTAGGGCGCCTGCCGACGGGTCGTACTGGTAGACGCCCCCGAGGTAGGGGTTGTTGCCGACGTCCTCGAGCGAGATCACTTGGCCCCGCGTGTTCACGGTCATGTTGTCGAGCATTCGGGGCCCGCTCTGGTCGGCGTTCGACTTGGCAGGGTCGAACGGTGGGCTCTGCACCCCGATGGCGGCGATACCGCCGGCGAGCACGTTCGCCGGATCGTCGAACTGCAGCTTCCAGATCCGCGAGATCCCGGTGAAGGAGGCGGTGGTGTTGAAGTAGAAGTTCCGTGCGTCCGACGGATCCCATGAACCGTCCTCGGGCCGGTTCATGTTCGACGCACCGGCGGCGACGGTGAGGGCCTGGAGCTGGGCGCCCGTCAGGTTCGTGACGTCGCCCAACGGTACGAGGCTGAAGCGCGCGCTGCCACCGGGCAGGACGGTCCCGTCGGTCTCGGTCGCCACCCCGGCGATCCTCAACCCGTACAGGTTTCCGCCGGTCAGCCCGGCCTTCTCCACCTCGTTACCGGTGGCCCTCTTCGAGCCGACGTAGAAGTAGACCTGGCCGGGCGTGGAGTCGTCGAGGCCGGCAACGACCGTGGCCGCACCGGCGTTGGGCTTGGCGAGTGAGTTCTCCCAGCTGAACCGGCCGAGCGCGCCCAGGTTGTAGGCGCTGCCGGCGTCCGGGCCGGTCACGACCGTGCCGAAGGCACGCCCCTCGTCCCCAACCTCCTCACCGTCCATGAAGATGCGCTCATGCGTGCCGAGGCCGCTCGCGGCGTCGAAGAGCGCAGACGGATCAGGCAGGTCAGCCGAGCACAGCCGGCCGAGAGCCAGCGCCGGGTCCCCGGCCGGGATCTGCACCCACTGGCTGCCGCTCGGGATCTGGACCCACTGCGTGCCGTCCCAGCTGAAGATCCTCTTGATCAAGTCCTCGCCGTGGAGCACCTGGAGCGTGGTCGCGTCCACGACCCACTTCGACACGAACGCCCCTTTGCCGGTGCCGGTCGACACGTTGTGGGCGCGCGGGACGCCGAGGCTGTTCGGGATCTCATGATTCATCAGCAGCGTGAAGGTGCCGTCGCCGTTGTCGAAGGCGCCGAGACCGTCGGGGATCCCCGCCATGCGGTAGCCGCCGACCGAGTCGCCCGTCGTCAGGACGCTCGTGGTCACGATCCCGGGCTGTGCGCGCACGAGGTATGGGGTCTGCGAGCTCGACGGTCCCTGCTCGGCCGGCGCTGCGTGCACCGCACCAGTCCCGACGAGCAGTGCCACTGCCGACGCGACCACGCCGACCGTCACCGACTTCTTGATCATCACATCCCACCTTCCTGAGTGATCAGGCCCGGCCGGATCAGAGACCGAGGCGCTCCACGGTAGATCGCGCCGATGGCGCCGACCTGTCCCGCCCGTGACGAGCCCACGAACTCGGCGTGTACGCATCGTAACCACCGAGCGAGCGCCGTCGCAGATGGAGACCTTCTCTCCGGTCATCGCGTCGAAGCATCGAACCGGCGGGGCGGGCCGTACCGCCAGGTGGTGCTACTCCTCCGGACCCGCTCCTGGTGATCCGCTCTCGCCTGCGCCACCGAGGACACGCCGGTGGAGCTCGGCCGTCAGCGTGTAGACCGCACGCGTGAGCTCGGTGTTCGACCGCAGCTCCTGAGCCTCGGTCCCGAAGTCATGGTCGGCCTTCGCGCGCTGAAACTCTGATTCTCGCGCCGCCGGTGTCCGGGCTGGTCCGGCCGCCTCCGTTCGTCCCACTCGCTGAGGTCGAGGCGCCGAGGATCAGGATTCGGCGCGTCGCCGGCGCAGGTCTGTCAGCTCGCGGGCACGGCTCACCCACGTCGTGTGTTCGCGTCGTCGACGGATGAGCCGTTGCCAGGTGAGCATTCCGACGCAGGCGGCGACCACCCCGGGCACCGAGATCGATCCGAAGGTCGGGCCGGTCCGACGTGAGATGAGCTGTGCCGACGCGAGCACGGACGCGGCAGCGACGATGCCGTCGACGAGCTGATCCACGGCGCCGTCGGAATCGTGGACCCGGAAGTCGACGCCGACCTTGCCGGTGCGGATCTGCTCGACGATGTCGTCGATGTCGCCGGGCAGGGACGCAACCAGACGGTCCCACGCTCGAACGGTTCGTCCCGCATGGCGGGCGATGCGCCGCGGGTCGAACCGTTCGGCCAACAACTTCTTCATGTAGGGCTCGATCAACTCGGTGACCCGGACTTCGGTGTCCAACTCCCGACCGATGCCCTGGAGCTCCAACATCACCCGGAACAGCAGCGACAAGTCGGCCGGCAGGACGAGGCCGTTGTCGTGCAGGAGCTGCATGCCCGTGCTGATGATCCCGGCCATGTCCAGATGCCCGACCCCGACGAGTAGGTAGCGGTTCAGCCACGCGTCGATCTGCGATCGCAAGCGGTTCATGTCGACGGTCGGCGGTGGGGTCGTGATCTCCACGATGACGTCGATCAAGCCGTCGAGATCATGGGTTCCCGCGGCAATCACCAAGTCTTCGAGCTGCCGTTTGCGCATCGAGGAGATTCGGCCGACATCGCCGAAATCGAGGATCGCGATGTGTGACCCGTCGGGCAGGAGGAGGTTCCCCGGTTGGGGGTCCGCGTGATAGAGCGAATCCCGGAAGATCATCTCGAGGTACACGTCGGCGGCGCGGCGCACGAGTGCCTCGACGTCCCATCCCGTCGCCTCGACCGCCGCACGCTCGGTCAACGGCGCGCCCGAGATCAGGCTCATGGTGAGGACTCGTCGCCGCGACAGTTCGGGATACGGCTTCGGGATGACGATGTCGGGTTCGTCGACGAAGTTCAGCGCGAAGCGCTGAAGGTTCTGTAGCTCTTTCGAGAGGTCGATGGCGTCGTGCAGCATCTGCGAGAACTCGCCCACGATCACCGTGGGACGCAGCTGCGCCAGCCCCGGATCCTCATGCTCGAGATACGCGGCGAGCCCCTCCATGAGCTCGAGATCAGCGAGCACGCGATGCTCGACGCCGTCGTGGAGGACCTTGACCACCACCGCAGTCCCGTCGTGCAGTGTCGCCCGATGAACCTGCGCGACCGACCCTGAGGCCATCGGATCCGAGTCGAACGCGCGGTAGAGATCCGACACGGAGCCGCCGAGCTCGCGCTCGACCAGCAGCTGGGCTACACCGGCCGGATCCGGTGGGACCGCCGCCTGCAGCTTCGCCAGCTCCCCGGCGACGTCGTCGCCGACCACATCTGGCCGCAAGCTCAACATCTGACCGAACTTGAGCCACGTGGTACCGAGCTCGGTCAGCGCCCGCCGCAACCGCTCACCGTCCGACATCGCCACGATCTCGGGGTCGACGAATCGGTCGACGACCCCCTCCATGACGCGTCCGCTGACGAGTCCGCTCCCACGCTGTACCCATGCCGCAAAGCCGTACTTCGTCAAGACCTCGGCGATCTCGTCGAGTCGCTCATGGTGGCGCACGAGGGCAGCAGGCAATCCCGGCATCGCTAAACTCCTCTCGCGGCCAGTCGCTCCGCTGGGCGTGATCGGCATCCTGTACCGAGACTAAGCCGAGTCAGCGCGATGCGATGGCGGTTCTCGACTCAGATCGGCGCGGGACAGGCGTCTCCCGGCTGATGTTGGCCACGGTCGACGTCGCGCATGTCGGTCACCCTGGCCGACACTGCGAATGAGGATCCGTGCTACGGGGGCAGCGGCTGAACAGGTCGACCGAGAGCGGCTCGCCACACACCGCGCACCGCCGAGAGCGGATCGAGGGTGAGGGCGGCGGGGGAGTAGCCGATCGCCTGCTTCGGCAGCCGGACGCGGAGCGCAGTCGGACGGATCGAGAACCGCAACGGTGGGTCGAGCACGACGGCCTCTCCGTCCAGTCCCGCATCGACGGGGGATCGCGCGTCACCTCGAAGGTCTCAGCCGCCCGCGACGTGAGTCCGGGGAAGCGCTCCGGGTTCCCGGTCGTCGTTGCGGCGAGCAATGCTCCGAAGGCCTTGTCGTCATCGACTTCGAGCGCGAGCACACCGAGCCGTCGCCAAATCGTCGCTGGGGCGGAGTTCCACCACTTCGATGCCGCGCTGATGGCAGTGCTTGACGAGGTGGTGCCGCTCCGCCTTCCCCCCGCCTGACTTCAGGTTGACGATGAGCACACCGTGGACGGCCGGAGGAACAGTTCCTGGCGACTCCGCCCGCTTGAATGATCGAACGTCTCGACCGAGCGCGAGCCGAGCGAGCGCGACCACTGCGCCGAGCATGAGGACACGCGCCACCACGATGACGGCGCTACGAGCGCCCTCGTTGAACGCCACGGCTACGAAGCCGGAACCCGTCGCCGCGAGCACAACCATTGCGACTTGCCGCCGCCCGCCGGTTCGCGTGATCGCATACCACGCCGCGACCAGCGCCACGACGATCAGCGGTACCAGTACGGCCAGAAGACGGAGGTCTGTGGGTGCGCTCGCGATCGTCACAACGACGACAACGGCAGCGTCAAGGATGACCCCGATGGCGGCGACCCGTTGTGACACCGGGTGAGTGACGTCAGGGCCGGGGCCAGACGACGCTTTCACCGCCCGTCGTCACCGCCGCCCGCGATGGTGTCGCTGCTCGATTCTGCCGCGGTCACGCCCGAGCCGCAGCTCTTCCGTGCTCCCAGCAACAGGCGGCTTACGGTGCGGCGAGCCGCGCCTGGAGGGAGCGTAGGAGGGCGTCGACGTCCGATCGCTCGGTCGCGTACCGCCCACGGGATTCCTCGCCTGGGGCGGGTCGGCCAGGGAAGACACGTCCAATTGCACGCTTCAAGCGCTGAGGACGTTTCTCGTGAGGACGGTCATACGAACGCGCTGAGGCCGGTGATGCTGCGCCCGACGATCAAGGTGTTCATCTCGCGGGTGCCCTCGTAGGAGTAGAGCGCTTCGGCGTCGGCGACGAAGCGGCCGACGTGGTGGTCGAGGAGGATGCCGTTGCCGCCCATCAGCTCGCGAGCCCAGCCGACCGTCTCCCGCATCCGCACCGTGCACACGGCTTTGGCCAATGCCGAGTGCTCGTCGAGGTCTTCGCCGGCGTCGGCGAGTTGGGCGAGGCGCAGGCAGAGGCAGGCGGAGGTGGTGCAGTTGCCGAGCATGCGCACGAGCAGGTCTTGGACCAGCTGGAAGCCGGCGATCGGTCGCCCGAATTGGTGGCGCTCCTTGGCGTAGGCAAGGGCGTGCTCGTAGGCGCCGAGGCCGCAGCCGACTGCCATCCAGGCGACCCCGGCCCGGGTGAGCTTCAGCACCTTGGCGGTGTCGCGGAACGAGGTGGCTCGTTGGAGGCGGTTTTCCTCGGGGACGATCACGTCGTGGAGCGTGATCAGCCCGTTCTGCACGACGCGCAGGGCGATCTTGTCTTGGAGGTCTTCGACGCTCATACCGTTCGAGCCGCGCTCGACGACGAACCCTTTGACTTGATTGTCCTCTTCATCGCGGGCCCAGATGATGACCAGGTCGGCGAAGCTGGCGTTGCCGATCCACTTCTTCTGGCCGTTGAGGATCCAGTGGTCACCGTCGCGGCGAGCCGTCGTGGTGAGACCCCGCGAGGCGCCGGATCCGACGTCGGGCTCGGTCAGCCCGAACGCGCCGATCTGTTCGAGGCGGGCCATGCCAGGTAGCCAGCGATCGCGTTGCTCGTCGGATCCGCACACGTAGATCGTCCCCATTGCCAACCCACTGTGGACGCCGTGGAACGTGGCGATCGACGGGTCGGTACGGGCGATTTCCATGAACACCATGCCGTCCAGGATGCGGCTGTGGCCGGGGCAGCCGTACCCCTCGTAGGGGAGGCCGGCGATGTTGAGTTGGCGGAAACCGTCGAGGATCTGGAACGGGAACTTGGCTCGTGTCCAATAGTCGTTGATGATCGGCTCCACCTCATCGCGCATGAACGTGCGCACGGCGTGAAGAACGGCGAGCGCGCTCGGCTCGAGTGTCCGTTCGAGGCCGTAGAAGTCACTCGAGGGCAAGGTGCGCGTCGTCATCACATCTTCCTTACGGGTCGAGTCCGGGGCCGGTGACGGGAGTGATCCGCAGGTGGCGCAGTGCGGAGTTGGCGGCGTTGTGTCCGTACATGTCGTGGGCGCCGGCGCCTGGCGGGCTGGCGGCGACAGTGGCGCGGGCCGTGGCGAGGGTCGCGCTGAGTTCGGCGTAGTGGTCCGTGCGGACGAACGCTGCCAGCCGGGGGGCGAGACGCGTCTCGATCGTGTCGGTCGCCTCGCGAGCGTCCGCAGCACCCACGTCACACGCTCCGACCAGTTGCGGCTTCCACAAGAGCGCGCGGCACGTTGACGCGGCGCGAGCGCAGCCATTCGCCGATCGCCTTGGCTTGCGCGTCGAGGCGCAGGCTCGAGGTGGCGCCGGTCCCGAGCAATCCTTGGAGAACGAAGTTCACGGCGCCGAGGTTGGGGAGCTCGTAGCGCGAGATCGAGAGCTCGCGTGTTTCTGGAAGAAGGCGTCGGAGCTCCTCGACGGTGAGGGTCGACTGGAGCCACTCCCGGGCTGCAGGGTCGCGCGCCCAGACACCCAGGTTCGCGTCGCCTCCTTTGTCGCCCGAGCGGGCATGCACGAGGTCACCGAGCGAGACGGCGACCAGCTCGTCGCTCGACGGTGTGGACTCCGACGGCGCCCGGCACGGCTCGGCGGGCGGCACCACCCAACCCTTGCCGTCGGGTGTCGTGGCGTGGACAACGATCTCCGTGGTGTTGTCGTGGTGGTGGACCGTGTGCTCGAGCATTGACTGGTCGAGCAGTGCTGGCCAGTAGACGCCGAATGCCGATCCCGGTTGCGGCGGGCCGAGGGCGTACAACCCCGGATAGCTCGACAGCGCCAGCTCGACCATGCGCGATGAGAACGCCCGCCCGGCGGCCTGCTCGGTGCCCTGCACCGCAATCCTGAGCAGCTCGGTGGCCGCATCCTGGCTGTCGGGATCGTGCTGCGCCCTTCCGATTCGGTCGAGTGCGACCACGTCGATCCCGTCGACGGACTCGGCGTAGCGGCGGACGGACCGCTCGACCATGGCGGCCTTGGCGTCGAGGTCGGTTCCGGTCAGCGCGAACGCCGCGCTGTTCTCCCAGCCGCCGATCCCGGTGATGGCGACCTTGGTCGTCGGGGGTGGCGGCGAGCCTTGCACGCCGTGGATCTCGACACGGTTGTCGCGGAGGTCGGACACCGTGGCTGTGTCGAGGTGGGTGATCACGTCGGGGTTGAGGTAGGCCGGGTCGCCGATTTCGTAGAGCAGCTGGGCGGTCACCGTGTCGCGGGTGACGGCGCCGCCGGTTCCCGGGTTCTTGGTGATGACCGAGGAGCCGTCGGCGGCG
>JBKPRL010000046.1:0-17497 GCA_046734535.1 bacterium | reverse complement strand
CACGACGGCGAGCGCGCCGCTGGCCGCCACCATGCACAGCGAGCGGGCGCGGATCTGGGCCATGGGTCCTCCTGGCCACCCGCGCCGTCGACCCTCACCCTAGACCATGACTGCACGTCGAGGGCAACTCGATCTTCGCTGTAGGTCGAGGTCGAGGGGCCAACCCGATCCGAACCCTGGACCTCTACCCTCGATCTCAGGTCGATGGTTGGGCACTTCGGCGGCGCTCGGCCCGCCGCTCGGACTCCAGACGCTCGAGCCCCGGATCCTCCGTGCTCACGTGGCACATCGCCGCGGCGAGGGCCCGGTGCCCGGCCTGCTCGGCGATCTGGCGGTGCATGTCCAAGGCGATGCGGCGGTACGCCGGATGGCCCTGGGGCGCCGAGCGGAGCTCCAGCAGGTGCATCGCCTCACGGGCGTTCAGCTGCATGGCGTAGCGGACCCGGTACGCCATGCACACGGCGTAGGGCGCCTGCTCCGGGAACGGCTCGACGAGGGCCTCGTACAGCGTCGCCGAACGGGCCATGGCGGCGTCGAACGCCGCGGCGCCACCGGCCTCGTCGACCAGGTCGGGGCGGGTGTAGCCGTGTCGTGGGGTCAGGGGCTGCCACTCGATGGTCAGGAGACGGTGGCGTTGGAGATCCCGGAAGGCGCCGTAGTCGGAGAGCACGTCGAAGCGGTACTCGGTGCGCTCGAACGCCCGTCCGGGCTTGTGCCGCCGGTTCCGGCGCTCCCCCACGTAGGCCTCGAGGAGGGCGACCCGCTCGTCGGCCGAGAGCCGCCGGACCCGGTCGAGGATCTGCTGCTCCGGGAGATCCGTGGCGGCGTAGCAGACCGCCGCCAACACCTTGTCCTCGCCCTCGGGGTCCCAGTCGACCAGGGTGACCGCCGCCGCCTCCTCCGGCTCCTCGTCGAGGAACAGCCTGCTCACGATCTCTGCCGTGGCCGTGCGGGTCTGCTCCAGGTAGTCACTCCACGCTCCGCCCCGGTCGGGGACGTCGACCCGGCGGAGGAAGCTGGGGATGACCTTGCGAAGCTCGTGCAGCATGAGCTCGCCGTAGGTGCGGGCCTCCGGGAGCGGATGGGTCCGCAACCGCACGAGCAGGGACTCGAAGGCCTGGCCGGAGCCATAGATGCCGACGTTCGAGCTCGACGCGGCCGGCAGCACGCCCCGCACCGCGTCCAGGGCCTTGGCCCGGGTGGCCTGGCGGTAGACGAAGTCGCTGTCCCCGGCGTGCTTGGGGACGACGGCGCGCACGTGGTCCTGAACTGCCTCGACCAGCTCGGCGTAGGTGTCGAACAGGCGGTCGAGGTCGCCCACGTAGCGGGTCCCGAAGGGCGAGCTCAGGATGGCGGGGTCGCGGTAGTAGCGGTAGCGGCCGCCGAGCCGGGCGTCGTAGGCGATGTACCGGGTGCTCTGCTCGAGGTAGCTCGCCAGGCGCCCCCACTCGAGGATCTTCGTCAGCAGGTTGGACGCCTGCTCACAGGCGAGGTGGACTCCGCCGAGCTGGGCCACCGAGTCGTCGCCGTACTCGAAGAAGACCTTCTCGTACAGGTCCTCGGCCCGCTGCAGGCCGATGGTGGCATCGACGGTCTGGTCGCCGGCGACGTCCAGCTCGCCGATGAACTCGTCGAGGAAGAGCCGGCGGAGGCTTTTGGCGCTGCGCGAGTAGCGGGCGAACAGCGCTCCTTTCACCACCTCGGGCAGGTTGACCAGGGCGAACACCGGGCCGTCGAGGTTGGTGAAGTACCGCCGGAGGATGTCCTCCTCCTCGGCCGTGAACGACTCCGAGACGTACAACGTCACGGGAGGTCACACTAGGGCGGCACCTCCGCGATCCCCGGGGATGGCATCTGAGCAGGGCCCGGGCGCGACGTCAGATGGGGACCGGCTGGCCGGCCGTGGCGGCTTGGTGCTCGGCTCGCGCCGCGGCGAGCACGCCGTCGCCGGCCCAGATGTCCACCACCGTCATGGCCATCGCCTTGGCGCCGTCGAGGACGGCCCGGTCGGCGGCGTCGGTGATGGCGAAGCGCGCGAAGTCCGGCGTGTGGATGGGCACGCCGTCCGCCGCGACCTTGATCATGGGGTGGATGGACGGGACGAGGTAGCTGACGTTCCCCCTGTCGGTCGAGCCGACCACTCGACGGCTCCCGTCGGGCTCCTGGATCTCACGACCGAGCTTGGCCGAGTTCGCGGCGTAGGCGGCCAGCATCGGCGAGCTGTCCAGCATGTCGGCGTACGGGCGGTCCTCCCACGCGTGCGTGCACGTGCATCCCGTGGCCGCCGCTCCGGCCTCCAGGCAGGCGAGCACCCGCTCCTTCAGCGGCTGGAGCGCCTGCACGCTGTCCGACCGGACGTACCACAGCATGGCGGCGCGGTGCGGGACGACGTTGGGCTTGTCGCCGCCGTGGGTGAAGATGCCGTGCACCCGCTCGGTCGGCCGGATGTGCTGGCGGAGCGCGGCGACGTTGACGTAGCCGAGCACCGCGGCGTCGAGCGCGTTGCGGCCGCGGTGGGGCGCCGACGCGGCGTGGGCGGCCTGGCCCTCGTAGTGGACCTCGAGCTGCTGGTTGGCGAGGCAGTCCATGCGGGTGAGGTCGGCGTCGGCCGGGTGCACCATCAACGCGGCGTCGATCCCGGTGAACGCGCCGCGCCGGGCCAGCTCGATCTTCCCTCCTCCGCCCTCCTCGGCCGGGGTCCCGAGCACGACGAGGCGGCCGAGACCGTCGCGGGCCAGCACCGCCGCGGCGAGCCCGGCCCCCAGGCCCGCGGCCGCGATCACGTTGTGCCCACACGCATGGCCGATCTCCGGGAGCGCGTCGTACTCGCAGAGCACGGCCACCACCGGACCCTCGCCGCCCACCTCGGCCCGAAACGCCGTGGGCAGTCCGTAGGCACCCCGCTCGGGCGCCATCGCGGCCTCGTCGAGCACGGAGGTCAGGAGATCGTGCGCGGCCTGCTCCTCGTAGGCCAGCTCCGGGTGTCCGTGGATGCGGTGGGCGACGTCGATGAGTCGGTCACCCCACCGGTCCACCTCCGCGCACACGGTGGCCTTGAGCTCGTCGATCTCCATGCGCCGCACCATAGGACGGGCCGCGTCGCCGTGATGCGCTCGAGCCGGTTTGGCAGGAGCCGGACCCGTCGTCTACACCAGCGGATCATGCGTGCGGGAAGAGCGGGGAGGCGCGCGGGCTTCGTGGCGTGGAGCGTCGGGGTCCTGATGGTCGCTGCGGTCGGCCTCGCCTCGTGCGGCCCCGCGCCGGGCCCGGGCCGTCCGGCCCCGGCACCCGGTGTCCTCGGCCTCGGCGACTCCGTGATGCTGGGCGCGTCAGGCGCGCTCCGGACCGCCATCCCCGGGATCGACGTGGACGCGGTGGTCAGCCGGCAGTTCCGCGAGGCGCCCGCCATCGCCTACTGGAGGTCACAGGCGGGGACGTTGCCCGGCACCGTCGTCGTCCACCTCGGCACCAACGGCACGGTGCAGCCCGGCACGTGCGACGACCTGATGGCCGTGCTCGGCGACCGCCGGGTCATCATCGTCGACCTGACCGTGCCCCGGTCGTGGGAGGCCGGCAACAACGTCACCCTGCGGGACTGCGCGGCCCGCAACGGCGCCGCCTTCGTCGACTGGCACGCGATCAGCGCGGGCCGCACCGACCTGCTTGCCGGGGACGGGTTCCACCTCAACTCGGCCGGAGCCACGGCCTACGCCGCGGCGATCGCCGGCGCGCTCTGAGCCTCAGCCGTTGCCGCGGGCGTTCGCGGCGGCGTCGGCGGCGTCGATCTGGTCCTCGATGATGGCGAGGCCCCCGTGCCAGAAGCCCGGATCGGCCAGGTCGCAGTCGACGAGGCGGCCGAGCTCCTCGGGGGGGAGCGAGCCGCCGGCACCGAGCATCTCCAGGTACCGGGGGACGAACGCGGCGCCC
Organism: bacterium; assembly: GCA_046734535.1. Lineage (GTDB taxonomy): Bacteria > Actinomycetota > Acidimicrobiia > Acidimicrobiales > Ilumatobacteraceae > DASTFY01. The sequence goes on along the minus strand of JBKPRL010000046.1, from coordinate 13,570 downwards.
TCTTCCTCGTACCGCCGGTAGACGGACAGGGCGAGCAGCTGGCCGAAGGCGTAGGCGTAGACGTACCCCGGTGCGCCGAAGCAGTGCCAGATGTAGCTCCACCAGGTGCGATACCCCTCGGTGACCTCCATCGCGTCGCCGAACATCTCGGCTTGGGTCTCGGCCCACAGGTCACCGAACCGCTCGACCGACAGCTCGCCCGACGTCCGGCGCGCCGTGTGGATCCGATCCTCGAACTGGTTCATGGCGACCTGCCGGAAGACGGTGGCGATGGCCCCGTCGATGCGCTCGCTGAGGAGGCTGAGGCGGTCGGCCGGGTCGGTGGCGTCGGCCAAGAGGCGCCCGAACGTCACGGTCTCGCCGAACACCGAGGCGGTCTCCGCCATCGTCAACGGCGTCGTCATCTGGAAGATCCCCTGCGGCCGGGCCAGGTAGCCGTGCACGCCGTGACCGAGCTCGTGGGCGAGGGTCAGCGCGTCGCTCCGGCGCCCGGTCCAGTTGAGCATCACGTACGGGTGGTGGCTCGGGACGGTGTACGCGCAGAACGCGCCCGACCGCTTGCCGGGCGTGGCCGGTGCGTCGATCCAGCCCTCATCGAGGAAGCGCCGGCAGATGCCAGCCAGATCGGGCGAGAACGAGTCGTAGGCGTCGAGCACCAGCTCCGTCGCGTCGGACCAGCCGAGCGGGCGGTCCTCGGAGGCTACCGAGCAGTTCCGGTCGTAGTCGGCCAGCCGGTCGAGGCCGAGCAGTCCGGCCTTGATCCGGTACCACCGCTGCGGCAGGTCGTAGCGGCTCTTGACGGCGTCGATCAGTGCGGTGACGGAGGCGTCGCTGGCCTGGTTGACGAGGTTCCGGGAGGCCAGCCAGTGGTCGTAGTGGCGCAGCCGGTCGTCGGTGGCCTTCTCGAGCAGGATGGTGTTCAGGATGAAGGCCCGGGTGCGCAGGCCGGGTGCCAGCCCGTCGGTGACCGCCTCGGCCGCGGTCTGACGCACGGACCGGTCCGGGTGGGCGAGGAGTGACAGACCGTGCTCGAGCCCTCGATGCTCGCCGTCGAGCGTCACCTCGATCGCCGCGTCCTGCTCCTCGAACAGGCGCTGCCATGCCGCGATCGCGGTCAGGTCCTTCTCGGCCGCGATCCGCTCTTCGGGTTCCGTCAGGAGGTGCGGCCGGCGGAGGCGGGCGACCCGCAGGTGGTGACGGACGGCGTCGAGGCGCGGGTCGTCGAGGAGTGCCTCGGCCCGCGCGTCGTCGAGCGCAGCCCACTCGAGCTCGAAGAACAGCAGCTGCGTCCGGATGGCGGTGGCGCGCTCCTCGACCTTCGCGACGAGCGCGCCGCGCGACTGGTCGCCGGTGTCGGTGGCGAAGCGGAGGCCGGCGTAGCTGTCGGCCCGGGCCAGGTCCTCCTCGAGCGCCGCGAGGCCGTCCATCAGCTCGGCCAGCCCGGCGGCGTCCAGCTCGGCCACGTGGCCTCGCTGCTCGGCCAGCGCGGCGGCCTTGGCGTCGGCCTGGTCGAGCAGGCGCTCGACACCGGCGAGGCCGTCCCCGCCGACCAGCGGCTCGAGGTCCCAGTGGACGTGATCCGGCGCGTCGAGGTCAGTGCTGAGCGTGTCGGCCATGCCGGTCAGGCTACGCACACCGATCGGGCTGGTTCTGGTGCGAGATGGTCGCACGGGCGAGACGGAGCCGCGCCAGAACCCGCCGGGTCAGATGCAGACGGTGAGGGCATCGGGCTCGACCCGGATGGCGAGGTGGTCGGTCGTGCCGGCCCGGCGGCCGTCGAGCCAGACGGTGAGCGGCCGCTGGAGCGCGACGTCCACCGCCGCGCTCGAGCGGACGACGATGCCAGGGTGGGGCACGTGGGTGCCGGTGGGGAGCCGGCGCCAGGCCTTCCAGCGGTCACCGAGGTCCAGGTCGACGACGTGGAGCACGTCCAGGCGGCCGTCGTTCGGGTGCCCTCGCGGCGCGACGTCCCACCCGCCCAGCTGCTCGGCGTTCATGGCCGCCACTAGCTCGCCGCGCCACCAGCCCCGCCGAGCGACGACGTGGGCGAGGAAGGCCCGCTCGACCCCGTCGAGCACGACGAGGCCGACGTCGACCGGGTACTCCCCTACATCCGCCCCCAGGTGCTCGACGGGAGGGCCACCGCCGAGGGTGCGCCGGAGATCGCCGCCGCGGAGGCCGAGCACGGGGAGCGGCCCGCCGGCCTGCCGCGCCGCATCGACGAGCGCGGCGCCGGTGGCGTCGTCGGCCACCTCGACCAGATCGGCCGGGCGGGGGACGCGACGACCCCAGTCCTCGCCCCGTCGGACCGTCACGGGCGGGGCGGACCCTCCTGTCGGCCACGGTTGTCGTGGCCGTCGTCGTGGCCGTCGTCGTCCTCGTCGTCGAGGTCGATGGCGGTGGACGCGGCGACGACCCCCCGGAACAGGCGGTCGGCCGCCTCCCGAGCCGCGAGGCGCGTCGCTTCGATCGGGGCCAGCAGGGCCAGCTGGCGCAGCAGGTCGATGAGCTGCTTCATGGTGCGGACGAAGTCGCCGCCCGAGAGATCCTCGTCCTCGACCACGGACGCGAACGACTGCCCGGCCGCCCAGGCCTGCGCCAGCGCGACGAAGGTCGGGTCGGGCGCCCGTGTCACCGGGAGACCGGCCTCCTCCTCGGCGTAGCGCAGCTCGGCGGCGAGCGACTCGATCGCCTCCCAGCGCTTGCGGACGTCCCGCGACGGGAACCAGGGAGCCGGCGGGGCGTCCGGGCTGCGGTGCTCGTAGCTGAACACGGAGGCCAGGCCGGCCAGCGCCGCCGGATCGAGCCCGTCGAGGTGTCCCTGGCGCAGGGCCTCCACGACGAGCAGATCGCACTCGTGGAAGAACCCCGCCAGGCGGCGACCGGCGTCGGTCAGCTCCCAGCCGTCCACGTACCCCCATGCCTCGAGGATGCGCAGCACGCGGTCGAAGCGGTGGGACACGGACTGGCTACGGCCTTGGATGCGCTGGCGGAGGTCGTCGACCTCGCGCTCCATGCGCTCGGCCTGGCCCGCGGCACGCAGCCGCTCCCGCAGCATCGGATCCTGGGCGACCGGGTGGTCGACTGCGCCGTCGTCGCCGTGATCCAACGGGCGGGACTGGCGATGGGTCCCGCCGGCGATCGTCGCCCGCGACAGCAGACGGGCCACCTGCCGCTGGTACTGCGCGCGGTTCGGTGCGAACGGCGTCGGCAGGTCGATGTGGCCGAGCACTCGCGGCACCTCGTTGAAGTCCCGGGCCGTGAGCTGCACGGAGATCCCGCTCGGCGTGAGCACCTGGAGCTTCATGCCGCCCTTGCGGCGGCTGGAGGTGAGCACCGCCACCCGCCCGACCAACCGCCCGCGGTTCACGTACAGGATGTCGCCCGGGCGCATCCGCATGAGAGAGAGCTCGATGGCATCGGCGTTGCGCGGCGGCCGCGAGACGCCCTCGTGCTGCCGGCGGTACTCGTCGAGGTCGCCGAAGGGGCTGTGGGCCAGCTCCTGCAGCTCGGCCAGCTGCGCCTCGCGACGCTCGAGCCGTGCCTCCATGCGCACGACGTGACGGTCGGCCTGGTACTGCGCGAAGGACAGGTTGAGCAGGTGGTGGGCCTCGTCCTGGCTGTAGGAGCGCACCAGGTTGGCCGTCATGTTGTAGGTCGGGCGGAAGGCTGAGCTGAGCTGGTACGACCGGCTGGAGGCCAGCGCGGACACCTGGTCGAAGGGGACGAACGGGCTCCAGAGGACGATGGCGAAGCCGCGCTCGTCGATGCCCCGCCAGCCCGCTCGTCCGGTCAGCTGCGTGTAGTCACCGGGCGTCAGGAACTCGTGGTGGTCGCCGGTGAACTTGCTCAGCTTCTCGATGACGACGGTCCGCGCCGGCATGTTGATCCCGACGGCGAGCGTCTCGGTGGCGTAGACCATCTTGACGAGTCCCTCGGTGAAGCAGGCCTCGACCGCCTCCTTGAACGGCGGGATCATCCCCGCGTGGTGCGCGGCGACGCCGGCCTCCAGGCCAGCCAGGAACTGCCCGTACCCGAGGACCGCGAGATCCCGTTCGTCGAGGGCGCCGACGTGCTCGTCGACGATCTCCCGGATGCGGTCGCGCTCCGCGCCGGTCGTCAGCCGCACACCGGCCGCGGTCACGGACCGGGCGGCCTCGTCGCATCCGTTGCGGCTGAAGATGAACGTGATCGCCGGCAGCATCGACCCTTCCTCGAGCCGGTCCAACACCTCCAGTCGAGCCGGCGTGTAGAGCTTGCGACGGGCCTGGGTGCGACGGGGGCCCCGGACGCCGCGCACGGCCTCGCTGTCGAGCCGGTGGGCCTCGGGGTTGGGCCGGCCCTCGACCAGGGTCGGCAGCAGATGCAGGCGTTCGGCCGTGCGGTCGCCGATGAGGTAGAGGCTCTCCAGTGAGACCGGACGCCGCTCCTCGATCACCGCGGCGGTCGGCCCCCGGACCGTCGTCATCCAGGCCGCCAGCTCCTCGGCGTTGGAGACCGTGGCGGACAGGCAGACGAGGCGGACCGCCGGCGGCAGGTGGATGATGACCTCCTCCCACACCGGCCCGCGGTAGGTGTCCTGCAGGAAGTGGACCTCGTCCAGGACGACCACACCGAGCCCGTGGAGCGCGGGCGAACGGCCGTAGATCATGTTGCGCAGGACCTCGGTGGTCATGACGACGACCGGCGCGTCTCCGTTGATGCTGTTGTCGCCTGTCAGCAGCCCCACCTGGTCCGCGCCGTGGATGGCCCGGAGGTCCTTGAACTTCTGGTTGGAGAGGGCCTTGATGGGCGCGGTGTAGAAGGCCCGGCGGCCCGCGGCGAGGGCGACGGCCACGGCGTACTCGGCCACGACGGTCTTGCCCGAGCCGGTCGGCGCGGCCACCAGCACGGACTGGCCGCCGTCGAGCGCGTCGACGGCTCGGAGCTGGAAGGGATCGAGAGGGAACTCGTAGCGGGCCAGCAGCGCGGCCCGGTCACGGTGCACCGCACCAGTGTGCCGGGTCGGACCACCGCTCCGACGGACCGAGGCCGGCCCAGCGGCCCCGCCTGAGGGACGTTCGGGCTACGCCGTGCCGACGGCCGGTCCGGCCGTGGCCTTGGCCCGCCGCCGGCTGACCAGCCAGCCGATGCCGACGGAGATCCAGTACAGCAGGAACATCGGGATGCCGAGCGCCAGCATGCTGATGGGGTCCCCGCTCGGCGTGATCACTGCAGCGACGATCGCGATGACGACCGTCGCGTAGCGCCACCAGCCGAGGAGCTGCTTGTAGCTCAGCACCCCGGCCAGCTGCAGGAACACCAGGAGGACCGGGAACAGAAAGCCGACGCCGAAGGCGGCCATCATCAGCCCGACCAGGCTGACGTAGCTCTCCGGGGTGAAGGCCGCCGTGGCCTGACCGGCGTAGGAGATCAACCACTGCAGCGCCGGCTGGAGCGTCACGTAGGCCACGAAGGCGCCGAAGAGGAACAGGGCGATCGTGCAGAGGATGAAGGGCCGGGCGTAGCGCTTCTCCTTCGACTCCAGGCCGGGGACGATGAACCGCCACACCTGCCACAGGATGATCGGCATGGCGAGGATGAAGCCGCCCCAGCCCGCCACCTTCATGCGGGTCGTGAACCCGCCGAGCGGCGTGATCAGCACCGGGTTGCCGTTGCAGCCGAAGCTCGGGTTGGCCGCGCAGACCTCACGGTACGGGTGGAACAGGAAGTCCTGGATCCACGGGTCGTAGAGCACGAAGACCAGGACGCCGAAGAGCACGATGGCCAACAGGCAGCGGATGAGCCGCATGCGCAGCTCCGCCAGGTGCTGTGTCAGCGTCATGTTCTCGTTCTTGGTGGCGAGGGGGACCTTGGGCTCCTTCGCCTTCCGGCGCAGGCGCATCAGCCCGGCCGCTCCTCGTCCTCCGACGAACCCGTCGGCATCTCCGGCTCGGACACGAGCAGCCCGGCCTCCGCCAGCACCGGCTCCTCGTCCTCGCGAACCTCCGGTTCCACCTCTGCCTCTGCCATCGCCGGGGCCGCGGCCGCGGGCGCGGGCGCCGCGCCGTTGGTCCGCTCGGCGGCCCAGGTCGCAGCAGCCGAGCCGGCGGGCACCTCGTCATCCTCGACCGGCGCCTGCACCTCCTCCACCGCTGATGGCACCTCGTCGGCCGCCACCGGCACCTCGCCCGCCGCGGTGCCGTCGGACGCAACCTCCGTGGCCGTCGCGTCGGCGGGCTGCGCGGTCGCCCCGCCGCCGATCACCGGGGCCTTCAGCTCGGTGATGGCCTGCAACGGCTGCTCGACGGAGTCCTGCATCATCTGCGCCGTCCCCCGCAAGGACTGCAGCGGCTCGTCGAAGGCGTCGCGCAGCTCGCTCTGGAAGCCCTGGCTCATGCGCCGGAACTCGCCGTAGATGTTGCCGAACCTCCGGATGGCGTCCGGCAGCTTCTCCGGCCCGAGCACGATGAGGCCGATGATCAAGATGGCGATCACCTCTCCCCCGCCCAGGCTGTTGAAGATGGCGAGCACGACGCGGAGTCTACGGACCCGACCCCTCGACCGTCTGTCGTGGGATCATGCGCGGGTGGCGGCCAGCTACCCCTCGCTGATCGATCCACCCATCGGCTTCGCCCACCGTGGCGCCCGGGCCCACGCACCCGACAACACGCTCGACGCGTTCTCGCTGGCCCTCCGGCTCGGGGCGACCGGTCTCGAGACCGACCTGTGGCTGACTGCTGACGGAGTCCCGGTCCTCGACCACGACGGGGTGGTGCGGCGGCGCGGCCGCCAGCGACCGATCCGGACGATCGCGCGCGACGCGCTGCCATCCTCCATCCCGACCTTGAGCGACCTGCTCCCCCTGTGCGGAGCCGGCATCCACCTGTCGATCGACATCTGCGATCCGGCCGGTGGGCCGGTCACCATCCGGACCGTCCAGGCCGAGCACCCCGCGCTGCTGCCTCGGCTCTGGCTGTGCCGCGCCGACGTGCCGTCGCTGGTCGCCCTGCGGTCCCTCGACCCGCAGGTGAAGCTGGTCAACTCGACGCGCCTCGAGCGCATGAAGGAGGGTCCCGAGCGACGCGCGGCGACGCTGCGAGCAGAGGGGATCGACGCCGTCAACCTCCACTACACCGACTGGAGCGCCGGTCTGGTCGCCCTGTTCCACCGCTTCGAGCGCTACTGCCTGGCCTGGGACCTCCAGCACGAGCACCTGCTCCGGGCCACCCTGGCGCTCGGCGTCGACGGAGTCTTCAGCGACTGGGTCGACAGGATGCACGCCGCCCTGACCGACCCCTAGCGACGGCGCCGCCGCAGGCGGCTGCGACAGCGATGGGGGGATCCGAAGGGGGGAAGGTCGCTTCCCCCCTTAGAGCCAACTCCAATCCCCCACCGGCCGCATGATGACGAAGGCCCGCCCGACCACGCTGTGCTCGGTGATGGGGCCGAAGTAGCGGCTGTCGAAGCTGCCCCCCCGGTTGTCGCCCATGACGAAGAGCATGCCGTCGGGCACGGTGATCGAGCCATCGCCGTCGGGGTCGACGGCGTTCTGCGGCGGGTCGGTGCACTGCTGGTCCACGTAGGGCTCGTCCAGCTTCTTGCCGTCGACGAACACCGAGCAGTCCTTGAACGCCAGCGTCTCGCCGGGCAGGCCGATGACCCGCTTGATCAGGTCCTTGATCTTGGGGTCGGGCTCGCCGGGCGGCCGCTTGAACACGACCACGTCGCCTCGGTGGATGTCGTGGAACTTGTAGGCCAGCTTGTTGACCAGCACCCGATCACCGACGTTGAGGGTGTTGACCATCGAGGGCGAGGGGATCTCGTAGGCCTGGAACAGGAACGTCCGGATGAGCAGCGCGACGACCAGCGCACCGCCGATGACGAGGATCCACTCCCGGACCGCCCGGCCGACACGCTTGGGAGGGGCGGCGTCGGCGCCGTCGCCGTCCTCGTGCCCCGCGGGCGGCACGGGGTCGTCCGTGCCCGCCGTGCCGGGTTCGCCGGGACCCGGCTCCTGGGAGATCACGAGAGCACCGTACCCCGCAACCGGTGAGATCGGACTGCGACCACCCCGGCGGCCGCAGTGGTGGCGAAGAACAGCGGGTCGTCCTCCGGCCCCCGGCCCATGGACCGGACCTCGATCCCGGCCCGGGCCAGGACCTCGGCGACGTCGGCGACGGCCACGGTCTCCACGTGGTGTGGCGGCGGCACGGCGAAGGCCGGAGTGCCAGCAGCGTGGCCGACGAGCGCGGCCCGCGCCGCCAGGCGCAACGCTGCCGTGGTGTGGTGGCTGAGCCCTTGGTGCCGCGGTCGGGGATCGGCCTCGGACGTGCGGGCCGCGACGATCGGCTGACCACCGAAAGCGGCGGTCGCGTCGACGACGGGCGCGACCTCCAACGCGGTCGTGCCGAGGGTCGACGCGGTGCCCACGACGCCCGGCCCCATGGCGACGATCACCACATCAGCGCCGCCGACGCGCACGGCGAGGTCGATGGCGGACGGCGTGGAGACGGCCTCGAGCTCGCCGCCGAAGGCCTGGCCCGCGCTGAGGGTCAGGTCGAGCAGCGACCGTCCCCGCAGCTCGGCCACGAGGTCGGAGAGGGCGAGCGGCAGCGCCGCGCCATCGGTCATGACGTACCCCACGCGGGCGCCGGGCTCCAGGTCCTTGACCACCGCGGCCACGATCCCGACCTGGCTGTGCAGCCCGCAGGCCACGACCGGGCGGCCCTCGAGGTCGGGCCAGTCCATCGAGGGCGTGTGCTCCTCGGCAGCGCCGACGTCGGCCTGCAGGCTGGTGTAGCGGACCTTCATGATGTGGCCCGAGCCGGGTTCGTGCCACTCCCGGCGGCTGAGGTTCCAGTGGACGAGGTGCCAGCCGCCCGTGCCCAGCCCGAGCTCGACCGCGGTGGTGTTGACGACGACCTCGTCTCCGGCGCCCACGGGACCGGTCAGGCCCGTCAGCGCCACCGCCCGGCTTCCGTCGTCGAGGGCGACGCGCTGCAGCCCGGGTCGTTCGGCGAGGACAGACGCGACGACGGCGGTGACGAAGCTGGGCACCGGGCCGGACGCGCCCTGCTCAGAGCGAGCTGATGAGCTTCTCGACCCGCTCGTCGCGGCTCTTGAAGGGGTCCTTGCACAGGACCGTGCGCTGGGCCTGGTCGTTCAGCTTCAGGTGCACCCAGTCCACCGTGTAGTCCCGCTTGCGCTCCTTGGCCCGCTTGATGAACTCGCCCCGCAGCCGGGCCCGGGTGGTCTGGGGTGGGGTGTCCATGGCTGCGTCGATGTCGGCGTCGGTGCACATCCGCTCGACCATGCCGCGGTCCTGCAGCTTGTAGAAGAGGCTGCGCTCCCGGCTGAGGTCGTGGTACTGGAGGTCGAGCAGCGCCACCCGAGGATGGCCGAGGGGTAGGTCGTGCTTGGCCCGGTAGGCCTCGATGAGCTGGTGCTTGATGACCCAGTCGACCTCGCGCTCCAGCTTCAACGGCTCGTCCTCGATCGTGGCCACGCAGTGCTCCCACATGTCCAGCGCTCGCTGCTCGAGCGGTGGCAGGCCCTTCGTGTCGGCGTAGCGCAGCGCCCGGTCGAGGTACTCCCGCTGGATGTCGAGGGCGCTGACCTCTCGGCCGTTGGCCAGCCGCACCCGGCGCCGGCAGGTGATGTCATGGCTGATCTCGCGGATGGCGCGGATGGGGTTCTCGAGCGTCATGTCCCGCAGGACGACGCTCTGGTCCTCCAGCATCCGCAGCATGACGGCCGTGGCCCCGACCTTGAGGAAGGTCGCGTACTCGCTCATGTTCGAGTCGCCCACGATGACGTGCAGGCGCCGGTAGCGCTCGGCGTCGGCATGGGGCTCGTCGCGGGTGTTGATGATCGGGCGGCTGCGGGTGGTGGCCGACGACACGCCCTCCCAGATGTGCTCGGCGCGCTGCGCCAGGCAGTACACCGCGCCTCTGGCCGTCTGCAGCACCTTCCCGGCGCCGGCGTAGATCTGGCGCGAGACGAAGAACGGGATCAGCACGTCGGCGTAGTGGGCCAGATCGTCACGCCGGCTGGTCAGGTAGTTCTCGTGGCAGCCGTAGCTGTTGCCGGCCGAGTCGGTGTTGTTCTTGAACAGGTAGATGACGCCACGGATCCCCTCCTCCCGCAGCCGCTGCTCGGCGGAGCTCAGCAGCTGCTCGAGGATCCGCTCGCCCGCCTTGTCGTGCACGACCAGGTCGTAGATGGAATCGCACTCGGGCGTCGCGTACTCCGGGTGGGAGCCGACGTCGAGGTACAGCCGGGCGCCGTTGGCGAGGAAGACGTTGGAGCTGCGACCCCAGCTGACGACCCGGCGGAAGAGGTAGCGGGCGACCTCGTCGGGGCTGAGCCGGCGCTGGCCGCGGAGCGTGCAGGTGACCCCGTACTCGTTCTCGAGGCCGAAGATGCGGCGCTCCATGGCGCGTCACCGTACCCCCGGATCGCAAGGATCGGACGGCCGGCGCCCGGCAACTACCCTTTCCAGGGTGAACCGGTCGGCCGACGACCAGCCCATGCGCATGGTGCGGCTCATGACGGCCGCGGACGCCTTCGGCGCCAAGGTCGTCGTCGCCCAGCTCGGCGTCGAGGGGATCCTGTGGGAGCTGAAGGGCGGCGGTGTCGACGGGCCCTACCCGTTCGGGCCGGTCCAGGTCCTCGTGGCCGAGGCCGACCTGGCCCAGGCCCAGGCCGTGCTGGCGTCCACCGCGCCCCTCGACGCCGACCGCGACGAGCAGGACGAGCTCGACGACCTGGAAGCCCTGTGGGCACCGCGCCGCAGCCGCCGCACCGTGCTCTCCGCGGCCGCCGTGCTCGGTCTGCTGGGGCTGGTGGCGGCCGAGCTGGTCCGCCTCCTCGTCATCTCCTGACGTCCCAGGGCGGACCGCGGTGGGTGCAGGGTCGGACCCCGCGGTCGTTCAGCTGCCGCCGAGCAGCTCGCCGACCTCGGCGTCGGACAGCCGCCGGAAGCAGCGCCGTCCGTTGCTGCGGGCCAGCACCGCGACCTCGAGGTCGTCCGCACCGAGCGTCCGGTCGGGACCGGCCAGCGCGGTGACCGCGGCGTGGAGCGCGCCGGCCAGGTTCAGCCCCTCCGACCACGCCTCCTGGGTGCGCTGCGCGATGGCGTCGGCGTCGCCCCCGAGCACGCTGAAGTGCTGCTCGTCAACCACGGTGCCGTCGTAGAGGATGTGGAACAGCTGGTCCCCGGCGGGCGTGCGGCCCACCTCGGCCACCAGGATCTCCACCTCCATCGGCTTCAGCTCGTGGGTGAAGACCTGGCCCAGCAGCTGTGCGTAGCGGTTGGCCAGGCTCCGGGCGTCGACGTCGTCCCGGCTGAACTGGTAGCCCTTGAGGTCGGCGGCCCGCACACCGTCCACCCGCAGCTGGTCGAACTCGTTGTACCGGCCGACGCCGCCGAAGGCGATGCGGTCGTAGATCTCGCTGATCTTGCGCAGGTTGTTCGAGGGGTTCTCCGCCACGAGGGCCACGCCGTCGTCGTAGATGACCGCCACGAGCGCCCGGCCCCGGGCGATCCCCTTCCGGGCGTAGTCCGCCCGGTCCTTCATCATCTGCTCCGGCGCGACGTAGAACGGCATGCTCATGAGCGGCGCTCCTGGTCGAGCCCGGCGCGGCCGCTCACGGCCGCATCTCCGCGGCCACCGTCTCGAAGCGAGCCCGGAGCTCCTCGTCCGACACGCGCTCGTAGCCCGCGGCCGTGATCGTCGCCACGACGGGGTAGATGCCCCGCAGCGGATCGGGCCCACCGGTGGCCGAATCGGCGTCGGCTGCTACCCAGAGCGCCTTCACGCACAGCTCCACGGCCGCGTCGCGGTCCATGCCCGGGCGGTATCCGACCCTGATGACGGTCCCGGCGTGCAGGCTGCCCGAGCCGGTCGCGACCTGGTCCCGCTCCTCGTAGCGTCCGCCTGTGACGTCGTAGCTGAACAGCCGCCCCTCGCCTCGCCGCTCGTCGAACCCGGCGAAGATCGGCACGACCACCATGCCTTGCATGGCCGCGGGCAGGTTCCCCCGCACCATCATCGAGAGCTGGTTGGCCTTGCCCTCGAGGCTGAGCGGCGTGCCTTCGACCTTCTCGTAGTGCTCCAGCTGCAGCTGGAAGAGCTTGACCATCTCCATCGCCGGCCCGGCCGCCCCCGCGATGGCCACGCCGCTGTGGCGGTCCGCGGGGAGCACCTTCTCCATGGTGCGGCTGCTGATGAGGTTCCCGGCGGTGGCGCGGCGATCGCCGGCCATGACGACGCCGTCGGCATAGGTGAGCGCGACACACGTCGTGGCGTGGGGCACGGACAGCCCCGTCGCCCCCTCAGGCAGCTCCGGCATGGAGGAGAGCCCGACGCGGCGGAGCAGCTCGGCAAAGCTGGCACCGGGGTCGTCGCGCGAACCGAACATGGGCGTGGTCATAGGTGGGCGCAGGCTACCGGTTGGTCATCTCAGCGCGGAGGGCCCGCCCTCCTCGTATGAGCGGCTACTGGCCGCCCTTCTGGACGTAGGACTTCACGAACTCCTCGGCGTTGGTCTCGAGGACCTCGTCGATCTCGTCGAGCAGGTCGTCGAGCTCCGCCTTGAGCTTGTCGCCCCGCTCGGTGGTGGCCGGCGCCTCCTCGACCACCTCTTCGGTCCGTGTTGGCGCCGTTCGCTGCTTGCGCTGCTGTTCGGCCATGGCTCCTGGTTCTCCGTCTCTGCGTGTGCTCCGTGCGCTGGTGGGGGTGTCCGCGTCTTCGTCTGCTCAGGCCCCCAGCCGCTCGAGCAGGTCGGCGGCGGAGGTGCTCTCGTCGATCAACCTAGCCACATGCGCGGCCGTTCCGCGTAGCGGTTCCATCATCGGCACCCGGCGTAGCGGGTCCCGCCCGACGTCGAAGACCATCGAGTCCCAGTTGGCGGCCACGATGTCGTTGGGCCACCGTTGGAGGCACTTGCCCCGGAAGTAGGCCCGCGTGGTCGTCGGTGGCTCGGTCACCGCGCGCTGGACCTCGGCATCACTGCACAGCCGCTCCAGACCCAACCGGTTGAAGAGGGAACGATCTTCGCGGAGGTCGTGGTACTGGATGTCCATCGCCCGCAGCCGCGCGTCGCCCCACTCGAGGCCGTGGCGCTCCCGGTAGGCGTCGAAGACCCGTTCCTTGGCCACCCAGTCGACGACCGAGGCCATGGACGCCCGGTCCCGTTCGAGGCCGCTCAGGACCTCTTCCCAGCGGCGGAGGACCTCGGCGCCGACCTCATCCCCCACGCTCTCCAGCCCACGCTCGCGCTCGTACTTGCGGGCCTGCTCCAGCAGCTGCCACTGGACGTCCAAGGCGGTGAGGCGACGGCCGTTCTTCAGCAGGACGGTGCGGGTGAGGCTGGGGTCGTGGCTGACCTGGCGGATGGCTCCCACCGGGTTGGACAGGGTGAGGTCGATCGGCATCTGGTCGTCCTCGATCATCGAGAGGACGACCGCCGTCGTGCCGACCTTCAGGAACGTGGCGACCTCGCTGCGGTTGGCGTCGCCGACGATGACGTGGAAGCGCCGGTAGCGCTGGCCGTCGCAGTGCGGCTCGTCCCGGGTGTTGACGAT
>JBKPRL010000045.1:0-37761 GCA_046734535.1 bacterium | reverse complement strand
GCCTCGCGCTGATCGGTCTCGACCGCGATGGTGGCGGTGGCGCCAACCGTGGCGAGCGCGGCGTCGAGCGCGTCCCGGGTGGAGGTGCCCGGGCGCTGGGTGACGATCGGGCGGGCCGCGAGCGCAGCAAGGTCGAGGCGCGCACGCGGCGGCTGCGTCGGCGGGAGGATCGCCACCAGCTCCTGCCGGCCGAGAGGCATCGTGGTGATCCGGGCCGCAGTCACCGGCAGCTCCGTGATCCCGAGCTCGCTGTCACCGGAGCGCACGAGCTCCACCAGCTCGTCGGTGCCCTCGGGATGGGCGAGGCGGATGGTCACGCCCGGGTGCCGGACCCGGAACCCGCCGACCAGCGGTGTCACTGGTTCGACGGCGAGCGTCGGCAGAGCGACGAGGTCGAGGTGGCCCGCGACGACGCCGCCGACCGCGTCGACGTCGGCCCGCAGGGTGTCGAGGGCCCGCAGCGCCTCCCTCGCCGGCGGCACGAACGCCTCACCCGCCGCCGTCAGCACGGTGCGCCGGCCGATGCGGGCGAAGAGCTCGACGCCGAGCTCGCGCTCCAGGGTCCGGATCGCGTGGGAGAGCGACGGCTGGGCGATGAAGCAAGCTTCCGCCGCAGCGGTGAAGGTGCCGTGGTCGACGACGGCGAGGGCGTAGCGCAGCTGGTGGAGCTCCATAGACAAAGTCTATGGAACATGAAGAAGATCGGTCTTGGACTTATGCCTGCTTCCGTGGTCCCGTGGAGATGTGCACTGGGTCGCCATCGTCCTCATCGGTGCCCTCGTCGGCTACCTGGGCGGGATGTTCGGCAAGGGCGGCTCCGCCATCGCGACGCCCTTGCTCGCCGCGGCCGGCGTACCGCCCATCGTCGCGGTCGCCTCGCCACTGCCCGCGACCGTCCCCGGCACCCTCGTCGCCTACCGCCGTTACCGACACCTCGGCCTCTCGGACCCATCCGTGATCCGCACCAGCCTCGCGGTCGGCATCCCGGCGACGCTCCTCGGCGCGTTCGCCAGCCACTGGATCCCGGGCGGGACGCTCCTCGTCGTCACCGACGTACTCGTCGCCCTCATCGGCCTGCGCATCCTCGTGCGGGGCGCTCCGCCGGAGGTCCTCGCCGACGATCCGGAGCACCGTGGCCTGCGGCTCGTCGCGGTCGCGGGGGCGGTCGGGCTGCTGGCCGGACTCCTCGCCAACGCCGGCGGGTTCCTCCTGGTGCCGCTCTACCTGGCCGCGCTCAAGCTGCCGCTCAAGACTGCGCTGGCCTGCTCACTGGCCGTCGCCTCGGCGCTGGCCCTGCCCGGCACGATCGTCCACGCCGCGCTGGGCCAGATCGACTGGCGGGTGGCGCTCGTCTTCGGCGCCGCGTCGATCCCACTGTCCGGGTTCGGTGCGGCGACCGCGGTCCGCATCAGCTCGGCTCGTCTGGAGCGCATCTACGGCGCCGGCCTGCTCGCGCTGGGCGCGGCGTTCCTGCTGATCCGCTAGGACGGGTGGTCGTCCGGAGCCTCAGGACGCGTCGCTAGCCTGGAAGCGTGGAAGAACCCGTCATCGTCTGGCTCACCGAGCGGGACCTGGAGAACCTGGCCATCATCGAGGCGACCGGCATATCGCGCGAACAGGCCTTCCGCACCGCGCTCACGAGCCTGGCCCGTGACTGCACCGCGGTCGCGCTGGCCCTTCCTCGCCCGCGGCCCCGCGTCACCCAGTCCTGATCAGTGCCGGGCGGCCGGACCGCCCGGGACCGAAGGTGCCTTCGTCGCGCCCCGCGGTACCGTCGACGGCTCAGATGCCCAGCTCGGCCGGCAGGACGCCGGCTTTCACCGCGCTGACGAGCGCGGCGTGGTCCTGCTCGACCTGGTCGGCGTAGGCTCGGGCGAAGGCCACCATCTCGAGGTCGAAGCGCTCGCCGGTCCCACAGTAGGTGGCGATGACGGTCGGGTAGCCGGTGCGGGCATGGGCCTTCGCCAGGATGGCGCCGCAGAGCTCGGCGTAGTCGCGCAGCACCGGACCGAGGAGGAGCTTGGGATCGGCTCCGGCCTTCATGTCCCGCAGCTGGCGGACGAAGAACGGGCGCGCCCCGACGTTCGTCCACCCGAGGAACGGGTCGCTGACCGACTGGATGCGGCGTTGGCCGTCCACCACCTGACGGCCGTGGTGGTGGTGCCGGGGGAGCTCGGGATCACTCACCACCGACGGCAGCGCCTCCTTGACCTGCAGGAACAGCTCGTCGCCGACGTGATTGCCCTGCAGGAGCACGACGTAGTCGCGCGTGCCGACGCTCCCCACCCCGACGACCTTGTGGGCCACGTCGAGCACGCCGTAGTCCTTGAGCAGCTCCTGGATGTCCGGCGACACCGTCTCCTGGTACGGGTCCAGCGAGGCCAGCACCGCCTCGCGGACCCGGCTGCTCACCGGAGTGAGCAGCGGCGGGTCCGAGCGCAGGCGGGTCCCGCCGGCCTGGGTCATCCGCATGCCGAGCTGCGCGTTGGTGCGGCTGTACGCCCGCTTGCGCTCGTGGGCCAGGAGGGCGAGCGACTCGGGGCTCCAGTGCACTGGCACGGCGTCGCCCTCGCCGAAGGTCAGGTAGTGCACCTCCAACCGGTTCAGCCCGCTGGCCCGTTGCATCAGGGCGCGGTACGACCGGCTGGCCGTCGCCACTGCCTCGGCCCGGGCCTCCTTGGGGTGGCCGTTGTCGCGGCCGCAGAGCTCGATGCTGGCAACGAGCCGCTTCAGGTCCCACTCCCACCGCCCGAGGCCGGTCTCGTCGAAGTCGTTGATGTCGAACGTGAGCCGGCGTTCCGGCGAGCCGTAGACCCCGAAGTTCGACAGGTGGGCGTCACCGCACAGCTGCACCACCAGGCCGGTCGACGGAGTGGCCCGCAAGTCGATGGCCATCAGATCGGCGGAGCCGCGGTAGAACGCGAACGGCGACGCGACCATGCGGCCGAGGCGGATCGGGATCAGCCGCTGCTGGCGCCCCCGGTTGCGGGCCCGCACCACGTCGAGGGGGTCGGGTCGGTCCGGGGCGGGCTGCCAGAGGCCGTGCAGCCGGCGGGGGAGCTTGCGGCGCAGCAGCCGTCCTATCTCCTCCCGCTGCTGCTGCTCGGGGATCGTGCGCCGGATGTCGCCGGAACCCTCGATCGCCACGAACGCGCTGTCGCTGCCCGCCACAGCGGCGCAGGTTAGATCGGGCCGGCTGTGGCCGCGCCCGCCCCTCGGGGCCAGTCCTGGACGCCGTGGGGACCTACCGCTGCGGGGTCGTGCGTGACTCAGGCGTCCTCGGTGACGGTGAGGACCGTCGCCCGCAGGTCGAGCGCGGGCAGCGTGCGGCGGGCGCCCTCGTCGACGTGGATCCGGGGCGGCTCGGGCGGCTTGTCGGGATGGTACGTGCCGGGGCCGTAGAACCGGCCGTAGCGGATGACGACGCCGTCGGCCTCGAGCACCATGCGCTCGAGGTCGGTGACGGCCGCCGCACCGTCCCCTTCGAGCGGCCAGGCGACGCTCTGCGCCGCGAACCGCGACGCGCCCGACGCAGCCGCGCCGGCGAGGAGGTTGCGGGTGCCCTCCCGGCGGATGCGGGCGTTGGCGCCACCAGCGCGGGGCAGATCGGCGGCGTCCTTGGGCAGGCTTGTCAGCTCGTGGAGCACGGCCTCCGTGGCGAAGTCGACCATCGCCGCCGTCAGCCACTCGGCGTCGAACACATCACCGACGACCGGCCGCACGCCGGAGGAGAGGAGCCGGTCGGCTTGGTCGGCATCCCGGGTGAGGCCCGCAACCTCGTGCCCGGCGGCCAGCCGGAGTGGCACGAGACGGGACCCGATCACGCCGGTGGCACCCGCCAGGAACACCCGCATCGGCTGTCGCCTCCTCTGCCGGCGGGGGCAGGCCGTCGGCGGCGTCGCAACATAGCAACGTCGCGACGGATGGCCCGTCGGGCCGCCGTCGGAGCGGGCGAGTGGTCCCGTCGGTCGAGGGCTGGCTCCACGAGCCCCGGCCGACGATGATCGGGGGTGTGCGCCTCCGGATCGGCATCGTCCTCTGGATCATGTCGTGGGTTCCGTTCGCCGCCATCGTGGGTGCGGACGCGGCCGAGCGGGCCGCGATCTGGACAGCCCAGGTCGTCATCGGGATCCTCGGCCTCGCGCTCGCCGGCACCGCCTTCGCCACGATGGTGAAGACGGTCGGGTGGCGCCACGCCCCGGCCGCGGCGTGGCGCACGCTCCTGCACGGTCAGGCTGCGATGGTCTCGGCCGTGCCACCGGACCCGAGGGCCTGAGCCGAACCGCTGACGCAGCCCGCGACAGCGCAGGGCCGGGCTCACCGAGGGGTCAGCGCGGGCCTCTCACCGCGGCTCCTCCTCGAGCTGCACGATCATCGCCTCGGCGAGACGCCGGATGGGCCCGACGGCGGCGTGGATCCGGTGGCGGTCGTCCGGGCTGAGCCGGCCGAGGGCGTGAGCCACGAGGCGGGAGCGCTCCTGCCGCCATCGCCGTACTCGGGTTCGGGCGGCGGGGGTCGGCAGCAGCACCGCGGCGCGCCGGTCCTGGGCGTCTTCGGTCCGCTCGAGGAGCCCGGCCCGCACGAGCTGGCCGACCAGCGTGCTGACGGTGTTCGGCGCGACGCCGAGGGCCCGCGCCGTCTCCCCCACGCCGATCCCGGGCGACTCGACCACGGTGACCAACACCTCCACCTGCGCGCCGGCCAGGGCCTGCTGGTCCAGCCGGCCCCGGACGGCGCGGCGGGTGACGCGGCGCACCGCCGCGGTGGCCTCCGCCAGGTCGTAGGCCAAGGCGTCGAGACCGCCGACCTCGACGACGACGGGTTCCTCCATCACCTCTGTCACAGAGCCAATGGTACCTCTGTCGCAGACGTGATGTCGTGTCAGCGGCTCACGACGACATGGAGCCCGCGGGCGAATCACCTGGCGGGAGCGCGCCGACCGTGACCACTTTCGCGACATCTTCGCGATCTGGGTCGTCAGGGCGCCCCTTTTCGCGACAAGTTCGCGGATGTGGGGCGGGGGCGGTCGGCTGCGAGACGGCCCAGGGAGCCGTTGGGGTCAGGTTCGACCGGGGCCGGCGCCGGTGCCGTTGCGGAGGGGGAGGCACGTCGGGCCGGCATCGGACCGGCCGGCCAGGCGGTGGAGGATGCCGCGGAGGACCTCGACGCGCACGGGGATCAGACCGTCGCCGTCGGCCGCACCCGTCCGGCTCGGCGAGGCCGTCCACGATGAGCTGATACTCGCCGCTGCTGCTGGGCAGCCAGGTGAGCGAGACCGCGGGACGGCGGCTCATGTTGGCCGCGGTCGTCGGGCCGACCCGCACCAGGAGGTGCTCGTCGCCCACCTCGACCAGCACGGACCCGAGGTGGGGCTCACCGAGCTCACCGACGGTGATCAGCGTGGCCAGCGCGCCGAAGCGCTCGATCTCCGGCACGACGTCGGACAGGACGACAGATCGACCCATGGGCCGAGCCTACGTGGCGGCCCGTCGCGACCGAGCGGGTCGACGCCGCGGCTCGGTGCAGTCCGCCGTCCTAGGGTGCCCCTCATGGTCGCGTTGGGTCGAGTCGGGGTGTGGAGCGGGTTGCGCAGCTGGGAACCAGGCGCCGTCGGTGCGGCTGCGGCGGCGGTCGAATCGTCCGGCTACGGCGCCCTCTGGATCCCCGGCGGAGGGGGCGGCGACGTGCTCGACCGTTGCCGCGCCGCACTCGACGCGACGACCGACCTCGTCGTGGCCACCGGCATCGTGAACATCTGGCGCCACGACGCTCGCGAGGTCGCGGCCGAGTCGGCCTCCTTGCGAGCAGCCAGCGGCGACCGGTTCGTCCTCGGGCTCGGCGTGAGCCACGAGCGCCTGATCGGCGAGGAGTACGTCGCGCCGTTGGCCAAGATGCGCAGCTACCTCGACGAGCTCGACGCGGCGGGCCAGCCGGCCGAGGTGCGCGTCCTCGCCGCCCTGCGGTCGCGGATGCTCGAGCTGGCGAGGTCACGCTCGGCCGGCGCCCATCCCTACTTCGTGCCGCCCGAGCACTCGGCCGTCGCCCGCGCCGCGCTCGGCCCGGGCCCTCTGCTGGCACCCGAGCAGACCGTCGTTCTGGAAGCCGACCCGGCCGCGGCGCGGGCCCTGGCGCGCCAGTTCTGCGCCCGCTACCTCCCCCTGCCCAACTACACCGACAACCTCCGTGCGCTCGGCTACACCGACGAGGACCTGGCGCCGCCCGGCAGCGATCGTCTCGTCGACGCCGTGGTGGCGTGGGGCAGCGCGGCCACCATCGCGGCGCGGGTCCAGGCCCACCTCGACGCGGGCGCGGATCACGTGTGCCTGCAGGTCGTGCGGGACGACGACGGTCCGTCCGAGGCCGACGTCTGGCTGGACCTGGCGGGCCCGCTCCTCCACTGAGCAGGCCAGGGCAGACCAGCCCGTAGGCTCGGCGGCGACGCAGCGGAGCAGGGAGGGCTGGATGCCGATCACGAGCGGGTTCAACCACATCGCGACCCTCACGACCGATCTCGACCGTCACGCCGACTTCTACCAGCGCGTCTTCGGGGCCGAGATCGTGTTCCAGATGGAGGCCAGGCCGGACCACCCCCGCATGTTCATCCTGGACATGGGCGGTGGGTCTGCGCTCAACGTCTTCGAGACCACGCCCGACGCCATGCTCGGCGAGCAGCGTCGCCAGGGCGGCCGCGGCGCCATCGACCACTTCGGCATCGCCGTCGAGTCGCTCGCCGAGCTGGAGGAGGTCAAGCAACGCCTCATCGACGCGGGGGCGGACATCGGTGAGATCCAACGCCTCGGCCATGAGTGGTCGCTCTTCTTCCGCGACGTTGACGGCATGGAGCTCGAGGTCTGCGCTCCCGGCGACGACTGACGCCGGGCGTGGGCTGCGCTCAGAAGCGCTCCTGCCCGACCGTCCGTTGGGAGTCGGGGAAGTCCCGGTAGAGCGAAGCGCGGAAGTTGGTGACGAGTGAGTTCACCCCGTGGTGGGCGGACTCGATGGGGTCCTGCCGGCTCGACACCGATTGGAAGGCCTGGTCGAGCTGCGCGAGGTCCGTGGTCTCGATGAGGACCTTGAACTCGCTGCCCTCCCCGAAGCCGAGCTTGCGTCGCAGCAGCCGCCACGACTCGATGAGGCCCTCTCGCTGCAACAAGCCGAGGTAGCCCTCGAGGGCGGCCACCAGGTCCATGTCCCGCACGCCGTTGCGGAGGTCGACCGACAGCTCGTAGACGTCCATCGTGGCTCCTCTCGCCCGCTCAGGGGCCATCTCGGCGCGCCACGCCGTACTGGCCGCGGGCGCGGCCGGGCTAGCGTCGCAGCCCGCACACCGGTCGTTCAACAGAACGTTCGCTCAGACAGGAGGAGCTGCGATGGCCATCGACACGTACATCGTCCTCGTCGGCGTCTATTCGGACGTGGAGGACGCGGAGGCCGACTACCAGGCCGTCAAGGAGCTGCACACCGAGGCCGGGTTGATGGATGCCTACGACGCGGCCGTCATCGTCCACCGCGAGGACGGGAAGGTGAAGATCACCAAGAAGCACGAGACCCCGACGCGCGTCGGCGGCGTGCTCGGCGGCGGGGTCGGGCTGGCGACGGGCCTCGTCGTGGCCTTGTTCCCGATCGCGGCGATCGGGGGCGGGCTGCTGCTCGGTGCGACCGCGGGCGGGGCGATCATCGGTTCCGTGGCCGGACACGCCGCGGCCGGCATGAGCCGCCACGACCTCAAGGAGCTCGGAGAGCAGCTGGACGAGGGCCAGGCCGGACTCATCGTCGTCGGCGTGGCGGACATGGAGGCTCGCGTCGACGAGGCGATGAAGAAGGCCGCGAAGATCGAGAAGAAGCAGCTGAAAGCCGACAACGCGGCGATCGAGGCCGACGCCAAGGAGGGCGAGCAGACCGAGCAGGCCGGGAAGGCCGGGCAGGCCGGCAAGGCCGAGCAGGCAGGGAAGGTCGAGGAGGCTGCGAAGCCCGCCTCCTGAACCGGCCGCCCGCCGCCCGCCCGCGCCGCCGCCCGCCGGTGCCGCCGCCCTCCGCCGCTGACCGCGCGCGATGAGTTTCGGCCGGCACGACCGTCGGTCACCGCGGACGGATCAACCTCGTCACACGAGAGGAGACCGACATGCCCCGGATCACACCCAACCTGTGGTTCGACACCGAGGGCGAGGAAGCGGCCGAGCACTACGTCTCGATCTTCCCGAACTCGAAGATCACCGGCGTCACCCACTACACCGCGGCCGGACCGCGCCCGGAGGGGACGGTGCTGACCGTCGACTTCGAGCTCGACGGTCAACCCTTCACCGCCATCAACGGCGGCCCGGAGTTCACCTTCAGCGAGGCGGTCTCGTTCCTCGTCCTCTGCGCCGACCAGGAGGAGATCGACTACTACTGGGACAAGCTCTCGGAGGGCGGTGAGGAGGGCGTCTGCGGCTGGCTGAAGGACCGCTTCGGCCTCTCGTGGCAGGTCGTCCCGGAGGGCTGGGACGCGATCTTCAAGGATCCTGACCCCCGCAAGGCCAACGCCGCGATGACCGCCGTGTTCGGCATGAAGAAGATCGACGCCGCCGCCGTCCAGGCCGCGGTCGACCAGGTGTAGCCGTCAGCCGCGGAGGATCGCCGCCAGGACGGCGGCGAGCAGTGTCCCCGCGCGCTGCTCGCCGGCCCGTCCCTGCTCGAGGACCTCGTCGTGGCTCAGCGGACCCGCGATGCCGGCCGCCATGTTCGTGACGAGCGACAGGCCGAGCACCTCCAGGCCGGCGGCACGGGCCGCGATGGCCTCGAGGACGGTCGACATGCCGACCAGGTCACCGCCGAGCGTGCGATAGGCCCGGATCTCGGCCGGGGTCTCGTAGTTCGGGCCCCAGTAGCCGACGTAGACGCCCTCGGCCAGGGACGGATCGATGCCGTGGCAGAGCGCCCGCAACCGGCGCGAGTACAGGTCGGACAGGTCGACGAACGTGGCGCCGTCCAGTGGCGAGACGGCCGTCATGTTCACGTGGTCGGAGACGATGACGAGGTCGCCCGGGCGGAACGCCTCGTTGATCGCGCCGCAGGCGTTGGTGAGGATCGCGGTTCGGCAGCCGCAGGCGGCGGCGACGCGCACCTGATGGGCGACCGCCGCGGGGTCCCGGTGCTCGTAGAGGTGGGTGCGCCCGAGGAAGACGAGCACCCGGTGACCCTCGACCTCGACCGAGCGGATCCGGCCCTCGTGCCCGGTCACGGCGGACGTCGCGAAGCCGGGCACATCGGTGCCGGCCAGCTCGGCCTGCGTCGCGCCCAGGCGGCCAGCGCTTCCCGCCCACCCGGACCCCAACACGAGCACGAGGTCGTGGGTCAGCGATCCGGTGCGGGCCGCGATCACCCGGGCCGCATCGGTGGCCAGCTCCTCGCCGTTCACTCGGGCAGTCTGGCCGGTCGATGACGGAAGCGGAGACGAGGGAGCCTCGCTACCCTCGCGCCATGGAGCGGCCGGCCATGGAGATCAGCGGGCCGACGCTGGACGCCGCCGACCCTGCCGCGCTCGCCCGCTTCTACTCGCGACTGCTCGGCTGGCCGGTCGTCGCGGAGGAGGGCCCACGGCCCGGATGTCCGCCGCAGGACGCGTGGATCAAGATCCGCGACCCGGCGAGCCGGCTGAAGATGGAGTTCCAGTGGGACGAGCACTACGACCGGCCGGCGTGGCCCTCCGCGCCCGGCAGGCAGCAGATGATGATGCACCTCGACATCGCCGTCGACGACCTGCGGGACGGTGTCGCGTGGGCCCTCGAGGTCGGCGCGGAGCTGGCGCCGCACCAACCCCAGGAGGGCGTCCGCGTGCTCCTCGATCCGGAGGGCCATCCGTTCTGCCTGTTCGCTACGACAGGCGAGGATGCAGGTCGCCGGTGACCGGGCGGCGATCGCGCCCGCTCACCACGCGACCTGGCCCACCACCTGTCGCGTGGTCACGTTGAGCCGGTTCCAGACGTTGATGCCGGCGATGGCGACGACGAGGGACGCCAGCTCCACCTCGTCGTAGTGGCGGGCGGCCTCGTCCCAGATCTCGTCCGGCACGGGGTCGGGCCGGTCGCTCAGGCGGGTGGCAGCCTCGGTCAACGCGAGCGCGGCGCGCTCCGCGGCGGTGAAGTAGGGCGTCTCCCGCCAGGCCGCCACGGCGAAGAGCCGGTCGTCGGTCTCGCCCGCCCGCCTGGCCAGGCGGGGGTGCATGTCCGCGCACACGCCGCAGCCGTTGATCTGGCTGGCGCGGAGGTTGATCAGCTCGAGCAGGCCCTTCGGCAGGCCTCCCTTCTCGATGGCCGCGGCCAGCGCTTGCAGGGCGGGCATCGCGCCGGGAAGGGTCATCGCCGGGTGGTTCATCCGTGCTTCCATGGTGTGCTCCTGTGGTGTGTCGTTCGTGGTGGGGGTGTCGGTCTGCGGTACCGACCAGAGCCGGACGCTTCCGCTCGGTGGCTGTCACATCGGGACCGTCCGATCGGTCACTGGTATGACCCGACGCGACCAGGAAACGTGACCGATGGACGATGACCAGTGGCTGGCCGAGCGGTTCCAGGCGGAGCGGACCCACCTGCGGGCCGTCGCCTACCGGATGCTGGGTTCGATCAGCGAGGCCGACGACGCGGTGCAGCAGACGTGGCTCCGGCTGAGCCGCACGGACAGCGACAGCATCGAGAACCTGGGCGGATGGCTGACGACCGTGGTCGCCCGCGTGTGCCTGAACATGCTGCGCTCGCGCGCCTCGCGCCGAGAGGAGCCGCTGGAGGTCCACGTTCCCGACCCTCTGGTGAGCGGTGTCGATGCGACGGATCCGGAGCAGGAGACGCTGCTCGCCGACTCCGTCGGGCTCGCCCTCCTCGTGGTGCTCGACACGCTGGCACCGGCCGAGCGGTTGGCCTTCGTGCTGCACGACATGTTCGCGGTGCCCTTCGATGACATCGCGGCCATGCTCGACCGGACCCCGGACGCCGCCCGCCAGCTGGCCAGCCGGGCCCGGCGCCGGGTGCAGCGCGAGGCGCCCGTTCCCGACGCCGACCTGGGCCGCCAGCGGGAGGTCGTCGACGCCTTCTTCGCCGCCGCCCGCCACGGTGACTTCGACGCGCTGGTCGCCGTCCTCCATCCAGACGTCGTGCTGCGCTCGGACGGCGGCGCCGGCCGTCCTGGGGCGACGGCGCTGATCAGGGGAGCCGCGGCCGTGGCCGGACAGGCGCTGCTGTTCTCCCGCCTCTCGGCCTTCGTACGACCGGCGCTCGTCAACGGGGCCGCCGGAGTCGTGGTCGCTCCTCACGGGCGCCCCACGTCGGTGATGGCCTTCACCGTCCGGGACGGCACGATCGTCGAGATCGACGCCATCAGCGATCCCGCCCGCCTCCGCCAGCTCGACGTCGTGGACCCGCTGGCCTGATCGCGGGCCCGGGCGATCGCCGGGGCATCAGGGTCCGGGATTGACTTTCCGACTTGGAAACCGTAGGTTGGTTGCCGACCAGGAAAGTGAAGGGATCCCCCATGGCCAACGACATCACCGACGCCGAGGCCCGGTTGGCGCTGCGCTCGATCGAGGAGCGCCGACGCGAGGTCATCGCCGAGATCGACATGCCCCGTTGGTACTGGTGGGGGCTGGCGCTCGGCTGGATCGGGCTGGGCTTCGTCACCGACCTCGGCCACCCGTGGGTCACCGCTGCGGCCACGCTGGCCTTCGGAGCGGTCCACTCCGGCGTCGCCTCGCACGTGCTCTCCGGCCGGCACCGGTCGCCGCGGCTCAGCGTCCGGGCGGACGTCGCGGGACCGTCCGTCGCCGCCCTCGTGATCGGCTTCCTGCTCGGCCTGGCCGCGGTCACGATCGCACTCGCCGTGCTGGCCGAGGCCGACGGTGCCGGCCATCCAGTGACCGCAGCGAGCATCGTCGTCGCCGTGGCCGTCCTCTTCGGCGGCCCGACCCTCATGGCCGCCGTCCGCCGGCGGGCCGAGCGCAACGGCGCGGCCTGATGCCG
The DNA here is from genome assembly GCA_046734535.1 of bacterium. Classification (GTDB taxonomy): domain Bacteria; phylum Actinomycetota; class Acidimicrobiia; order Acidimicrobiales; family Ilumatobacteraceae; genus DASTFY01. The sequence goes on along the minus strand of JBKPRL010000045.1, from coordinate 25,780 downwards.
GAAGCCCGTTTCGACGAGCTGATCCATCCGAGCACGAGGTTGTCGATCGTCGCCCTCCTCGCCTCGGCCGACTGGATCGACTTCGCATTCGTCCGCGATCGCCTCGGTCTGTCGGACTCGGCGCTGTCGAAGCAGTTCGCGACGCTCGAGGACGCCGGCTACCTCACCATCGAGCGGCCGCTGAGCAACCGGCGGCGGCGGGTGCGCGTACGGTTGACCGACGCCGGGCGGTCCGCGTTCGAGGGCCATGTGGCCGCGCTGCAGGCGGTCATCGCCAGCGCCGAGGTCGCCAGCCCGACGCGCTGAGCGCGCCGGCGAGCCCTTGGCGGCTCGTCGGGAGATCCGCGGCGCGAGACTCGCTCGCATGCCGGCCGTCCGCCTCACGTGATCGCCGGGGCCGGACCACACGGGCCACGGGGCGTGGTGCTGGTCGAGGGGGTGAGCGACCAGCTCGCGCTCGTCGCCCTGGCCGAGCGGCGAGATCGGGATCTCCGAGCCGAGAGGGTCGAGATCGTCGCCATGGGTGGCGCGACGAACGTGCGTCGATACCTCGAGCACTACGGACCGCACGGGTTGGACGTCACGCTGGCCGGGCTGTGCGACGCCGGCGAGGAGGACGACTTCCGCCATGCCCTCGAGCGGGCCGGCATCGGATCCGACCTCACGCGGCCCGCGATGGAGGCCCTCGGCTTCTACGTCTGTGTGCCGGACCTCGAGGCCGAGCTCATCCGGGCGCTCGGTCCGGCCGAGGTCGAGCGGGTGATCGAGGCCGAGGGTGAGCTCGGCGCCTTCCGGACCTTCCAGCAGCAGCCGGCACAGCGGGGCCGCCCGCCCGAGGCCCAGCTGCGCCGCTTCATGGGCACGAAGGGCGGCCGCAAGATCCGCTGCGCTCCGCTGCTCGTCGCCGCCCTGGACCTGGCCCGGGTGCCCCGCCCGCTCGACGGCGTGCTCGGGTACGTGGGGCGGGCTCGACTGGACGGTCGTCGGCCGTCGCCTACTACTGTGACGCCACTCAACTGGGAGGGGCACGAGATGTCGGATTCAGACGCGCCGGACACGCCGGTACTGGACACGCTGACGCTCATGACGGCGGCGTCGGTCGGGAACTGCGAGCTGTCGCCCCGCGAGCTGATGCTCGTGCGCCTGGCCGCGCTGGTGGCCGCGGACGCACCGCCCGCGTCGTACCTGGCCAACACCGGGGTCGCGGTCGACGTCGGGGTCACCCTCGCCGATGCCCAGGATGTCCTCGTCGCGACCGCGCCCATCGTCGGCACCGCCCGGGTCGTCACCGCGGCGGGCAACATCGCGAGGGCGCTCGGCATCATCATCGAGGGCCTGGTCGAGGCCGAGCTCGAAGAAGAGCTCGACGAGCTCGAAGCCGAGGACGACGACTGACGCCGCGGGAGCTCGAGGCCGGGGACGCCGGCTGAGCCCCGGCATCCCACGGGCCGTTCCTCAGGTGAGCTCCGGCAGGCGCTCGGCGACGATGATCCGCCCGGCCGCCTCGATCAGCGCCAGGTGGGAGAACGCCTGGGGGAAGTTGCCGAGGTGGTAGCCGGTGTCCACGTCGAACTCCTCGGCGTACAGCCCGAGCGGTGAGCCGATGCGCAGGAGTCGCTCGAACAGGTCCTTGGCCCGTTGGTGCTCACCGACGACGCTGAGCGCTGACACGAGCCAGAACGAGCAGATGAGGAACGTGCCCTCCTTGCCAGAGAGGCCGTCGTCCGTCTCGTCCGTGCGGTAGCGCAGCACGTAGCCGTTCTCGGTCAGATCGTCGGCGATGGCCATGACGCTCGCGTGAGCCCGCGGGTCCGTGCCGGCAAGGAAGCCGAAGAGCGGGGCCAGCAGGGTGGAGGCGTCGAGCGCGTCGGTGTCGTAGTGCTGGCGGAGGACACCCCCCTCGGTGAGGCCGTGGTCCAACACGTCGGCGTGGATCTCGTCGGCCGTCGCCCGCCACGTGGCGCCGAGCTCGGCGTCACCGCGGAGCCCGGCCAGCTTCGAGGCCCGGTCGAGCGCCACCCAGCACATCAGCTTGGACGACACGTAGTGCTGCGGCTGGCCTCTCGCCTCCCAGATGCCCTGGTCGGGCTGCCGCCAGACCGCGGTCGCGCACTCGGCCTGAGCGTGCACGATGGGCCAGAGGCGCCGGGGCAGGCGCTGGCTGCGCCGGGAGTGCAGGAAGATGGCGTCCAGCACGGCGCCGAAGACGTCGTTCTGACGTTGGTCGTAGGCGCCGTTGCCGACTCGGACCGGGCGGGCCCCTGCGTAGCCGCTCAGCTGGTCGAGGGTCGATTCCGTGAGGTCGCGGCGCCCGTCGATGCCGTACATGATCTGCATTCCGCCGTCGTCGTTGGCCTCGAGGTCGGCGATGAACTGCATGAACTCGTCCGCCTCCCAGTCGAGGTTCAGCCAGTGCAGCGCCTGGAGCGTGAACGTGGAGTCCCGCATCCAGCTGTAGCGGTAGTCCCAGTTGCGCTCGCCGCCCGGCGTCTCCGGCAGGCTGGTCGTGAGCGCAGCGACGGTGGCTCCGGTCGGCATGTAGGTGAGGCCCTTGGTGGTGAGCGCAGAGCGCTGGATCGCCTCCCGATAGCGGTGATCGGGGATCCGGGCACCGTCGAGCCAGCGGCGCCAGTAGGTGGTGGTCGCCGCCACGCGGGCCTCGGCGTCGTCGTTGTCGGCGGGCGTCTCGAGGCCTTCTGCCCACGACAGTGCGCAGTATGCCCGCTCGCCCCGGGTGAGGACGTGACGGCCACGGACCCGTTCGCCCTCGATCCCGACCATGAGGTCGGTCCGCAGTCGGACGGTGACCCCGGCACCGGTGGCGTCGGCGACGTGTCCCGTAGCGTCCGCCATGGTCCACGTGGCCGAGATGTCGCCGTAGCCGAAGGCCGGCTCGCAGACCACCTCGATCTCCACCCGGCCGCCCAGGCACTCCGCCACCCGGACCAGCAGGTGCTCCGCGTCGTTGTCGGCCGGCGGGCGGGTGTGGGGGGTCACGTTGTCCGGCCCTCGCGTCGGTCCCATCGTCAGGGCGTCGCGCACGACCAGCCAGCCCGAGGGCGTCTTCCACGTCGTGACGAGCACGTTGGTGCCGGGTTCGTAGCCGCGCGCCGTCGGGACGTTGATGTCGAACGGGCCGAAGCGGAAGCTGCCGGCACCCCGGTCCAGCAGGCTCCCGAAGATGCTGGGGGAGTCGAACCGCGGGACGCAGAGCCAGTCGACGGCTCCGTCGGGCGCGATCAGCGCGCCGGTGTGGCAGTTCGACAGGAAGGCGTACTCGGCGATGGGCGGGAACGGGGACGGCAAGGCCGCGCTCGTCGTGCCGGCGCGGTCGTCGGCGCCGTCGGGCCGGGGATCCGTCGTACCGGATCGGGATGTGGCCATCGGGACCTCCAGTGCTGGCCTCGGCCCATCTGATCCCGACGGCACGCTCGCCGCATCCTCCGCAATGGATGATCCGGCCGCCGAGTGCGAGCCCGGCGGCCGACGTCGGGGCGGCGCCGCTGGTGACAGGCTGTCGTGATGCCAGGCTCGGACCCGAAGCAGGACCTCCACCGATACCTGCAGATCGCCCGTGACGCCGTGCTGTGGAAGCTCGACAGGCTCTCGGAGTACGACATCCGGCGACCGATGGTGCCAACCGGCACGAACCTCCTTGGTCTCGTCAAGCACCTCGCCGGCGTCGAGCTCGGCTACTTCGGCGAGACCTTCGGCCGTCCGTGGCTCGAGCCGGCGCCGTGGCTGGAGGACGACGCCGAGCCGAACGCGGACATGTGGGCGACCGCGGACGAGTCCCGCCAGCAGATCGTCGACTTCTACCGGCGAGCGTGGACCCACTCTGACGCCACCATCGACAGCCTCCGACTGGACGCCATCGGCCACGTGCCGTGGTGGCCGGAGGAGCGCCGCGAGGTGACGCTCCACCTGGTCCTCGTGCACATGATCGCCGAGACCGACCGGCACGCCGGGCAGGCCGACATCGTCCGAGAGCTCATCGACGGCGGGGCCGGACTACGGGCCGACAACGACAACCTGCCGCCGGGCGACCGCGCGTGGTGGGAGGGCTATCGGGACCGGCTCGAGCGCGCCGCGCGTGAAGCCGCTGACCGGGCCTGACGCGCGCTCGCGGCGCGACGGTTCGTCCCGTGCGCTGCGGGCCGGTCAGAGTGGCAGGCTGTCACCGTGCTCGACCATCTCGGGATCCAATGCGCTGACCTGTCCGCGAGCGCTGCGTTCTACGACGCGGTGCTCGCACCGCTGGGGGCGACACGCCTCATGGACTTCGGCGTCGCCGTCGGCTTCGGTGTCCCACCCAAGCCCGACTTCTGGATCGGCGAGCTCAACTCGGGAGACGGCTTCCGGGAGTCGCACATCGCGTTCGTCGCCTCAGATCGCGCCGCCGTCCGCGCCTTCTTCGCGGCGGCCGTGGCCGCCGGTGCCGAGGTGCTCCACGAGCCGCGGCTCTGGCCCGAGTACCACGACGAGTACTACGGCGCGTTCGTGCGGGATCCGGACGGCAACAACGTCGAAGCCGTCTGTCACTCGCCCGAGCCCTCCTGACCGATCGGCTTCGTCGGTCGCGGTACGGCGATGACACGCTCCCCGACGGTGTACAGGATGTATCTGGATGCGGCCGACCGAGTCTTTCTCTGTTGTACAAGCAGCACGCAGGTGCGCACACTGTCGTTGATCTCGACAAGGGTGGACGCTCTTCGTCGACCGGCGTTCGACGGTCGACGACGTGCGGAAAGGGCGAGCGATGGAACACCAGCTGAAGCGAAGAGCCCTCTCAGCGGTGATCGTCGCAGCAGCGATCGTGACGGCGGGTTGCGGTGGGGGCGGCTCGGGCGGCACGAGTGATACGGCGTTGCCGAGCCTCCCGAGTGCGACGGGTGGCAGCACCGAGACGAGCGCCGTCAGTGGGTCGAGCTCATCGACCGTCCCCGAGTCGGCGACGCTCCATGTCAGCGCCAGCCGCGTCGACGTGAACGACACGGAGGTGCCCAACGGTGCAACCCGACCTCTCCAGCTCGACGAGCCCGTCGTGCTCGACCGGGAAGCGCTCGCGGACATCCAGACCGGTGATCTCGGGATCGAGCTCCTCCTCGGAGCCAAGATGCGGCTCGACAGCTGGGCCCAGCCGGAGCTGCGCTCGTCGATCGACGCCGGCCACCTGCGTGTCACCGTGGATGCGAACACGACCGCGCGGTTCCGGCTGAGCACCTGGACGAAGATCGTGCTCACCACTTTGCAGCCCGGAACCGTGTTCACCGTCTGTCAGACGCCGGCGGCCCCGCCTGAGGAGCCGGTCACCTGCCTCGACGTCGAAAAGGGCGCGGTCGAATGGGAGGCCAAGGGCGCTTCGACGATCCTCACCGCGGGGCAGAGCACGTTCAGCAAGAACGGTGATCCTCCGAGCGTGGTGGTGTGCCTTCCCAGCGGCGACGTCGACACCTGGTACCAAGCCGCGCTGCGTCACGAGCCCGTCGATGACCTCGGCGTCCTCGTCAGCAACGCTCTGCCGTGTCCGGGCGACGGCTCGGCGGTGACGACCGCGGCGCCCGGGACGACGCAGGGAACGGGCCACCGGCCGCGTCCGCCGGGGACGACGCAGCCTCCGCCGACCGACGCGCAGCCTCCGCCGACCGACACGACGCCGCCTCCCCTCGATACGCCGCCGCCTCCGGTGGACACGACGCCGCCCCCGGTGGACACGACGCCGCCCCCGGTGGACACGACGCCGCCCCCGGTGGACACGACGCCGCCTCCGGTGGACACGACACCTCCCGTCACCTAGGTGGAGCAGCCCGGTCGCGCGCCGGCCGGGTGCACTGACTACTCAGGTGCCGGCCACTGCTCGCACGTCCGGTGGTACGCCGCGCCCGGAAGGAGCAGATCCCACTGCGCTCGGCTGAGGTTGTGGCCGACCGTGCGACAGCTGAGGTCGACCAACGCGTCGAGCGGCAGCCAGATCCGTGCCGTCCCGTCGTCACCGGCACTCGCGAAGTGCTCGCCGTCCGAGCCGTAGGCCACCGCGTTGACCATGCCTTCGTGGTCCGCCAGCACCACCGGGTTGGCCCTCGACGTGGCCGGGTCGGAGACGCCGACGTCCCAGATCTGGACGGTACCGCCAGCAGCCACGACCAGTGTCCGGCCGTCGGGGCTGTACGCGACGCTTGTCACGGGCGCGCCCGTGGGGAGCTCGGCCTCCGGGCTCGAGCCACCCGCGGCCGGATCCCACAGCTGCACCGCCGAACCGGCACCGGCGGCCAGCTGGCGTCCGTCGTGGCGAAAGGCGACCGAGGTGACCGCGTCGCTCCCGGGCAGCGACTCGGTTCGGGCGCGCGGGTCGTCGGGGTCCCAGATCTCGACCGTTCCGTCCCTGCTCCCGGTGGCCAGCTGCCTCCCGTCAGCGCTGAACGCGACGCTGGTGACGTCGTCGCGGCCCTCGAGCGGCGTGGGTGTGGCGGAGAGATCATCGACATCGACCAGGAATGCCGTGGGGTCCTTGACGCCGACCGCGAGATGGCGGCTGTCGGGGCTGAAGGCGAGCGAGACGACCGTGGCGTCGAAGGGGATCTGGCCGTGCGGTTCCGATGAGGGTTGCCGAAGATCCCACAGGCGGACCATCGTGTCCCCACTTCCGGTCGCCAACCACCGCCCGTCCGGGCTGAACGCCAGCGCGGTGATCCCGGCCTCCTCATAGCCGGCGACGACGTCGTGAGGGAGGAGAAGTGGCGCGGCGGCCGGGTCGTCGAGATCCCAGACCCTCACGACCTTGTCACTGGCGCCCGTCGCGATGCGGTGCCCGTCCGCGCTGAACGCGATCGCGTCGACTGTCACCGTCGCTCCATCTGCGTCGAGGCCGTGGTCCAGCACAGCCGGCTGGATGGACGGGTGTTCGAGGCTCCACAGGCGCGCGGTGCCGTCGTCGCTTCCCGTGGCCACCCATCGATCGCCCGCACCGAAGGTGACGGTCGAGACCGGCCCTTCGTGCCCACCCCACACCAACGGGTCAGCCTGCAGGTTGTCGAGGTCGAAGCGCCGAGCCGTGGTGTCGCTGCTGCCGGTGACCAGCCAGCGACTGGAGTCAGCTCGGTCGGACCGAGCGCTGCTGAACGCCACGGCCTGCACGTCGTCGTCGTGCTGCAGGACGATGGGGGCGGCCGCGGGATCGGGCGCGTCGAGGTCCCACAGCCGGGCGGTGTCGTCCGTGCTGCCGGTCGCCAGCCACCGACCGTCGCCGCTGAAGGCCACCGCGAGGACGGTCCCATGGTGCGGGAGGAAGCGCGGTGCGGTGGGGTGGGCCAAGTCCCAGACCGCGGCCTGTCCGTCCTCGCTCCCGGTGGCCACCGACGTTCCGTCCGGGCTGAAGGCGACGGTCCTCACGCCCTCCTTGTGGCCGCGGAGGGTGGTCGGGCCGGACGCGATGTCGTCCACCGTCCACACCCGAGCAAGCCGATCGTTGGCGCCGGTCACGAGCTTCTTCCCGTCGGCGCTGAAGGCCAGGCTGAGCACGAGGCCGCCGTGCCCCGGCAGGGGCGTCGGGTCCGACAGATCAGCGGGGTCCCAGAGCAGGACCGTCGAGTCTTTGCCGGATGTGGCCAGCCGCCGTCCGTCGGGGCTGAAGGCCATCGCGGCGATGCCGAGCGCGTGCCCGTGGCGCTCCCGAGGGGGAACGTCCGGCGCAGCGAGATCCCACAGCACGAGGCGGCCATCGTCCCGGCCCGCGGCCAGCCACCGTCCGTCCGGACTGACCGCCAGCGCCGCGATGGGAGCTCCATCGCCCGGCAGCACGCGAGGTCGAGGATCGGGCGTCGCCTCGACCGGCCAGAGCCGAACCTTGCCGTCCTGGCCGCCGGTCGCCACGACCGAGCCGTCCGGGCTGAACGCGGTCTTCACGGGATGTCCCTCGACCGCCGGACCACTCGGGAGCTTGATCCCGACCGGCGCCTTCATCGCTTGACGGAGCGCCTCCTCTGCGACCGGGAGGGGCGGTCCGTCCTGCTCCGAGACGTGCAGCGCCTCGAGCGCGGCGAGGATGCTCACCGATCTCGACGCGGCTCCGGCCTCGGCCGATGAGGCTGCCAGCTGGCGGGCGACCGCCGTGCGCCGCTGCTCATCGGCGCGGGTCCGTTGGTGGTTGGCCCACGCGGCAAGCAGCACGGCGAGGACCGCCAGCACGGCGAGCGCCGACACGGCCGACGCGGCCCGGACCCGACGGCGCCGCGCCGCCTTCTGGCTCCGGTCGAGGTAGCGGGCGGCGGGTTCGAAGGCGGGGTGATAGCGGTCGGCCCACGCCTGGTTCGGCCGGGCGTTCGTCCACCAGCGCGAGGCGATCTCCAGCTCAGGGTCCCGCAGGAGCGCCGCCTCGCCCCGTTCCCAACGGTCGGCCGCGTTCGCCAGGCGCCGGTAGACGTCACGCGAGTCCGCTTCCTCGCGGACCCATCCCTTCAACCTCGGCCACTGGCGGATGAGGCTCTCGTGCGAGATGTCCACCACGCCGTCCGTCGAGACGGTGACGAAGGACCTCCCCGGCTCCGCGAAGTGAGCGATGCACTGCTCGACCTCCTCTGGCGAGGCGCGGGCCACCTCCGCGATCTCGGCCAGCGGCGTCGGACGTCGCACCTCGCGGTGGTCGTCGCCGAGCTCCGTGATGCGCTTGAACATGAGCTCGGCGATGGCGCGCTCGCGATCGCCCTGCAGCTCGAAGTAGGCCTCGTCGGCGTGACGGGACAATGCGTCGTCGACGCCGCCGCAGGCCTCGTAGTGCTCGAGGTCGATGGGACCGTCGCCTCCGCCGTCGCGCGCCCAGGTGTCCCACGTCCGCATCAGGGCGTGCTGGACCACCGGCAGCATGTCGGGATCGGTGCCGGCGTCGTTGAGGAGCCGCTGCACGAGCCGGGGGCTGAGCTCGGCGCCGCCGACCACAGCCGGCGCGGTGATGGCCTCTTGGAGCTGCGTACGCGTCAGCCGCGGGACCAGGTAGAGCCCGCGGTTGATGGCTTCGGGCAGGTCGCGCAGCTGGGAGCAGTCACCGAGGAAGTCCGACCGCATGGTGAGCACCACGTCGACCGGCGCCTCGTCATCCTGTGTCGCCTCGATGAGGAGCTGCGCGAACGGCGCGGCGTCCGCGGTGATCCCCTCGTCGGAGCCATTGGCGTGGAAGCGAAACAGCTCCTCGAACTGGTCGACCACGACGAGCACTCGGCCGCCGTTCGGCGTCCCGCTCTGTTGGACCGCATCAGCGAGTCCGAGACCGCTGCGCCGTAGCGTGGCCTCGACCTGCGCGGTCGCGTTCACCGGGTCGGAGTCGTCGGTGGCCAGGACCTCCGGTTCGGCAAGGGCGCGGGCGAGGTTGTGGATCGGGTTGGCGCCGGGTCGGAACGCCGCGATGCGCCACTGCGACCCCACCGTCGGCGAGGACCGGCCGAGGAGCGCGGGCAGCAGACCCGCATTGACGAGCGACGACTTGCCGCTGGCCGACGCGCCCATGACGGCGACGAACCGTGATCTCGCCAGCTCGCCGAGCAGCTCGTCGACGTGCGCGCTGCGACCGAAGAACAGGTGCGCTTCCGACGCTCGGAACGGCCGCAGTCCCGGGTAGGGGTTGAACGAGGACGTCGGACGTCACCGCCGGGTCGCGGTGGGGGCGAGCTGGGCGACGAAGGGCTCCAGCACCGCACGAGGAACGCCGGCGGTGCCATGGAGCACCATCGCCTCGTCGGTCTCGTAAGCGAGCTTGTGAGGCGTCGTGGGCTCGCCGATCCACACTGCCGTGCCCCGGAACGGTTGGCGGCGTCCCCACTCCGGCGCCTTCAAGATGTCGAACAGCCTCATCCGCACCCAGTGCTCCGAGGCGGTGCCGTAGTAGATGATCACGGCGTCGCTCAGGACCATCGCCGCCTCGTGCACCTCGCGAGCTTCGACGTCGGTCCCCTCGCCCAGCGGCAGGAGGACCATGCACCCGAGCCGTTCCAGCTCGGCGTGGAGAGGGCCGATCGCGCCCTGGTCGCCTCGGTCGTGGGCGAGGTAGACCCGCGTGCAACCCTGGGGCAGGACGGGATCGACCGGTGGCTCCGGCGGAGGGCGCAGCTGGTCGAGGACGTGCGCCTTGAACGCCTCGAGCGGAGCCCTCACGACCTCGACCCCCCGCCCGATGTTCGCCGACTGCAGATCGCTCAGGAGCGCGGCCTGCTCGTCGTCGGCGATGTCGAGGCCCTCCGGGATCCAGATCAGCTGCACGAGCTTCCCGCCTGCGGCGACGTCGCGTGCGAGATCCAGCTGGAGGTGCGGGATGGAGCGGTCTTCGTTCTCCGGTCGGGCGCCGTACCGGCTGCCCAGCAGGTGAATCGACAGCTCGGCGTGGGAGAGGTCGTCGTCCACCGCCGCCGTGAGATCCTCGACGGCCAGCGGCAGTGTCTCCCGCGGGAGGATGCGGTGGCCGCGACGCTCGAGCTCCCGCTTGAGGTTGTCCCGGTGGGACGCGACGTCCGAGGTGGACGCGGCCAGGTAGATCGTCCGGCCCGACGTCGGCGGCGCGTGGGGCAGCCGCCCGTCGTGTGCCAGCTCCTCGAGCAAGCGAGCGATGTCCTGGGCGAGGTCGTCGACCCTCGCGTAGAACTTCCAGCGCTCCTCGGGAGCCGGGTTCAGGAGGTATTCGCGGACCCGGTGGTCGATCGGTGACTCTTCGTAGAACTCGTAGCCGAGCAGGGAGCGCAGCGGCTCAGGCTGCTCGTCGAACGGCACCGGTGTCTTCAGCACCTTGAAGACCCGGCTCTTCGTGCCGACCTGCGCTCCGGAGCCGACCTCCGCGGAGTGGAGGAACTCGTCGAGCTCCCGGCGGCACCACTCGGAGTGGAGGTAGCGCGGCGAGCACACCGACACGAGGACGGCGACAGTGGCGAGACGGTCCACCAACGACTCGGCGAAGACATCGTTGCCGTGGAGCTTCTCGTCGCGCCAGACCGTCGCGTGCTCGCCGTAGAGCTGCTCGACCCGGCACGTCAGCTGCTCGTGGAGGTGGGAGATCCAGCAGAGGTGATCCGGCCCGAACGGCAGGTTGTCGACGTGGGTGTAGCTGATGAAGACAGCGTCTTCTTGGTCGGTCGACGGGACATCCATCGACATCAGGCCACCCCCCTGACCGTCGAATCGCTGGGCGACACGACACTACTTCACCCTTTGTCCTGTTCAGGCGAGGCAGCCCCCCGTCCGGTCGGGGCGCGGTGGTGGACCACTCGGTCGCGGCGAGAGGCAACGGCTGTTGCCGTCACCCCGGCGCTGCGCCATGATGCGCCGGATGGGAGCCGCCGTGGATGGTCAGATGGAGCTCTTGCTCGCTGAGCGGGCCATCACCCGCGTCCTGCTGACGTACTCCCGAGGTGCCGACCGGTGCGATCTCGAGCTCATGCGATCGTGCTATTGGCCCGATGGCACCGACGACCACGGCAGCTACGTCGGCGGGGTGGACGGCTTCATCGAGTTCGTCGCGCGGTCGCTGCAGCGCTTCGAGCGGACCAACCACTTCCTGGGCAACATGCTGATCGATGTCGACCTCGCGCAAGACGTCGCCCGCGCCGAGACCTATGCCGTCGCGTACCACCGCTTCGACGATGCCGACGGCAACCCGGTCGACATGGTGGCCGGCCTGCGGTACGTGGACCGCTTCGAGCGCCGGGACGGTGAGTGGCGCATCGCGGCGCGTGTGTGCGCGTACGAGTGGCGCCGGACGGACCCGGTCCCGAGCACGGGCAGCAGCTTCGCCGACACGTACACACGAGGCGTGCGTGGCCCCGACGACATCGTCTGGCACATCCTCGACTGAGGTCGGGTGCGGTCTCAGGTGGTCGCGCCGGCCGTCGGGTCGTAGGAGCTGACGGTGAGCTCGGCGCCCTGGGGATCTCGGATCGTGGCCACCCGGACGATGCCGCCGCCTCGGTCGGTCGGTGGCGACACCACGGTGCCGCCGCGCTGCGCTGCCTGCTCCGCGACCGCGTCGGTGTCGGTGACCGCGAACGTCACACTCCAGCGCGATGCGCTGGTTGCGTCGGCAACGACGGTCATCCACCCGATGGCGTCGCTGAAGCCCTTGGGCACCGAGGGGTCGGCATGGCGCCGCCTGATGTCCGGGTCGCGGACGGCCAGGAAGTCGCCGTAGCCCGGCGAGCGCAGCATGAAGAACTGCCCCTCGGCCCCGCCGCCGCCAAGGTCGACCGGGTCGGCCTGCCAGCCGAAGAGCTCCCGGTAGAAGGCCATCGCGCGCTCGGGGTCGGTGGTGATGAGGTCGCTCGAGTTCCAGGTGCCCGGGAGGTTGACCAGTTGGGCGCCGTGGCGGTAGCCGGGCTGCCAGAGGCGCACGTGAGCGCCGTCAGGGTCGACGAGGGCGGCCCACCGGCCGGCAACAGCGCCGGGCGGGCCGGCATCCACCGGCGGGATGAGCACCTCGGCGCCGAGGGCGACGGCCTGGGCGGTGGTGGCGTCGGCGTCCGTGACGCTCACGTACGTGTTCCAGGTGGGCGGGCCAGGCACCCCGGGCGTGGGTGACGCGATCGCGGCCACGTCGAAGCCGCGCAGGCTGGCCACGAGGTACTTGTCGTCCATCCCTGGTGGGAGCTTGTTCTCGTGCTCCCAGCCGAAGAGCCCGCCGTAGAACTCGGCGGCGGCGTCCGGGTCGGGCTGCTCGGTGTCGATCAGGCACGGAACGCCAGGGGGATAGCTGGTGCGGTCGATGACCTCGTCGTCGGACATGGCTCGATGATGTCACCGAAACGTGGCCACCTTCGTGGCCACGTTCCGCGGGCCAGCCCGGCGCGGGCGTGGTGTCCGTCCATGCGGAGGCAGGCAGGCGAGATCACGCCAGTGGCGATGTCGCCTACCTCCTTCCGAACCAGGCCGGCGAGATCGCACCGCGCCGTCAGCGGTGCTCGGCCAACCAGGCCGCCACCCGGCGGTTGGACGCCCGGGAAAGCCACGCGTCCTGGACGAGCTCGGCCAGCTCCTCCCGTGTCACCTCGCCCAGGCGGCTGGCCCGCACGAGGACCGACGGGTGGCCGTTGAAGTGGTCCGTGGTGAAGAAGGGCGAGTCCGGGTCCTGGACGAGCGCCGCCTTGTCGTCGCCTGATTCGACCCAGATGACGATGACGTCGTCGTATCGCTCTCCGGTGTCTGGATCGACAGCGTCGGGCCGGGGGTTGCGGAAGTACACGAACGAGCACCCACCCACCTGGTAGACGGGGTTGCCCAGCGAGCCGGTCACCACCGAGACGTGCGGCATCGCCGCGGCGAGCTCGTGGACGTCCTCCACTCGGGCGGGGCGGGCGTCGCGGCCGCTCACGGCGGAGCACGGTATCCCCGCCGCCCGCACGCGAGCACCGCGGCTCGGACCGCGCGCGGCGTGCAGGTTGGTGTCCCTAGCATCACCTCATGGTCGACTACCTGCCGGAGCCAGTGGACGCGCTGCCGTTCGGGAGCGAGGAGAAGGCGCGTCGGTACGCGACCGAGCGCTACGTCGGGGCGACGGGACGCAACTGGTACACCTGCGATCCGACCCTCCAGCTGCTGATGCGCCGGCATCTGGGCCATGAGGGCCTGATGTGGGCGACGCCGCACCTCGAGCGGGTCGGCGCGTTGATGGGTGGACCGGTCGCGGAGCGGGCCGAGCAGACCGACCGGAACCCGCCGTGGCTGGAGAAGTATGACCGATGGGGTCGTGACGTCAGCCGCGTCGTGATGCCGGCCTCGTTCGAGGAATCACGACGGGCGCTGGTCGAGCACAGCTTCAGCTCGCCGGGCTTCTCGAGCGAAGCCCGCCGCGCCGGGGTCGACCCGGCGCCGTTGGCCACCGCGTGGACGTACCTCCTCGACCAGGCCGAGATCGGGATGATGTGCGCCCTCGGGACGGGCGGCGACATGGTTGTCCGTCTGGTCGAGGAGTTCGCACCGGCGGAGGTCAGGGAGCGGGTCCGGACGCTCTTCGCCGCGGGGGAGATGGCCGGAGAGGCGGCGCAGATGCTGACCGAGCGGACGGGCGGCTCCGACCTCGCGGCCCTCGAGGCCACCGCCACGCCCGACGGCGATGCCTGGCGGCTGAGCGGGTTCAAGTGGTTCGCGTCCAACGCCAACGGCTCGGCATACGTGGTACTGGCCAAGCCGGTCGGCGCGCCCGACGGGATCCGGGGCATCGCGCCGTTCCTGGTGCTGCGGGAGCGTCGTGACGGTGGCCGCAACGGAGTGCGGATCCGCCGGTTGAAGGACAAGCTGGGCACGAAGGCCGTCGCTTCGGCCGAGGTCGAGTTCGTCGACGCCGAAGCGTTCCTCCTGGCGCCCGGTGGCCAGCCGGGGGACGCGGGCGGAGCGGGTGACGGACGTGGCCTGGCGCGGATGATGGAGATGACAAACGGCGCCCGCCTGGGCATCGCCATGATGGGCCTGGGGTGTGCTCGCCGGGCGCTCGTGGAGGCGCTGTGCTACGCCCAGAGCCGCGAGGCGTTCGGCGCCGAGCTCGTCTCGCATCCGCTCATGCAGCGCAAGCTCGCCGAGCTGATCGTCGAGGTGGAGGCCGCACAGGCGCTGGTCTTCGACGGGTTCCTGGGGCCGAGGCTGCGCATGGGCGCTCCCCTGATCAAGCTCCGATCGGCCCGCCTCGGCATCACCGCGGCGAGCGACGCGATCGAGATCCACGGCGGCAACGGCTACATCGAGCAGTGGCCCGTGGCCCGCCTCCTGCGCGACGCCCAGGTCAACACCATCTGGGAGGGTCCCGACAACATCCTCTGCCTGGACGTTCGGCGAGCGATGGAACGGGACGACGCGCACCTCCCCTTCCTCGATCGCCTGCGCCAGGCGGCGGGTCGAGGGCCGAGTGGCGACACCGCCGCCGCGGCGGTCGTCCAGGAGCGGATCGGCCAGCTCGAGCAGGCCATCGCCCGCTGGCAGGCGCTCGACCGCGCCACCGCCGAGGCTCGCCTGTTCCCGCTGGCCCAGCTCATGGTGGACGTCTACGCAGGTGCCCTGCTCGTCGAGCAAGCCGGCTGGGAACAGGCGGAGATGGGCGCGGACCGCAAGGCGCTCGTGTGCCGGCTGTACGTCCGGACGCACCTCGCCGACCCGGGTCCGTTCCGGGGCATCGACCTGCCGCCGGAGGAGCTCGAGCGGTTCAAGGACCTCTGCGACGGCGCCTTCGTCGACGAGCGGGTCGCGTGACGATCCCCGTCAGCCCTTGACGTAGGAGAGCTTCTCCGCAACCAGGCCGTCCCGCACCCTGATCACGTCCACGCCGCGGATGTGACCGCCAGCCCACGTATAGCGCCACAGCTGGACGACGCGGTCGCCGGCCGCGAAGGTCTCCTCGGGTTCGAATCGCGAATCCGGATCGTCGAAGATCGCCTGCCACGTACGACGGACCGCATCCGTGCCGGCGTGACGGGTTCCGTCCGGCGCTGGGCCTGTGGCATCGAAGACGCAGTCGTCCGTCATCATCGACAGGGCGCGGTCCAGGTCGTGATCGGCCCACGCCCTACCGAACGCCTCGACAACCGCGAGCGGGTCCGTGAGGTCGGCCGGGCTACGCGGCGTCTGCGGCATCGCGGTCCTCCCTCCGTACGGCACGGACGCTAGCCGTCAGCGTCGCCGCTCGTCCTCGAGGTGCACCCTGATGATCTCGTCGAACGACGTCTCGGCGGTGAACCCGAGCCGCTCGGCCCGTGATGCATCCAGCGCGCGCGCCCAGCCGTCGATCATCTGCATGATCGTCGGGTCGGGCTCGTGTCGGATCAGCCGCACGGCCTGCTCGCCGGCTGCTCGACGCAGCGCTTCGATCTGCTCTGCCACCGTTGCGCTCAGGCCCGGCATCGACAGGGTGCGCCGGGCACCGATCAGCTCCGAGTCGATCGTCGCCGCCCGCAGGCAGCAACCGACAGCCGAGCGGGGCGACGCGAACCAGTGCCGGACCGTCTCGGGCACGGGCAGGATGGCCTCCTGACCGACGAGGGGTTCACGCAGGATGCTGGAGAAGAACCCCGACGCGGCCTGGTTGGGCCGTCCCGGCCGGATGCAGATGGTCGGCAAGCGGATGCCGACCCCGTCGACGAAGCCCCGCCGGGTGTAGTCGGCGAGCAGCAGCTCACCGATGGCCTTCTGCGTGCCGTAGCTGGTGAGCGGCGCGGCGGCGAAGTCCTCCGGTGTCACGTCGGGCAATGGCGCACCGAACACGGCGATCGAGGAGGAGAACACCAGACGCGGACGGTATCGGTCGGTGGTGTGCGCGGCTCGGATCGCCTCGAGCAGGGCGCGGGTGCCATCGAGGTTGACCCGATAGCCGTGGTCGAAGTCCGCCTCGGCTTCGCCGGAGACGACCGCGGCCAGGTGGACGATCACGTCCGGCCGGCCCGCGACGACCGCTTCGGCCGCGCCGGGTGCGGCCAGGTCGGCCGACCAGCAGTCCGCGGCTCCATCCCAGCCTGCCGGTGCGTCCGGTTCCAGTACGTCGACCAGGCTGAGCCGGCCCACCTCGGTGCCGCCGAGCTGTCCGTCGCGCACCAAGCGGGCGACGAGCTTCCGTCCGATCATCCCGGACGCGCCGATCACGGCGACGTGCACGTCGCTCACCGACCTGCGGTCATGGCGGATCCGATGACGGGCGATCCCGCCGCGCGTCACCGCCGCGTTCGGCGGCCTGCTCGGTCATGCGAGCACGGTAGGCGGAGCGCGGGGGCTCGATGGCCGGCTGCAGGCCGACGGCCCGATGAGTTCGCGTTCGGGCCATCGTCTACCTCTCGGGGAGACTGGAGTCCGCGCCGTTCGAGAGGAGCAGCTCATGTCACCACCGGCCGCAGACGGCGACGCCACAAGGGATCTCGCCGTTCCACCCATCGTCAACCAGGAGACCTGGGCCACGGCCCTGGCCGAGCTGCGCACGCGGGAGAAGGCCGCGACCCGCGAGCTCGACGCCATCGCCGCGGCCCGCCGACGCCTCCCGATGGTCGAGCTGCCCGACTACGTGCTCGACAGCGCCAACGGCCCGGTTCGCCTCGTGGACGTCTTCGAGGGCAAGCGCCAGCTGATCGTGTACCACCACATGTGGTTCCCCGACGAGGAATGGCAGTGCTCGGGCTGCACCGGGTTCACCAGTCAGTTCACCCGCCTGGAGTTCCTCGACGGCTACGACGCCCGCTTCGTCATCGTCACACAGGGTCCGATCGACGAGGCGCTCGCCTACAAGGAGCGGGTCGGCAACAAGATGACGTGGTACTCCACCGCGAACAGCCCCTTCGGAGCCGACATGGGTGCCCCGCCAGGCGGTGGCTTCCAGGTGAACGTGTTCTTCCGCGTCGGCGACTCGGTCTACCGCACGTACAACACCCAGGGCCGTGGCACCGAGCAGCTCAGCTACACCTTCCCCCTCATCGATCTGCTTCCCTACGGGCGCCAGGAGGAGTGGCAGGATTCGCCCGAGGGCTGGCCGCAATCACCGACGTACAGCCGGTGGGCCCCGTCGGAGGCCTTCGCCCGCTACGCAGACCAGTCCTGAGGCCGTCCGGGCTCGGGCCGGGCGGCGCCGGCGGTCTTCGCTGGCTACGGAGCGGTCGACGTGTGGCTCGTGCCGTGCAACGCGACCGGTTGCACGCACAACGACTCCACGGCGTCGCCCCGCAACACCCGGATCGAGAGCTGGCCGTTGGCGAGGGCCGCCTCGACGCCTGCTCCGAACCCGGCCGGCACGTCCACCTCTCGCTCGTAGCCGCCGTACTCCCACTCCTGCAGGAGCATCACTCGCGGGCCGGCGCTGCGGAGGTGGGCCCAGAAGCGCAGGGACCCCGGCGTCAGCTCGATCGTCACGTCACCTGGCGTCACCGCCGGCATCGGGGCCAAGATCACGAGCGCGCCCGGGGTCTCATAGACGTTCACCGGGACCCGCTGTGGTCGCATCACGGCCTCCGCGGCGCTCGTGGCCGCTGAGACCTCGCGTTGCGTCGGCCGACTCGTGCCCACCCCGCCTACCGTACAAGGGACGGGGGCGGAGATGAACCCCTGCTGGCCTGGGGCCCGATCGCGCGCGGCGAGGCACCGAGGTTGATGAGCCATCGCGCACGTCACCGGGGATGGTGGCTCGTCCTCGGAGCTTCCGTGGACAGAATTCTTCGTCGCCGATGTCGAGAACTCGGAACCTGCTCCGTCCCAGGGCTGTATGCGGCCGGCAGGGCCGCCGTCACACAGGGAGAACACCATGGCCAAGTACCTGCTGTTGAAGCACTATCGAGGCGCTCCGGCATCCGTCAACGACGTCCCGATGGAACAGTGGACGCCCGACGAGGTCGAAGCACACATCCGGTTCATGAGTGACTTCGCCGCTCGGCTCGAGAGCAGCGGTGAGTTCATCGACGGACAGGCGCTGTCGCCGGACGGCGTGTGGGTCCGGTACGACGGCGAGGGGCGGCCACCGGTGACCGACGGCCCGTTCGCCGAAACGAAGGACTTGATCGCCGGATGGATGGTGATCGACGTCGACAGCTACGAGCGAGCGATCGAGCTCGCCGGCGAGCTGTCGGCAGCACCAGGGGCCGGCGGGGAACCGATCCACGAATGGCTGGAGGTCCGGCCCTTCATGGCCGCGCCGCCCACCGTCACCCACTGACCGTGGACGAGGTCGAGCTGCGTGAGCTCGTCCCGCGGGTTCTGAGCGTCCTCGTCCGTCGCGGTGCGGACTTCGCGACGGCCGAGGACGCCGTGCAGGAGGCGCTCATCCGGGCGCTCTCCGCCTGGGAAGGCGAGCCGCCCTCCGATCCTGTGGGATGGCTGATCACGGTCGCGTGGAGAGCCTTCCTCGACTTGACACGGTCAGAGGCCGCGCGACACGACCGAGAGGTTCGATTCGACACCGAACCGCCTGCCGGCGCAGTCCCGAGCGCCGACGACACGCTGCGCCTCTACTTCCTGTGCGCGCACCCCGACCTGACGTCGTCCTCGGCGGTCGCGCTGACGCTCCGGGCGGTGGGTGGACTGACCACACGCCAGATCGCGCGCGCCTACCTCGTGCCCGAGCGCACGATGGCGCAGCGGATCAGCCGCGCCAAGCGCACGGTCAGTGTCGCCGGCGTCGACCGCCCTGGTGACGTGGGCACCGTGATGCGGGTGTTGTACCTCGTCTTCAACGAGGGCTATTCGGGAGAGGTGGATCTCGCAGCCGAGGCGATCCGACTCACTCGGCAGCTGGCGGCCTTGGTGGACGACCCCGAAGTCCAAGGGTTGCTCGCGCTGATGCTGCTGCACCATGCCCGCCGCCGCAGCCGGACCCGACCGGACGGCAGCATCGTGCCGCTCGCCGATCAGGATCGCAGCCAGTGGGACACCGAGCTCATCGCCGAGGGCGTCGCCATCACACAGGCTGCGCTCGCGCTCGATCAGCTCGGCGAGTACCAAGCGCAAGCGGCGATCGCTGCGCTCCATGCCGACGCGCCGCGTGTCGAGGAGACCGACTGGGTCCAGATCGTGGAGTGGTACGACGAGCTGCTGCGATTCGCGGACACCCCGATCGTTCGGCTCAATCGGGCCGTCGCGGTCGGCGAGGCGGACGGTGCGCCTGCAGGGTTGGCGGCACTGGCCGAGGTCGGCCACGACATCCCGAGGCGTGACGCGGTCGCTGCGTACCTTCACGAGAAGAACGGCGACCTCGAGCTCGCGGCGCGCCTCTATGCCGACGCCGCTCGCAACGCACCCAGTCTCGCAGAACGAGACCACCAGACCCGCCAGGCCGCGCGACTGAACCAGCTCCTCGGCCGCCTGGGTCCCCACCCCTGTGGTCGGCACGAACCGGCGGACGGCGGAGGGCTAGAACCTCCAATCCCCTGATCCGAGCAGAGGCGACATCGATGATCGGGCGACCGGCGGCGGCGAGGGCGGCGCCGGTGACGCCGGTGCCAACGGACGCGATTCAGGCGACCGCGGTGAGGAAGTCCGTCCAGCGCTCCCGGTCGACGAAGCCGTGGTGGCCCGCCCCGTTCCAGACGTGGGTCGTACAGTCGGGTAGCCGTGCGCCGAGGTGCTGCGGCACCCTCGGGTCGAGGATGTCGTCGGCGTCGCCATAGAAGAGCTCGACGTGCTGGGTGATGTCTTCGGGTGTGAAGCCCCAGTCCGACGGCGCCATCGTCATGTCGAAGATGCCTTCGCCGCCCTGGGACATCCCGGCGATGAACGATGCCTCGAACATCTCCCGGTGCGCGTCGAGCGGTGCGACCGGCGAGGCGAGCACGATCTTGCCGACGCGGTCGGGCAACCGGTACGGAATGGCGAGCGCGTGCGGAGCGCCGCCGGAGTGGCCCGCCACGTTGAACGTGCCGAGTCCGAGCGCGTTCACGAGCTCCTCCACGTCCTTGCCCCAGTCGACCATTCGGCGCCCGGGCTGCGGTGAGGAGCCGCCTGCTCCCGGCGGGTCGGCCGCGATCACGCGCACGCCGAGCGAGGCAGTCACGGCGTCATCGGGATGACGGAGCAGCCGCGAGTCGCCGAACCCGTGGTTGAAGATCACCGGTGTGCCGTCGGGGTCGCCGTACTCGTCGTAGGCGAGGTAGCGGCCGTCGGAGAGCTTGAGCGCCTTCACGGTCGCGATCCCCTCGTGCTCGACGTCGTTGGCTCCGACGACCGTACGGATGCCTTCCCGCGATCGTTTGCACGTCCGTCTCAACTTGCGATGGGGGCTAGCGTCGCTCGCCGTGACGGGGCTGCCCGCACTGCATTGGGACGACGCGATTCCCGCAGCCGACCGCTTCGACGTGTTCAACGATGCGTCGCGGTCGCTCTGGCTCCGTCTGCCGGCCACGCGGGACACGTTCGAGTGCGACGCCGCGGACTACCTCGTCGACGACGTCATCGTGTACTACCTGCGGTACGACGCGCACGCGATCATCCGCACACCTGCACAGGTGGCGACCGGCCTGTCGGACGGCATCTCGGTGCAGCTCTATCGACGCGGGTCGATCAGGGGTGCGGTCGGGGAGGTCGACCTCTACGCCGCGCCCGACCGCATCGTGCTGCAAGATCTCGCGCACCCGTTCTCGGTGTGGACCGATGACTCGGAAGTGATCGGCGTGATCGTCCCGCGTGCGCGGATCGACTGTCACGACTGGATCCGCGTCCGCGCGCCGGTCATCTCGTGGCGCGTCGACAGTCCCACCGGCCGCGTCCTCGCGTCTGCCCTCACGACGTTGTGGGCCGAGCTCCCGCGGGCCGAGATGTCGGATGGACCGCCGCTCGCGAGCTCGTTGGTCGGGCTCCTCAATGGCCTCTTGCAACCGGGCCGGGAACACGAAGACGACGTTCGCCGCGCGCTCGACGTCGCGATACGCGAGTACATCGCCGACCATCTCGACGACCTCGCGCTGGACGTCGACACGTTGCGACGGCTCTTCTTCTGCTCGCGTGCGACGCTCTATCGACTCTTCGAAGGAGACGGCGGGGTTGCGAAGTACATCCGCGACGCCCGCCTGCGCGCGTGCATGCACGATCTCGCACTCCCGAGCACGAGCCGCAAGCACATCGCCCGCATCGCGACTCGCTGGGGCTTCGAGAACCCGAGCCATTTCAACCGGCTGTTCAAGCAGACGTTCGGAGTCGTGCCATCAGCGGTTGGCGGCGTCACGGTGGCCTCGAACGAACGACCGCGCACGAGATATCACACTGAGACGTTGAACTCCTGGGTCACGGAGCTGGCGCCGCGCGAATCGGCCTAGACACCGAGGTCGCTCGCAGGTGAGGCCCTCGCCGAAGGTGAGACGGACGTGCAACGGACGAGTCGCGACCGCCCGTACCGTCCGACGTACCGCTCGGACTAGCGAAAGGCCAAGGAACCATGGCGAAAGCAGCTGAAGGATCGACCGTCGTCGACACGCCGCTCGGCACGGTGGAGTACATCGACCACGGAGACGGCCCGCCGGTGCTGTTCGTGCACGGAAGCCCCGGCGGCTCCGACCAGGGCGCGGTGATGACCCAGTTCCTGGTGGCGCGAGGCTTCCGCGCGATCTCGATCTCCCGGCCCGGATATCTCGGGACCCCACTCAGTGACAGAGTCGCGGATCCCGACCAGCAGGCCGACCTCGAGGTCGCGCTCATGGACAAGCTCGGAATCGGCACCTTCGCGGTGATGTGTTGGTCCGGCGGCGGCCCGTCGTCGTATCGGCTGGCGGCGAAGCACCCCGACCGCGTCTCTGCACTCGTCACCCTGGCTGCGCTGAGCATGCACTACGAGTTCGGGAACGGCATCAACAGCATCGAGTACAGCCTGTTGACCGGCGCGGTCGGCAACTGGCTGCTCAAGGAGATGGTCAAGCACGCGCCCAGGTCGGTTGTCGGCATGGTGGCCTCCGAGGAAGGCGACCTCACCAAGGAACAGGCGCACGCGCTCACCGAACACATCTGGAACGACGAAGCCAAGCGCGACTTCGTGCTGAAGGTGTCCGCGACCATCTCGGGCCGCCACGACGGCCTGAAGAATGACCAGGCGCAGTTCCCCAAGATCGCCGACCTCGGGTTGGCGACGATCTCGACGCCAACGCTGCTCGTGCACGGCACCGCAGACTCCGACGTGCACCCCGATCAGAGTGAGAACGCTCTGGAGCACCTGCCGAAGGCGGAGATCCTCCGCGTCGAAGCCGGGACCCACCTGTGCGTGTGGACCGACCCGACCAGCGACGACATCCAAGCGCGCATCATCGCCCACCTGAAGAGCTGACGGCCGGTGTTCGACGCTCCCGGCGCGGCCCCCGCCGTGCGGACTGCGGACGCGCCTCATCGGATTGGCGGTGCCTCTCGGTGCCTCCTCGCTTGCTCATGCGCCCGCCGGTGACCTGTTCCTCTCCGAGTGCATCGGACTCCTCAGCTGACGCGGCGGGTGGCTTCCAGCACGAGGTAGCGCCACTCGATCCAACGCGGCCGGGGACGGTCGGGTGCAGGGAGGGCACGGAGGGCGTGGATCGCGGGCAGGACCTCGGCGGCCCAGACGTCGTCCGGGAGCTCCCAGCACCACGACCACGCCCGCGACTCGAGGAGCAGGGCAGCGTTGGCCGGCGACTGTGTGAACGTCCGTCGCGGCATGTGACCGTCGTGAACGAGTGACAGATCGTGGCTGTTCGCGATGGCGATGATGTCGTCGCCCGTGGGCTCGGGTAGGGGACGCAGCCGGCCCGAGACGTCGCCGTCGATGGCTGAGAGCTCGTCGTCGGACTCGCGGTTGCCCTTGATGCCGGAGACCAGCAGCCGGCCGCCCGCTTGCAGCAGCGTGGCCGCGGCGCCAACGGCCGCGGTGAGGTCACCGACGAGGTGCAGGACGTGCACGGCCACCACGGCGGCGGCCGAGCCAGCGCGGAACGGGGGCTTGAGCACGTCACCCTGCACGATCTGTCCCGGCAGGCGCAGGCGTGCTCGGGTCAGCATCGGCCACGTCAGGTCGACACCGATGACCGGGCGACCGGCGGCGGCGAGGGCGGCGCTGACGACACCGGTGCCGACGCCGAGCTCGACGATCAGACCCCGAGGCAGCCACGGCATGAATGCGGCCGCCGTGTGCCGTCCCCGGGCGTCACCGCCACGGGTGGCGTCATAGCAGTGCGCGACGCGGTCGAAGGGGATGGATGACGAGGCCGGTGACGTCACGAGCAGCCATGATGACATCGGCCGGGTGCGGCGCGGTCATGGCATCGTGCGCTGGCGGAGACGCCGAGTGTCTGCTCCGGATCGAAACAATCGGTCGATACGCAACGAGCGGCGCCCCCGATCGGCACCTATGGGACAGGCGCGATCCGCTCAGGCACGCGTGCCAGCGATGCTGGAATGCCACTCGAGCAGCTGGTCGACGTGGTGGTTGGGCCCAGCCTGGGGTCGGCAGCAGGCCGTTACGGCATACGCGAGCCGGTCTCAGCACGACGGAGGCGCTCGCGAGCCTCGCTCTCGCACAGTGAGGTGATGGACTCACCGACCACGTGCTGCAACTTGGCGTCGCACGCCCTGGTCCACACGCCAGCCGCCCACGACCGCTCGAGCTCGTCGGCGCTGAACTCCCGACCACGCGCATCGCAATAAGCGACGAGGAATCGCTCAGAGTCCTCGACGGTGGCTGGGCCGTCCGCGCTGACTGCCGGATACAGCGCGGCAGCGAAGCCGACGAGGACGGCTTCGCTGTCCGCGATCGTGCTGTCCCAGTCGTGCACTACCAGCAGCTCGTCTCCGTTCCAGCCCAGGTTGCCGGCAAGCCAGTCGCAATGGCCGATCACGGCTTCGGGCTCGCCTGCCCGCAGCCGGTCACGGGCACGGCGCCCGGCGTCGTCGATCCACTCCGGGCCGGCCACCTCGTTGAGGTTGACGTCAGGGTCCTCGGGATATGGCCACAGTCCCTCCCCAGCGTGATTCCACGCCGCCCATGACGGCGCCGGCTCGAGCGTGGGCACTTCGGTCGGCCGGGGGGCCAGCCGGATCAGCCTCGCGAACGCTTCAGCGAAGGCCCGGGCGTGGTCCGTGCTCGGGAGTGCAGCGCCGCCGGCGACATACGTCTCCGCGGTTGCGACGTCCGCTCCAAAGGAGGTCGCGCCGGTCAGTGGCTCGGGGCACGGATAACCAGCGTGGAACATTCGGCGGTGAACCTCGACGCAGGCCGCCAATCTCGGCGAGTCCGGACGCACCTTGACTACGACCGCCCGGTCGTCGGCCAGTCGGAGCCCGATGACAGCGGAGAGGAACCCGGATCTGAAGATCTCATCCGCTGGCGGGCTGCCGAGATGCTCCACACACCACCGGGCGAGACGGTCAGGATCCACGGCACGCACCCGAGATGACATCTCAACACACTCCCGCACGCGGGCAACCCCCCCAAACCAGCTGCTGTCGCGGCCTGGCCCCTACCGCCGGGTGGGCGGCGATGGTCACGCTTCGGCCCAGCGTCATGCTGAGTGAGCGGTGGCCCGATTGCACGTCTCGCGATCGAACGGCATTCGCTGATTCTGTTCGCGACTGGCGGGTGAGGTTCCCGCGCGGTCGTTCTGGGCTTCCCGGAGAGGCTGCGTAGCGCAGTGCGGCAGCTAGAGGCGGGGCGTTGCACGTCCTTCGATGAGGCTGAACCGCGATGCGGCAGGTTCACGTCGACCCAGGTCGAATCCGGTGTCCGTCAGCAACGCGCCAGTCATCTCGCGCTCGCACGCGCCCTCCGATCGCGACGAGCAGGTTGAGGTCCGACAACGCGGCCGGCTCTCCCTGGTTTGGGGCGCCGATCACCGTTTCGATGATCAGCACGCGCCGTCGCCGTTCATCGCCTGGCGAACGTGACGGAGGATGGCCCGGGCCTGGTCGTCGGCGCAATCCATGACGACCGACGTTCTGGATGACGGCTGGGTGACCGGGGGACGGCTGAGCGTCCCCCGGTCCTCAGGCCCGTCTCCGCTCAGCGGCGGCGGGCTCTTCTGCTCACACCCGACGCGGGTCAGGGTGCTGGCAGGGCCGGTCCGTTGCGAGAGTTGAATGCTTGGACACCAGCGGCGTTGTCACCGTCGAACGGTGTCACGGGACTGCCGGCCCCGAGGCAAAAATCGTCATCAGCTGGATCAGCGAACCACATGCCGATCTGGTTCAGGTCCACCCGCACTCGGGTTCCTCCCACCAGGGTGGACGAGAACGCCTCTTGGACGATGAGGCGAAACTCGTTGTGGGCCTTCCCCTTGGCGTTGGTCGTGATGTCACCGATGTACTCGGCCGCGCCAAAGGGTGTGACCGCATCCTCGAGCAAGAAGACGGTGAACGCCGT
>JBKPRL010000044.1:0-10868 GCA_046734535.1 bacterium | reverse complement strand
GCCGACGGTCGGTGCCCACGCGCCGACGTCGGCCAGGAACGGGCCGTCGAGCACTGACCCGTACCCCTCGTAGAGGTAGCGGCGGATGGCGAAGAAGCTGAGCAGGGTGGCCGCGGCCACGAGGAGGCCGAGGACGATCGTGCCCCGGTCCCGTCCCGATCCGCGCTCCCGACCGTCGACGCCGGCCGCCGACTCGGGCACCGGGTCGGGCTCGACGGCCGGCTCGAGCTCGGTCTCGGCGGCCGGCTCGGACTCGGTCTCACGGGGTTCCGTAGCCGGATCCGGTGCGGGATCCCGCGAGACCGCGGCGGCGACGATCGGAGCCGGGTCGAACTCGGGCTCGGCGGCCGGCGTGATCGGTTCGGCGGCCGGCGTGATCGGTTCGGCGGCCGTGACTGGTTCGGCGACCACGGCTGGCGCGGCCGGTTCGGCGACCACGGCGGGCGCGGCCGGCTCGGCGATGGGTTCGAGGCTGGGAGGCGGGAGCGGGCGGGTGAGCATCGTCGCGAACTCGGCCGCGGAGGCCGGGCGTTCCGCCGGGTCCTTGGCCATCGTCTGGCGGACCGCATCGGCGACCGGCGCAGAGATCCCGCGATCGCGCAGGTCGGGCACCTCGACGTTGCCGATGCGGTTCAGCACCGTGAAGACGTTGGCGTCCCCACCGTCGACGAACGGCGGCTGCCCGGTGAGCATGGCGTAGACGGTCGCGCCGAGGGAGTAGATGTCCCACGCGGCGGTGGGCTCGCCGCCCGTGAAGGCCTCCGGGGGACCGTAGGCCCAGGTGACCACGTTGGCGCCCGTCGTGTTGACCGGGACGGACCCGTCGACCAGCCGGGCGACGCCGAAGTCCGCCAGCAGGGGCTCGTCGAACTCGGTGAGCAGGACGTTGGCCGGCTTGATGTCGCGGTGGAGGATCCCGTGCTGGTGGACGTAGTCGAGCGTGGTGGCGAGGGTGCGGGCCAAGCGGACCGACTCCCCCTCGCTCAGCGCGCCCCGGCTGCTCAGCCGCTGCTCGAGCGAGCCCCGCTCGTAGAACGGCATGATCAGGTAGGGCTGCCCGGCCGACGTCGTGCCGACGTCGTAGACCGGGGCCACGTTCGGGTGCTGGGACAGCCGCCCGGTGGCGCGCACCTCGCGCAGGAAGTGCTCCCCCGCGACCGGGTCGACGACCGTGGCGTGGATCAGCTTGACCGCGACGGTGCGCTCCATGGCGCGCTGCCGGGCCCGGAAGACGGTCGAGAAGCCGCCGCGGGCCACCTCGACGGCGTCGGTCACGCCGGGGATGCCGAGATCGACCGCACCGTCCTCCACCGAACGACCTCCTCCCCTGTGGTCAGCCGCTCATCGTAAGGGGGCGCGGGACAACAGGGCGACCGTCTTGTCAGCCGAGCCGGACAGCAATCCGGCATCGGCGCGGAAGTCGACGCTCATGACGGGGCCCTGGTGGAGCGGCAGCTGGGCCACCAGCTCGAGACTCGTCAGGTCCCAGCAGAGGATCTCGCCGCCGTTGGTGCCCGCCGCGGCGAGCGTGCCGTCGGGCGTGGCCAGGAGGCTCAGCACCCAGTCGGCACTGCCTTCGAGGCGCTCCACCTCCCGGGCCGAGCGCAGGTCCCAGAGCCGGATGATCCGGTCGTAGCCGGCCGACAGCACCCGCTCGCCGTCGGGCAGCAGCGCGGCCGCCATCACCGGGGCGGTGTGCCCGCGGAGGACCGAGAGGCACCGGCCGTCGCCGAGGGCCCAGACCCGCAGCGTCTGGTCGTCGGAGCCGGTGACCACCCGGTCGCCCTGCTCCACGAGCGCGACGGACCACACCGCGCCACGATGCCCGGACAGGACGTGGCGCAGCGTGCCGGACGCCAGGTCCCAGACGCAGACCGACCCGTCGCGTCCACCGGTGACCGCGGTGGTGCTGTCCCGGGAGAGCGCGGTGCCCAGCACCCACGCCTGGTGGCCTTCGAGGACCCGGCGCGGGTCGAGCGAGCCCGGATCCCACACCCGCGCCGTGCTGTCCGTCCCGCCGGACAGGACCGCCCGGGTGTTGGCGGCGCACGACCAGACCGCGCCGTGGTGGGCCGGGACCGACGACTGCTCGACGAGGGCCGGGACCGAGTAGCGACTGAGGGCACCGTCACCACTGGAGACGACCGCCGCGCCGGACGTGGAGAACCTGGCCCCCGACACCCAGCTCGACCGTGGATCGGAGCGACGGCGGTCCATGGCCGGCTCCCCGACGAGCGCCTCCCGCCACCGCGCCATCGGCTCGAGGGGCGGCGCGCGGTGCGCGACGGCCTCCCGCAGCCGATCGAAGGCGTCGGCGGTGGGATCGGCCACCCAGCTCGTCAGGTCGATGGTCTCGATGAGCCGGAACTGCAGCGGCGGCTGCACGTCCTCGATGAGCGCGGGGACGAGGATGCCGCGCCGTCGCCCCTCGTCCGACTCCGCCCGGACCCAGTCCGACTCCACAGCGTGGGCCGACCAGAGGACGACGACGCAGTCGGCCTGGTTCAGTGCCCGCTCGATCACCCGGTCGTAGGTGACGCCCGGCGCGATCTTGGGGTCCCACCAGACCGAGAAGCCCGCCTCGTCGAGGCGCTGCGCGACCCGGAACGCCACGCCGCGGTCCGAGCGTCCATAGGAGAGGAAGACGTGCCCGGGCACGACGTCTAGAAGGGCGAGGAGCGCAGCAGCTCGGGCGCCACCGGGCAGTCGAGCCGGCGAAGGCCGTCGTCCACCGGCTCGGGCCCCGCCGGCCCGCACAGCGCCGAGACGAGCGAGAGCGGGGCGACGTCGTGGTCGACCTCCCATGGCTCGCCGGCTTCGGCCAGCCGCGTGACGACGGAGTGCCAGAGCCGCTCGGGCAGCAGGCGGCCGACGCCGCTGACCAGCCAGACCGGCACCTCCGCGCAGTAGCCGACCGCGGCCGCGGCATGGGTGGAGGCCGGGGCCACGAAGCCGTCGGGGCCGATGGCCTCGGCCTCGAGCAGGACGAGGTCGGCGGTGGCTGCCGCCGCTCCCAGGCCGCCCGGACCGACCTCCTCGGCCTCGACGTCGGCGCGGCGCAAGCGGCGGGCCAACCCGTGACCCTCGGCCAGGCCATCCACGGCGAGGACGGTGACGTCGCCGCGGCGGACGAGGGCGTGGGCCACGAGGTCGGGCCAGCCGACGACGCAGATGGTGGCCTCCTCCGGCAGGGCCATCGCCAGCTCGTCCGCGGTGGTGTCGTCCTCGATGGCCTCCACGCAACGCCACGCCTCCGCGAGGGGGTCGGCGGCGGTCAGCGTCCGCGCGCACAGCCACCAGAGCGGGCCCGAGGTCGGGTGACGCTCGACGATGCGGCGGCACGCCGTCACCAGTCCGGCCGGATCGAGCCCGAGCCCGGCCAGCGCGCCCGCCGTCTCCCGCACCACCAGGGCCGGATCGGCGCCGGAGGCGCGGGCGACATACCGGAGCCGCTCGATGGGGTGCACCTGGCGGACCCTACCCCTGCCCGCGCTACCGTCCCCGGCCGTGGCGAGCGATCCGTCCCTGGAGCTGACCTTGACCCCGATCCAGGGCGAGGGACGAACCCTGGAGCAGTGGCTCACCACCTTCCACCTGGTCTCCGTCGTCATCGATCCGTACACCAACGAGAGCGCCTGGATCCTCGACACCGCGGCCCGGATCATGCGCAGCTTCACCGGCGCCGCGGTCAGGGTGAACTGGGTGGTGGCGGGCACGGACGACGACGCCCGAGCGTTCCTCGGCCCGCTGGCGACGGAGTTCCTGACCTTCGCCGACCCCGAGCGCACCTACGTGAAGGCGCTGGGACTCGAGCGCCTGCCGGCCTTCGTGTTCCTGCGCGTCGATGGCCAGGTCGTCGCGTCGGCGGAGGGCTGGAACGCCCTCGAGTGGCGTCAGGTGGCCGAGGCGGTGGCCGAGACGACCGCCTGGACCGCGGCGGTCATCCCTGCGCCAGGGGACCCTCAGGCCTACGCCGGGACGCTGGCCTTGGCCTGACCCGCGGGCCGGCCGAGCGCACGCCGCCGCCGGTGAGCGCCAGCGGATCGAGCAGGGTGGCGATCGACTCGTCGTCGAGGAGCCCCTCCTCCCGCACGATGTCGGGCACCGTCCGCCGCTCGGCCATGGCGCGCTTGGCCACCAGCGCGGCGCGCTCGTAGCCGATCACCGGGTTGAGCGCGGTGATGAGGGCGGCTGACGACTCGGCGTAGCGCCGCATCATCGCCTCGTCCACCGTCAGGCCGGCGATGGCGCGGTCCGCCAGCAGCCGGGCCGAGGAGGCGAGCAGGCGGAGCGACGTCAGGAGGCTGCGAGCCATCACCGGCATGGCGGTGTTCAGCTCGAACGTCGACAGCGTCGCCGCGAACGAGACGGCTGCATCCTTGCCCACGACCTCGCACGTGACCTGCTGGACCGCCTCGGGGATCACCGGGTTCACCTTGCCGGGCATGATCGAGCTGCCCGGCTGCAGCGCGGGCAGCGCCAGCTCGGCCAGCCCGGCGGCGGGGCCGGAGCCGAGGAGCCGGAGGTCGCCGGCGATCTTGTGGAGCGAGAGCGCCACGACCTTGCTGATGGCGCTGGCCTCGACCACCGCGTCCTGCGCGGACTGGGCCTCGAAGTGGTCGACCGCCTCCGAGAGGGGTAGGCCCATGTCCGCGGCCAGGATGGCGATGACGCCGCGGGCGAAACGAGGGGGCGCGTTGAGACCGGTCCCGACGGCCGTGCCACCGAGGGGGAGCTCGCCGAGACGGGGCAGGACGTCGAGCAGGCGCTCCCGGGCCAGCTCGACCTGGCGGGCCCACCCCGCGGCCTCCTGACCGAAGGTCACGGGCGCGGCGTCCATCAGGTGGGTGCGGCCGGCCTTCACCGTCCGGACGTGGGCGCGGGACAGCCGGCGCAGCTCGGCGTACAAGTGGTCGAGGGCGGGGATCAGCTGGCGCACGATGAGCCAGCAGGCGGCCAGCCGCAACGCGGACGGGAAGACGTCGTTGGACGACTGGGAGGCGTTGACGTCGTCGTTGGGGTGCACGGGCCGGCCGAGGCGCTCGGAGGCGACGTGGGCCAGCACCTCGTTGGCGTTCATGTTCGTGCTCGTGCCGGAGCCGGTCTGGAAGACGTCGAGCGGGAAGTGGTCGTCGAAGGCGCCGAAGGACATCTCCGAGGCCGCGTCATGGATGGCCGCCGCGACGTCCTTCGGGATCACGCGGAGCCGGCCGTTCACCGTCGCCGCCACCCCCTTGATCGAGCCGAGGGCGTGGATCAGCTCCGGCGGCACCCGTTCGCCGGAGATCGGGAAGTTCTCGATGGCCCGTTGCGTCTGGGCCCCCCACCGGGCCTCGGCGGGCACCCGCACCTCGCCCAGCGAGTCGTGCTCGATCCGCACCTCCCCATCGCGGTCATCGGGGACGGGCGGCGGAGCGACAGCGGGAGCCACGGCCGCCACGCTACGGCCGCGCGGAGCCCGAGGGATACCGTGACGGCCGTGCCGGCGTTCGAATACCAGGACCTCCTCCCCATCGGGCCGGACGACACGCCGTACCGGCTGCTGACCACCGACGGCGTCTCGACGTTCGACACCTCCCAGGGTCGCTTCGTCAAGGTCGAGCCGGAGGCGTTGACCCTCCTGACCCGCGAGGCGATGCGGGACATCGCCCACCTGCTCCGGCCCGGTCACCTCCGGCAGCTGCGCGCCATCCTCGACGACCCCGAGGCGTCACCCAACGACCGCTTCGTGGCCCTCGACCTGCTGAAGAACGCCGCCATCGCCGCGGGCGGCGTGCTCCCCATGTGCCAGGACACCGGCACGGCCATCGTCAAGGGCAAGCGCGGTCAGCGTGTCATCACCGGCGGTGGTGACGAGGAGGCCATCGCGCGCGGCATCTTCGAGACCTACCAGACGTCGCACCTGCGCTACTCGCAGATGGCACCGCTGACGATGTGGGAGGAGGTCAACACCGGCACCAACCTGCCGGCCGAGATCAAGATCGCCGCGGTCGACGGCGACGCGTACAAGCTGCTGTTCATGGCCAAGGGCGGCGGCTCGGCCAACAAGAGCTACCTCTACCAGGAGACCAAGGCCGTCCTGAACGAGGCCAGCATGCTCCAGTTCCTGGACGCGAAGATCCGGACGCTGGGCACGGCCGCCTGCCCGCCGTACCACCTGGCCATCGTGGTCGGCGGCACGTCGGCCGAGATCGCGGTGGAGACGGCCAAGCTGGCGTCGGCCCGCTACCTCGACACCCTCCCGAAGTCCGGCAACGAGCTCGGCCAGGGCTTCCGGGACCACGAGCTCGAGGCGCAGGTCCTCGAGCTGACGCGCCGGACGAAGATCGGCGCGCAGTTCGGCGGCAAGTACTTCTGCCACGACGTGCGGGTCATCCGCCTCCCCCGCCACGGCGCCAGCTGCCCCATCGCGATCGCGGTGTCCTGCTCGGCCGACCGCCAGGCACTCGGCAAGATCACGGCCGACGGCGTCTTCCTCGAACAGCTCGAGACCGACCCGGCCCAGTTCCTCCCGGAGACGACGCCGGCCGACCTCAGCGGAGACGTGGTCCACATCGACCTCAACCGGCCGATGAGCGAGGTGCGGGCCGAGCTCTCCCGCTACCCCGTCAAGACGCGGCTCTCGCTGACCGGGCCGATGATCGTGGCGCGCGACATCGCGCACGCCAAGATCAAGGAGCGCCTCGACGCCGGGCTCGGACTCCCCCAGTACCTGGCCGACTACGCCGTCTACTACGCCGGGCCGGCCAAGACGCCGGCCGGCTACGCCTCCGGCTCCTTCGGCCCGACCACCGCGGGCCGCATGGACAGCTACGTCGAGCTCTTCCAGGCCAACGGCGGCAGCTTCGTCATGCTGGCCAAGGGCAACCGCAGCCAGCAGGTGACGGACGCGTGCGCCCGCCACGGCGGCTTCTACCTCGGCTCGATCGGCGGTCCCGCCGCCCGCCTGGCCCAGGACTGCATCCGCTCCGTCGAGGTGCTCGAGTACCCCGAGCTCGGCATGGAGGCGGTCTGGAAGATCGAGGTCGAGGACTTCCCGGCCTTCGTCGTGGTCGATGACAAGGGCAACGACTTCTTCGCCGACGTGACGCAGCCGGTCGCCATCAGCCGCTGAGACGCCGACCCGGGGGCCGGTCCCCGCGGCCCTACCCGCCGCCGGTCCCGCTGCTGTTGGCGCTGCTGCCGAAGGTCCCACCGCAGGAGGAGGCGACCGCGTTCAGCTTGTCGTTCAGACCGGCCGCGTCGAGGCCGAGGAAGAAGTGGACGATCTGGTTCTCGTCGAGATCCTCGGCCAGCGGACGGGCGATGCACGTGGCCAGGTCCTTCGGCGTGCCGTTCTGCTTGAAGCCGTCCTCGATCTGGCGGCGCAGCAGGTCGCGGTCCAGCGCGTACGCCGAGCCGGCCGTCGACGAGCCGCCGCCGTCAGCCGCGGGACAGTTCGTGTCCGCAGACGGCGCGACGAGGTCGGTGAGGTAGCGACCGACGGCGTCGTTCACGCACTTCGTCTTCGGGAACGCCGTGTGGCCGTCGCCCTCCCACGTCAGCTCCACCGCGTTGCCGAGGCTGGAGGCCATCGCGGCGGCGTTGGCGTACGGCGTGGCTGGATCGCCCTTCGTGCCCAGGACGAGCACCGGGTGCTCGGTCGCCGCCTTCGTCACCACCGGCAGCGGGTCGGCCGTGGGCGCCCAATCCTCGCAGGCCGGGTTCGGCATGTTGGCCGGCACGTCCTCTCCGGTGCCCATGATGGCCGTGTACGTCGCGGTCGCGTCACCTGCGGTGGGGCGAGCGGGGAAGTCCGCGCAGGAGATCGCCCGGAAGGCATCGAAGAGGTTCTCCCACGTCCCGTCCGGGGAGCGCCGGTTCAGGTTGTCGGCCAGCCGGATGAGCGCCGAGCCGTCGCCGTTCGCGGCGTCCCGCAGACCGACCGACAGGAACGGCCACGACGCCGTGTCGTAGAGGGCGGACGCGACACCGGTCTCGAACAGGCCGATGGTCAGCTTGCGTCCGTCCTCGGTCTCGACCGTGGGCGCGGGGAGCGGGGCCGCCTCGGCCTGGGCGCGCACCTGGTCCAGGAGAGCCTTGGCGTCCGGGCCCGCGGAGCATCCGGTTGCCGCTGCGCAGGCCGCGGCGAAGCGGGCGAAGGCCTGCTGGAAATCCTGGTCGCCATACGTCCCGCCGTGCTGCTCTCCCGCCGGGTCCACCCCAGTGGTCGGATCGACCGCGCCGTCGAGGACCATCGCCCGGACCTTGTCGGGGAAGAGGTCGGCGTAGATCGCGCCGAGGATCGTGCCGTAGCTGTAACCGAGGTAGGTGATCCGGTCATCGCCCACGGCCTCGCGCAGCCGGTCCAGGTCGCGGGCGGCGTTGACCGTGCCGACGTAGGGAAGCAGGTCGCCCTGGGCCTTGGCGCACGCGTCGGCGGTGGCGGCCACCCGGTCGGTCAGCGCGGTGATCTCGGCCGGCGTGTCCGGCGTCGGGTCGAGGTCCGCTTCCGCGTCCTTGGCCTGATCACCCATGCAGTCGACCGGCGTCGACTCACCGACACCACGGGGATCGAAGCCGACGAGGTCGAACCGGGCCTTCACGTCCTCGGGCAGCTCCTCGACGAGGAAGTGGACGGACTCGATCCCCGAGCCTCCCGGCCCACCGGGGTTGACGAAGAGCGAACCGATCCTGGTGGCGTCGTCCGTCGCCGGGTGCCGCGTGAGGGCGAGCTTGATGGTCCCGGCCGACGGCTGGTCGTAGCGCAGCGGCACCTCGATCGTCCCGCACTGCCAGCCGGTGTTGTCGTAGTCCTTCGACGTCGGGCAGTCCTGCCACTCGACGGTGGTCGAGGCGGCGGGTGGGTCCGAGCTCGGGGCCGCGCCCGTCGATCCAGGTTCCGTGCCCGCCGAGCCGGCCGGCGCGGGCGACACCGTCACGTTGCTGCTGGCCGAGCAGGCCCCGAGGAGCAGGACGGCGGTGCCCAGGCAGATGAGGGTTCGGCGCCGCATGGGGGACCCAGGCTACGAGCCGGGAGTGTCGGCGCGCCCGCGGGGCCCGTCCCACCGACCGCGTTCCTCACGCTCCGTGGTCACCGGCCGCCGCCGGGTCGTTGCCGCTGCAACTGTTCCGCACGATCGGCGCGGCCGGCCGGCGCGCTGGGCCGGGCTAGCGTCGCCCCGATGGCTCCACGCTGGGTCGCCCCTGTCGCGGGAGGTGCGGCCGCGGTCGCCGGGATGGCCTACGTCTGGGCGTTCGACCCGGCCAGGGGTGGCGTCTTCATCCCGTGCCCGTTCCACCGGCTGACCGGTCGGTGGTGCCCGGGCTGTGGCATGACGCGGGCGCTCCACGACGTGCTGCACGGCGAGGTGCGCGCCGCCTTGGGTGCCAACCTCTTCCTCCCGGTGGTCGTCGCGCTGGCCGGCTACCTCTGGCTGTCGTGGCTGTGGCCGTCGGTCACCGGCCGGCGGCTCGACCTGCTGCACCGCGTGCCGAGCGGGGTGTGGACCGGCCTGGTCGTCCTCGCGCTGACCTACGGCGTGGTGCGCAACCTGCCGGCCGCCCCCTTCAACGCGCTCGCCCCCTGAGCGCGCCGCCCTCCGTCACAGGAGCTGGCGGAGCGCGGCGCGGGTCGCCTCCCGCTCGTCGACGGTCGCGCCGATCTCGGACGCGGCGAAGTCGGTGACGCCCACGTCGGCCAGCGCGGCGACGCCGTCGGCCACCTGCTGCTCCGAACCGAGGATGGCGAGGTCGGCCGGTCCGGCGACGCCCTCCCGGTCGAGCATGGCGCGGTAGGACGGCAGCTGGCCGTACATCGCGAGCAGCGCCGCGGCGCGCTCGCGGGCCGCCGCCGGGTCGGCGGTCACCGTGACCGGGAGCGCAGCGATGATCCGCGGCGCCGGTCGACCGGCGGCCTCCGCGGCGGCCGTGATCGTCGGCACCGTGAAGTCGCGAAGGGTGTCGGGGCCCACGCACCAGGTGAGCGTGCCGTCGGCCAGGCGACCGGCCACACCGAGCAGCTGCGGCCCGAGCGCGGCGACGACGACATCCGGAGCCGTTCCCCCGTTGACGGTGATCGCGGCGTGCGCGCGATAGGCGTCCCCGTCGTAGGACACCTTTCGGTCGTGGAGGAGGGGCATGAGCACGGACAGGTAGTCCTGGAGATGGCGGACCGGCTTCTCGAACGACAGGCCCATCATCGACTCGATGACGACCTGGTGGGACAGGCCGATGCCCAGGCAGAGCCGGCCGCCGCACGCCGCGTTCACCGTCAGC
This sequence comes from bacterium, assembly GCA_046734535.1. Lineage (GTDB taxonomy): Bacteria > Actinomycetota > Acidimicrobiia > Acidimicrobiales > Ilumatobacteraceae > DASTFY01. The sequence goes on along the minus strand of JBKPRL010000044.1, from coordinate 611 downwards.
GCCTGCTGTGCCAGCGCCATCGGATGGCGCGGGAACGTCGGCACGACGCTGGTGCCGAGCTCGATGCGGGGGACCTCCCGCCCGGCGACGGCCAGTGCCGTCAGCGCGTCGTGCCCGAAGATCTGCGGCGCCCAGTAGGAGCCGAAGCCGCCGGACTCGGCGTCGCGCGCCTCCTCGACCACCCTGTCGATGGTGCCGTCGTTGACGGACATCCCGAAGATCCCGATCCGCATGGACCGCACGGTACCCCTCGGCCCGGACGGCGCCCTTCGCCCCCTGAGCGGGCGTACAACGGCGACGCGTCCGCCGTGCTCAACTGAGACGGTGGAGGGCTACGAGCCGCCGTCATACGGCGAGGCGATGGCCGACGTGTACGACGAGTGGTACGCCGACCTCACCGATGTCGGCGCCACCGTCGCCGCCATCACGACGCTGGCCGCCGGCGGCCGAGTGCTCGAGCTCGGGACCGGCACCGGTCGCCTGGCCATCCCACTGGCCGAGGCCGGCCTCGACGTCAGCGGCATCGACGTGTCACCGGCGATGGTCGCCCGCCTCCGCGCCAAGCCGGGCGGCGACCGTGTGGCCGTCGTCGTCGGGGACATGGCCCGCGC